>DFHS01000014.1:0-11385 GCA_002372695.1 Bacteroidales bacterium UBA3717
GAGCTGCCTTGGGGCGAGCTGGGCATCGACGTAGTTCTCGAGTGCACCGGTTTCTACACCTCGAAAGCTAAAGCTTCTGCACACATCGAGGCTGGCGCTAAGAAAGTAGTTATCTCTGCTCCTGCAGGTAACGACCTCCCGACCATCGTTTACAACGTTAACCACAAGACCCTGACTCCGGCTGATACCGTTATCTCCGCAGCTTCTTGTACGACCAACTGCTTGGCTCCGATGGCAGCAGCTCTTCACAAATACGCTCCGATCCAGAGCGGTATCATGAGCACGATTCACGCTTACACCGGCGACCAGATGATTCTCGACGGTCCGCAACGTAAGGGTGATCTGCGTCGTAGCCGCGCAGGTGCTCAGAACATCGTTCCGAACTCCACCGGTGCAGCTAAGGCTATCGGTCTCGTTATCCCTGAGCTGAACGGCAAACTGATCGGTAGCGCACAACGCGTTCCGACTCCGACCGGTTCTACTACGATCCTGGTAGCAGTTGTTAAGGGTAAAGACATCACCAAAGAGGGTATCAACGCTGCTATGAAGGCTGCTCAGACCGAGTCCTTCGGTTACACCGAGGATGAGATCGTTTCCAGCGATGTTATCGGTATGAAGTTCGGTTCGCTCTTCGATGCAACCCAGACCATGGTGGCTAAGATCGACGAGGATACCTATCAGGTACAGGTTGTTAGCTGGTACGACAACGAGAACAGCTACACCAGCCAGATGGTTCGTACCATCAAATACCTCGCAGAACTCAAGTAATTCTGTTCAACAGGTAAACGAAAAAGCGTCCTTGCGGGACGCTTTTTCTTTGTTTGAGGTGGTTTGAATTGGTTTGAAGTGGTTTGATGAAGCTTTGCTTCTTACGCGTGCTCTGCGTCGTACTCCTGTCCACAAACCTTCCAGATAATTTGCTATTTTTTTATCGGACAGTAATAATAAAGAAACAGGCACCGACCATTGCGGTGGTGCCTGTTTACATGTTACGTTGCTCTTTGGGATAACCAATTGAGCAGAGAAAGTTCATTACTCGAAGCGGATGTTCGCGCGGCGGTTGAGAGCACGGTTAGCACGGGTGTCATTGGGTGCAACGGGCTCGGTCTGGCCTTTGGACTCGCAGCGGATCTGCTCCGCCGGCGCACCTTGTTTCACCATGTAGTCACGCAGTGCCTCGGCGCGTTGCATACCCCATATATGGAGGTTCTGCTCGGGGTCGCCGTAGCTGTCGGTGTGGCCGATGACAACGACCTTGTACTCCTTGTTATCTTTGAGGAACGCGCAGAGTTCGTCGATAGCGGCTTTGTCCTCATCGCTGATAGCGGGCACTGTTTTCGAGTTCTCGAAATAGACGTTGATACCCTCGATGCGGTTCTTGAAGGCGTTCCATGCCGCCTCTTTCTCCGCTTTCTCGCGTGCCAGACGGTCTTTCTCGCGCTGAGCAGCCAGATCCTTAGCCAATTGGTCACGGATAGCATCTACTCGTGCTTTGTTCTCTTCCTCGGAGAGATTAGGATCATACGCAAGTGCCGCGATGTCCTGCTGTGCTTTGGCGATGAGTGCCTTGGACGCGTCGGAGTCATCCGGCTGAGCCATACCGGCACAAACAGCCTGCTGCTCTTTCTTGTATTGCTCAAAACGCTCCTCACGAGCTGCTTTCTCTTGTGCCGCACGGATCGAGTCCTCGTTAACAGTAGGAATCACTTCTTCAACCGGAGCCTCTTTTACTTTAGCCGACCAACCGAAGTCGAAGGCGATTTTCACCCCGCAACGCAAGAGGTTGGCTTTGGCTGTCTCGTCGGACGCGAACGTGCCGGCATAGTCGATCTGCTGTTGTGCATTGATCATCACCATCGGGTTGGTCTTCGCCTCTGCTAACAGGTTCGTGAAGCCGTAGCCGAAATAAACGCCCATGTACATGCCCCAGTTGTCGTTGAAGGCACAGCGGAAACCGAGGTCGGCAATGGCGGAAGCACCCACTTTGGCGAGGTTGGTTATCTTGCCGCCTTGGGTGGTGGTATAGGTGTCAAAGCCGTGTTCGGGCAGGTTGGAGACGGTGTAGTTGCCTAATTTGGGGAAGACGCCGGTGGTGGCATACGTACCGCCCTGAGGGCTGTAGGTGCCGTGTACGGGGAAGTCCAGCGACAGTCCTACGCCGCCGATGAACGCCCAGCGGTCGCTGAGCCCCTTACGGAAGAGCACCTCCACGGGGATACTCAGCATGCCCACTGTCTGACGCTCGCGCCAGTCGGTGTAGGTGGTGTTGAGGTTGTAGAGGGTGTTGGGGTTGTTGGGGTGCGTCAGACCGGTGCTGACCTCGTTGTAGTTATAGAACGCCGAGGCGTTTGCCCACGTGTATTGGAGTCCTACGCCCAGACCGACGGTCTTGTTGAAGAACCGGCCGTAGAACAGTCCGGCATCGATACCGCCGCCTACGCGTTGCTGACCATTAGCCGCCTTGTAGAGCATGGTATTGAGCCCACCGCCGAAATTAACGCCAACATAGTTATCGTGTGCGCTCTGCTGAGCACTGACCGAGAGGGTCAGTGCCGCAGCGGCGAACAAGGATATAATACGATTTGCTTTCATATTGATTCTAAAATTTTCCATGTTCCACATTATTTTTTCATTACTTTAACTACAACGCCATCGACAGAGATCATGTAGTGTCCTTGCGGGAAGGTACCCATCTCCACAGAAGTGGTGTTACCCTCGAAGGAAGTAGTCATCATCTCGATACCCATCAGGTTGACGATACGGAGCTTGTGTTCGTACAGACGCGAGTTCTCGATGGTCACCGTGGTGGTGTTGACAACCGGGTTCGGGTATGCACTTACCTTCGCCTGCTTGGTATCGCCATAGAGCGTCATGTCGTCCTGCGAGCAGGTGTAGGTGTCCACACCGTTCATCTTCGCTTTGATGAAATACTCTCCGGAGAGACCGCCTTCTTGCTTGTAGTAATACCCGGTAGCGCCTTCGATAGTTTGCCACTGATCGGTGCTGTTAGCACGCCAGTACCACTGGATATCAGTCAGGCACTCGCAGGTATCTACCACCGCCATTACGTTGTCGAAGAGCGCCACTACGTAGGTCTCAGGCAGGTTGACATGGAACGTCACAGTCATCGGCTTGCTCTCCAGCCACGTGAAGCGGCTGTCACGGAAGGTAGCCGTGAAGGTATAGTCGCCTGTCGGTATGTCAACCGGTATCTCGATGTTGATCGTACCGTCCTTACCCGGCGTGGTCAGGTCTGTCCAGTCCACATCCTCAAAGCGCGGATCGTCGAAATCGATCTTGTACTGGTCGGGGTTACCGCTGTTGAGGTGGTAACGCAGGCTGTAGCCGCTACCGTCGCAATAACCGTACGCATAGACCTCGATACCTTCTTCTATCTGTGCCTCCTCGTCCTCTTTCTCGGTCTCACCTTCCTCGGCAGGAACGAAGTTCTCGATGATGATACCTTCCTCTATGTAGTCCTCAGCGGTCAGGATCAGGTCGTAGTTAGCGAGCAGCGCCGCATCGCCGGTGAGCTCATAGTTCACACGGATCGTCTTGTGTTCGCCTACCGTTGCATCGCTGAACGAAGCGGTGGTAATATGATCAACCGGGTCATTCAGTTTGACACCGTTCAGGATACCCTTGTCGAGTATAACTGCATCGGTCGTACCGTCCTCGAACTTGGCTATCTGCACCTTGGCGCCGGATACGATTACCGCAGCTTGGTTGACGGTCAGTGTACCGTCCACGAACGTGATAGCGTAGTTCTGAGCCGTGGCGCTGTTAGGCTCGATGCTGTAAGCACCGATATAGCTGCCCGGCGCGTAAGCGCAGGTGTAACTGAGACCGCTGACAACAGACTCGTCGTCCTCGTTCTTCCAGCCCGCGTAGGTCACTGTGAACTCAGGAGCCTCGTTGCCGTAGAACATCGACTTGTCCTCGGCGGTGATGGTCAGCGGAGCCTGATTAACCGTCAGCGTACCGTTGGTGTAAGAGATAGCGTAGTTCTGCGCCTCTGCGTTAGCGGGAACGATGTCGTATTCGCCTACGTTGGAGGTGAGCACATACTCGCTCGTCAGGGTCAGGCCGCTTACGACAGACTCGTCGTCGGTGTTCTTCCAGCCGCTGTAGGAAGCGGTGAACGCAGGTGCTTCGTCGCCGTAGATAACCTCTTTGTCATCCGCGGTGATCATCAGCGGAGCCTTGTTAACCGTCAGCGTACCCTTGGTGTAAGAGATAGCGTAGTTCTGCGCCGTAGCGTCAGCAGGCACGATGTCGTACTCGCCTACGTTGGAGGTGAGCACATACTCGCTTGTCAGCGTCAGACCGCTGACAACAGCCGGGGTGTCCTCTCCGAGCAGACCGGTATAGGTAACGGTGAAGGCAGGTGCCGGATCGCCGTAGATAGTGTCTTTGTTCTCCGCGGTGATGGTCAGTGCCGCCTTGGCGATGGATACCTCAAGCGAGCCGGTGATGTCTTGCTCCTCGTTGCCGTTGGTAGCCTTGTAATCAATGGTGTACGTGCCGGCATTGATTACCGTAGGCAGGTCGGCGCTGTACTCGCCGTTCTCACCTACCTTATATTGGAAGGTGTAGCCCTCTGCCTCACCGGCAGCGATGAGCGTCTGCGCCTCGCCGGTATAGACGAGTTCTGTTACAGCCTCCGGCAGAGTAACGGAAGACGGAGCTGCATCTAACTCAAACTCGATAAGTGAAATCCCTATAAGATTACTGCTAATACCTACCGTATCAGCCTCTCCTGTCCAGATGAAGGGAGTACTCAGATCCCAGCCCAGTGCAATAACCTGTTTGAAGATTTTTCCTTTCGGAGCAATTAACTGAATTCCGTTTGTTGCCGAAGTATAAAGCGTGATATTACTACCTGACTTGTAAAAAGAGGCATCGACGATTTTCAACGTCACATCCTTGCATGTATGACTGCTGCCGTTCTTCAACTCAGGGAAGGTCTTGAAATCATCCGACCTCCAGAAAGTCCATGAAGTAGCCGGAGCCTCTTGCGGAGCTTGGTATTTAACGACTGCTTTTCCAAAAACTTTAGTGTCATTCTCCGCGGTGATAACGCCGGTCTCTTCCTCGGTACGGGTGTAATCCACTCCTTCTACCAGACCGGAAGCCTCATACTGCCAGAAATCATCTTCCATGCCATCAGCAGCCATGTCGTCATATCTGTCTTGGAGATATCCATCCTTGAAAACATAACTTGCCGGTAGGTGATACAAGGAGCCGGTGGGGATAGTTACGGTATCTTTTTGTTGAAGATAGCTGCACCAACTCTTCTCGAATGTTGTCACAGGCATATTGAAGATAATATGTTGTGGAGTGCCGTAGTTTACAACGAAATTTCTGTTAATCGAGGCGATGGCAGGTGCTGTAATAGTGACCGTGACAGATTCATCCGAACCATCCTCTTTTTTATAAAATACAGACTCGCTACCTGCCACAAAAGGAAGTGGCGTTTTGATATCTACAGCCTCTAACGGAGAGTTGGACAAATAACACATATACCACTCCCTTCCAAAAGAATAGACCTTGCAGTCATCTGCAAACTCAAATCTCTTTACACTCGTGACATAGTCATGATCATTTGATGCAAAAATACGAGATGCTACGATGCCGGTACCGCTGACCTTCACTACTCCATTGTCATAGATGTCGTAGGTCATGCCGTTGTCAGTAATCGTCTTGGTAATAGCCGGAGCGGGAGCGGGTTCTTCGATGGTAAATACAATTTGTGAGACATTTTCAAAATTTATACCAAATGTAGTTTCGTTGGCATCACCTGTCCACACAGCACCCGGGCTTGTTTTCTTCCAACCGCTTCCACCAAGCCCATAAATGGTTGCAGTGATTTCAATCCTCGTGAAGTTTCCTAAAGAAGTCGAGAACTTAAATGAGGCATTTTCAGAATACCCCATCCAACTTCCGTCCATCCCATCAATTTTTCCATTCAATGACATCAACGTGACACCACCTTCAGTGAATGATTCACCACCGTGTAAGAAGATACTTGATAAGGTGCTGTTGTCCCACGTTACGGTGGTTGCCCAACTAAGCCCTATGCTGGCAGCGAGGGCGAAGAAGAGGGCAAAGATTTTTCGTTTTCGTGCCACTAAGGCGCGAGTAAGAGAAAAAAGTCTTTCCATTTTTCTTTTGTTTTTAATTGTTAAACTTGTTGTTAATTTATTTTGTTGTTTATTTTTCTCGGCTATCTCGAAGAGGCGTGCCGCAAATGCTGTGTTAATCCTGTGTTAATCCTGTGTTAATCCTGTGTTGGAGCACCGCGTTTAAGACAGGACATGACGGGATAAAAAAATGAACAAGAAAGGCAGCGTATAGTACGAGACTACACGCCGCCTGCAAGACTGCGAATTCTTTGATATTCTTTATGTTACGCCCATTCGTGAGGGGGGGTAAAATTGAACATGCTATTCGTAGTGAGTGTCATAGAGGGGTATATTTTTTCCAATCTTTTTCAAATCCAGTGCAAAGGTACTGCTTTTTTCTGAAATACGCAAGTTTTTAGCCCATAAAAGTTTAATTTTGTTAACTTTTTTCGAGTTTTTGATTAGTACTGTTGCGATAATTAGAAAAAAATATTAAAAATAACTTTTGTGTGCTTTTAGAGGCACGCCTCTTGTTCAAATTGCCATTAAAACCTACATGTAAGCAAGCTTACAGATAGCTTTTACTACCAATTTGTACAACTCTTCGAGTTAAAAGCACTCAAAAGAGAAAATATTAAAAATATTTCATTTCTAATCAAAAAATCAAAGAACGCTTGTAATTGATTAAATATAAGTATTTTAACTAACATTAGCGATAATTTACGAACATAAACATAGATAAACACTTTTGCGGGGATGTCGTCACAGATTGTGATGACATATAAGTGTCAATGAGGTAGCGCATTAGAGAAAAAGAGCTGCATCATTTACTACGACACTTCCTTCCTAAATCCGCTGCAAATGTACAACTTTTTTTGATTAGGCTGTTTCTATAGCATGTTCATCTTTGAACGTAAAAAACGCATATTTGCAAGGATTTTCTGTGATTAGTAACATTTTTTCGCTGCAAATGTACTGCTTTTTTCTGAAATACGCAAATTTTTAGCCCATAAAAGTTTAAGTTTGTTAACTTTTTTCGAGTTTTTGATTAGTACTGTTGCTGATTTTTGTAAATAAATCAAGATAAACACTTTTGAATGTTTTTGCGCTTCGCGCTATGCGTACTTTGTGGCTAAAACTCCTTGTGTGCAAGCACACAGATAGTTTGATCCCCAAACTCCGCAACTCTGACGAGTAAAAACATTCAAAAGAGATAAAAATAAATAAAAGCATCGTGGATCAATTTTTGTTCACAAAGGACACAAAGGGAACGAAGATTTACAGGGCGGACGGCTGACAGGCGGAATGCCGATTGGCAATCGGCAGAACTGCCAAGAATGGATAGCCGGATAAGATCCGGCACTAATGGACGACGCTTTTGAGATGTCCGGATACAATCCGGACGCAATGGACAAAATCATTCAGGCGGACGGCGGACAATTGGTATTTATCTCATCCATGTCTCGTTCCCAAAAATCTCAACTTGCCGAACGAAATGGTCACAACTTGCCGAATTCTGCAAAAAATAATATGTTGTTCCAATAGGCTGTCTCAAGCCATAGTAGAACCTCTATTCACCTTCGGAAGCGGGTTTGACGACGGTAGCGGGCTTTTTGATCTTTTCGAAGGCTTTGAGGAGCGTTGGGACGTCGGTTTTGGAGGGATTGTATGTGACGGTAACGGTTTTGGTTTTGAGGTCACAGACGATGTCCTTGACGCCTTTCTCAAAGGCAATATTCTTCATGATCTTGTCAATACAGCCCTGGCAATGGATGTCCACAGAGAGGACCACTACCTGCTTATCGGGGACACCCCCCGCCCCCCTCTCAGAGGGGGAGAAAGGAGAAAAGGGGGAGACAGAAAGACTCCTCTCAGAGGGGGAGAAAGGAGAAAAGAGGGAGACAGAGAGACTCCTCACAGAGGGAGTCAAAGAAAGGATAAAGATCGATACTAATACAAAGATATTTCTTTTCATAACAAACTTCCTATTTGATACACGATAAATGAGATGAGCCAGGCGAGGGCGAGGGAATGGAAGACGGTGAACCATGCCCAGACTTTGCCAGCTTCGCGTCTGAGGGTTGCAATCGTAGCCACACAGGGGAAATAGAGCAGCACAAAGAGCATGAAAGAGAACGCCGTGAGCGGTGTGAAACCTGCGGCAGAGAGGTCTCCGCCGTAGAGGATAGCGAGCGTGGAGACAATCGCTTCCTTTGCAGGAAGGCCAGTGAGGAGACAGACGGACATTTTCCAATCAAAGCCCAGTGGTTCGAGAACCGGAGAAACGGCTTTTCCTATCATGGCGAGATAGGAGTTTTCCAAGTCGTCCAAGTTTTGAGTCGGGAAAAACTCCAAAGCCCAGATGATGATCGATGCCCATATAATGACCGTACAGATCTTCTGCAGGTAGTCGGCTACCCGCTCCCAGATATGTGCGAAGGTATTGCGCGCTTTGGGGAGACGGAAGAGCGGTAACTCGTTGACGGTATCGTCGTTCTCCTGTTTGAACCACGGGGTTCGCTTCATGATAAAAGCAAAGAGCACGGAGAGACAAATGCCTATCGCGTAGAGTGAGATCATGACGAGGGCTTTGTGGTTCCGGAAGAAGGTATCGACGAAGAGCATATAGACCGGTAGTCGTGCCGAACAGGACATGAAAGGCACCATGAGCATAGTGAGAATGCGGTCCTTTGGGTTCTGTATATCCCTTGCCGCCATGATAGCGGGCACGTTACAACCGAAGCCCATGAGCATAGGTACGAAGGAGCGTCCGTGAAGCCCGACCCGGTGCATGACCGTATCCATGATAAACGCCTCGCGCGCCATATATCCGCTGTCCTCCATGATGGAGATGAAGAAGAAGAGGATGATGATATTGGGCAGGAAAGCGAGCACCGCTCCGACACCTTTGAGCACGCCGTCGATGAAGAGTGATGAGAGCCAGTGGCTTTCCGCTCCATGTTGTGCGAGGATGTTGGTGAGCCATCCGCAGAGGGTGTCGATGCCGTTTTCAATCCATGCTTGCGGGTATGCGCCCAAGGTGAAAGTACACCAGAAGACGAAATAGAGTATAGCGAGCATGATCGGGAAACCGAGCCAGGGGTTAGTGAGGATCCGGTCGATCTTCTCCAGCCGGGTCTGTTCGCGGTCATCCTTGGCGTGGGTGAGCGTTTGCGTGAGGACACCATGTACATATGCGGCATAGGTATCCTCATCTCCTTGGTCGCGGAGGTGATAGATCGGGTGCGCGGTAGAAGCGGGTTTCGCCGCCACCTCTTTGACGAGTTCCAAGCAGTTGGTCAAGCCATAATTCAGGCGGACGGAGAGGCGGCAAGTGGGCACACCGATCAGCTCTTGCAGTTTGGGAATATTGAGGGAGTGATCGGTTGCCAAAAGGAGATCATAGCGACCGATAGCGAGGACGATCTTCTGCTCCTCGTCGATGATATGCGGTGTGAGCATGAGTGATTCCTCGAGCCGCGTTGCATCGACGACCTGCAGAACGACCTCATAGGCATGGCTATGGAGCCGGTCCAAGTCATGCACCTCCTCAAAGACCATTCCCTGAGGGGCTATGCGTTGCAAGGCTTCACAGACGGAAGTTTTGCCGCTTTGCGCTATACCAACAACTGCTATTTTCATTCGGGGTGCAAAATTACTGCTTTTTTCGGATATGGGCAATACCTAAAAGTGGGGAATTTTAGACCCCTCCCGACCTCCCCATAAAGGGGAGGAGAGAGAGCATGAGATTTATAGTTGACGGAGGGTTTGGCAGAGCCAGTTATAGCAACGCTCGGTGGAAGGGATAGAAAGACGCTCCTGCGGCGAGTGAACACCGTACATCTGCGGGCCGATGGAGACCATGTCGAGATACGGGTACTTCTCGAGGAAAAGTCCGCACTCCAGTCCGGCATGGATAGCCAGCACTTTGGGTTCTGCTTTGAAGAGATCCTCGTATGCTTTCTTTACCACTTCGAGCAAGGGTGAGTTGGGGTTCGGCGCCCATCCGGGGTAACCGTCGCCGTGGGTTACTTCATCACACGCCAGCGAGAGCGCTTGCTCCACCGCCCATTTGAGATGATGCTTGGAGGGCTCTTTGGAGGAACGCTGTGAGGTGTTGATTTCGATACAAGAGCCTAACCCCGACCCTTCCCTCAAGGGAAGGGAGGAAGGTTCTTGCTTCATTTTGATAGAAGCAAGGTTAGTGGATGTTTCGACGAGTCCGGGCATTTCACGGCTCATAGCGATCATGCCGTGCGGACACTCACAGAGCGCCATGATCAGACGGTATGCTTTGTCGGCAGGGATGAAGGTCTCGGGCATGTCCGTTGTTTCGAGTTCCAGACGCATGTCTTTTTCCACTTCTCCGAAGACTCCTTCCATCTGCGCTACAAAATGATTCCATTCGATGCGGATCTGCTCTTTGTACGCCATAGGGATCGTGATCACGGCTTGTGCCTCGCGTGCTATGGCGTTGCGGAGGTTTCCACCGTTGATAGAGGCGAGTTGCATCTCCGTTTGCGGCCAGACACGCGCCAAGAACCACACAATGAGTTGGTTAGCGTTTGCACGGCCTTTGTTGATATCATCTCCGGAGTGCCCGCCAAGCAATCCGCTTACGGAGAGACGGATGGGCAAAACCCCACCCTGAATTGTTCTACGACCGTCCACTGGACGCTCGATCGAGCAGAGCTCTTCACCCGCACAAGGGAGGGTAATTGGTTCATAGTGCATTTTAGCGAGGGTGTCGATACCACCTGCACATCCGATGAAGATCTGGCCATCGTCTTCGGAGTCAAGGTTGATGAGACGTTTGCTTTGGAGCATGCCGTCCTGAAGCTTCATCGCGCCTGTAAGTCCTGTCTCTTCGTCCACGGTAAAGAGACACTCGATAGCCGGATGTTGCAGTTCGGGATCAGTGATAGCCGCAAGCGCCATGGAGATACCGATACCATCGTCGCCACCGAGGGTCGTTCCTTTGGCTTTGAGCCATTCGCCGTCGATATAGGTTTCGATAGGGTCATTCATGAAATCATGGGACACGTCGCCGTTCTTCTCGCAAACCATATCCATGTGCGCCTGAAGGATCACTCCCTCGTGATCTTCATATCCTGGTGTAGCAGGCACGCGCATAATGACGTTCATCGCCTCATCGGCTACACACTCGATACCATGCTCCGCCGCCCAAGTCTGCAACCAGCGGCTAATTTTCTCCTCATGTTTGGACGGACGAGGCACCTGACAAATTTGAGAAAAGATC
>DFHS01000015.1:0-97510 GCA_002372695.1 Bacteroidales bacterium UBA3717
TGCCGATAATCATCCGAATAAAACAGATGGATGTAAGTTTTGTATTCGTTGGGCAGTGGACCAAAACGGTGTGCCCAAAGACCTGCCGGCGATCCATTTCGTCAAAGTCTATACCGCTGTACAGCAGGTCTGCGGTTGGATCGGCGAGACCAGTACGGAGATAACCGGTGCAGAAGATCTGCATCCCGATATGCCGCTTCCGGACACACAGACAGATATCCCTTTGACAGATATCCCTTGGTCCGCTCAAAACCCGGAGCAACCTACTAAGATCCTCATCAACGGTCAGATTCATATCCTCCGTGGAGAGAAGGTTTACAATGCGCAGGGCGCTTTTGTAAAGTGAGCAAGGGACTAAGTACCAAGTACATAGAAAGGACACGGGCGGCTCGATAAATGAGTCGCCCGTTTGTTTTATGATTGTAAGCCTTTTTGCAAGAATTGAAACAGACCGATGTACGTTATGCCATTTTCGTCTGTCCAAGGAGCGATGTCATCGCCCACGATAACCATCTTCCGAAAACTGTCATCTATCCGTTTCAGAGATTGCAGTTCCTGCTCGCGCTTGACATCATCGTCTATCCGGTATGCCGATTGAATGTAATACTTCTCCTGACCGTTTGTGGCAATAAAATCCACTTCATACTGCGTTTGTTGCTGTTTGCCATCTTTCATCTCACGCACTTCCACAACACCCACATCTACCAGATACCCGAAAATCCGCAAATGGTTATAGACGATGTTTTCCATAATATGCGTCAATTCCTGCTGGCGAAAGTTCAAACGTGCATTACGCAGACCAATATCCACAGAGTAATATTTCTTGATGGATTCAAAATACCGCTTTCCTTTGATATCATAGCGTTTGACGGACTCAAACAAGAACGCATCCTCCAAATAAGAAAGATATTTTTCTACGGTCTCTCGATCGGCTTTCTGCTGCTTGACCGATTGAATGGTGTTCGCTAATTTGGTCGGATTATTCAGCGAGCCGACTGAGGAACAAAGCACATCCGCCAAGTTCTCCAACAAATCCTCATTGCGCAACTTATGCCGCTCTATCACGTCCGCCAAATAGGTCTTTTTCCACAGGCGTTGCAGATAATTCACTTTCTGCTCGGCAGAGCCGTGATTGCGCAATCCAGGAAGTCCTCCGTACGTGTAATACTCCTTCCAAAGTTCGTTCACAGGCTCCGTTCTGTTCGTGCAGAACTCGCCAAACGAAAGAGGATAGACATGTACCTCATCGCCTCGTCCTCGGAAAAGCGTATTGATATCGGAACTCAACAGATGACTGTTACTGCCGGTAACATATACATCCACATTCTCCTTGGCATTCAGTCCGTTTACCAAACGCTCAAAACCCGTTACCTCTTGTATCTCATCGAGCATCAGATAATAATTATCTTTGTCTTGTATGCGTTCGTAGAGATAGGATTTGAGAGCCGATACTTCCAATAAATCTTCGCGCATATTCTCATCATCCTGATCAAAGGACAAGACGATAATATGGTCTTCCGACACACCTGTTTCCACCAAATAATCATGATACACATGCGATAACAGCCATGACTTTCCGCTACGTCTCGGTCCTGTTATGACTTTCACTTCACCATTATTGCGCCGGGCAATCAATTTGTTCAAATAAATCTCACGTCGAATATAATCCATAACGCATTTTTGTTAAAAACGCTGCAAAGGTAGTACTTTTTTTTTAATTACGCAAATATTTATCCGTATTTTGGTGCAAATTTGCACTAAATAACGGTTTACAAAGCTATTTATTCGTATTTTAGTGCAATCTGCATTAAATTACGGTTAGAAATCTTCATCCTCCGCGGCGATAAGACCTATACCGTCACAGGACAGGAAGTGAGGTAAGGCGGATGACGCTGCATCAATGCAGCTTGCGGCGGGCGGAATATAATTCCGCGGGAACGGACATACAAGGCGGGCAATCGGATTGCCCGGAAAAAGAAGAAAATAAAAGCGGAATACAATTCCGCGGAAAAAGACACAGTCAAGCGGAATAATATCCCGCGGAAGTGCCAAGAAAGAAAACTCGCGCAAGGATGCACAAGAAAGGAACAAAGAAAATCGGCGGGGGGGTAACCTCGCCGGTTTTTGTAAATCACCGGAAATGGGAACAAAATTTGCATATATCAGATTTTTTTTGTATCTTTGCAGCGGAAAAGAGAAAAACGGACAAGTGGGGGTTGCAGAGGTAAAGGACAGAGTACCAGCCGCAGTAAGACCTGGAGTATATCGTCTAGGTATGGTCTAGGTATCGTCTAGCTCACTATGCATCCACGATGGCAATTATACAGTAATTCATTGCAATACCTTAAACCCCATTTGCGTTCACTGAAATTAAACAAAAACCAATAAAACCCTTTAAGTGCTTTTGTGCTACGCACTTCCGTGCTTTTGTTGCTAAAAATACCTTAAAAGTAAACTTTTAGTCCTTTTTATCTCCAAAATCCCAAACCCTTACGGGAAAAAGCACTCAAAGACATAAACCTAAAAAACATTTATATGGGAAAAGTAAAGTATCATAACATCGTAGAACAACTGACCGGGGCACTGGACAGCAAGAAATACAGTGAGAGTCACGGCATGCGTCTGGTGTCGCGACACCGGAAAGGGAGCGGGAGCGAACACCAGATCTATTTCATGCAGAAACATGAGGGCGCGTGGTCCGAGGGCGCAACGCGGAACAGAGAACTGATCAAGGCCGCACAGAAACGCGCCCACGCCATCGAAAAAGCCGCCCGCAAGCCGGAGGAGTGTACACCGGAGGAGGTGGCAGAGGCGAAAGAGTGGCAAGAGCGGTTCCAAGCCTACCGCGCCGGGATAAAAGAAGGCGAAAAAGGGTACGGGAGTCTGTACACGTATGTGTATGTGCAAATTTACAAGAAGATGAAGGAAAACGGCGGATGTAATCCGCCGGAAACAGACATACAAGACGGCGGAGCCGTGTCCGGATAAAATCCGGACGCAATGAACAAAGAAAGGGCTCGCGCAAAAATGCGCGAGAAGGGGATGAGAAGGCGAAAGGTGGAAGGAGACGAAAAAGGTACGCGCGAGTGCGCGTACCTTATTTTATATCCGCCAAACTTGGCGGATGCAAGATGGGAGATTAGAGTCCGAGGGACTTCTTAATCTCGGGAACGCGGGCTTCCGCCTCGGCGGTGCAACGCTCGTAGTCGGCTCCGGTGAAGGGTTTACCGATCTCGGTCTTGACCGGAATCTCGAAATAGAACTTGATCTTCGGCTCGGTACCCGACGGACGAACGCTGACCTTCAGACCGCCCTCGGTGAAATACTGGAGCACGTTAGAAGTTGCGTTCAACGGCATCTCGATGTCGCTCTCTTTCCACTCGCCGTTCTCGAGTTTGCATTGCTTGAGGGTCTTATAGTCCTTGATGAGGCATACCTTCTCGCCGGCGATCTCCTTCGGAGCGTTAGCGCGGTAGTCCTTCATCATCTGCTGGATCTCCTCGGCACCTGTCTTACCCGGACGAACGACGTTGATGGTCGTCTCGCGTTGGAAGCCGTAGTCGGCGTAGATCTTCAGCAGGTAGTCGTACAGCGTCATGCCGTTGTCCTTCGCGTACGCGGCGATCTCGCAGATGAGGCAGATAGAGGACGGCGAACATTTGTCGCGAACAGCATCGTACGGCAGGAAACCGAAGGACTCCTCGCCGCCACCGATATACTTGCGCTTGCCTTCCCACATACGGATGCGGTTGGCGATCCACTTGAAGCCCGTGTACTCATCCGTCAGCGTCACGCCTTGAGCATCCGCGATCTTACGGATGAGCTCCGAGGTGACGATGGTCTTGACGATATACATATCAGGACGGAGTTTGCCCAGACGCTTCATGTTATTGATGATGTAGTAGTGGAACATGATGTTGGTCTGGTTACCGTTGATGATGACCCACTCGCCCTTGTCGTTGCGGCAGACGATAGCGATACGGTCTGCATCCGGGTCACTCGCGATAACGAGGTCGGCGCCAAGCTTGGTTCCGAGTTTCATACCTAATGTCATCGCCTCAGCGTTCTCCGGGTTCGGGCTGACTACCGTCGGGAAGTTACCGTCGATCACCATCTGCTCGGGCACCACGTGGATATTCTGGAATCCCCAGGAGCGGAGACACATCGGCACGATCTGACGACCGGCACCGTGCATCGGGGTATAGACGATATTGAGGTCTTTCTGACGAAGGATACTCTCCTGGTCGATCATGACTGACTTAACCGCCATCATGTAGTCGTAGTCCATCTCGCCGCCGATGATCTCGATGAGGTCCTTGTTCGCCTCCCATTTGACATCCGCGAGGGTCACTTTGTTCACCTCGTCGATGATACCCTGGTCATGCGGCTGCAGCACCTGCGAACCGTCCTCCCAGTAGGCCTTGTAACCGTTGTACTCTTTGGGGTTATGAGAAGCCGTCACGTTGACACCGCCCTGACATTTCAGATGCCGGATAGCGAAGCTCACCTCCGGCGTCGGACGCAGGCTCTCAAACAGATACACCTTGATGCCGTTCGCAGAGAAGATATTGGCTACCGTCTCCGCAAAGAGCCGACCGTTATTACGGCAGTCGTGACCTACGACAACCGCTACGCGACCGTCCTGCACGTGCTCAAAACCGCCTTCTTTCTGTACTTTCAGCATGTAATTAGCGTAACCCTGCGTTGCCATCGCAACGATGTACTTGTTCATGCGGTTCGTGCCCGGCCCCATGATGCCGCGCAGACCGCCCGTACCGAACTCGAGGGTACGATAGAAAGCATCAATGAGTTCGGTCTTGTCCTCTGCCTCCATCATCGCCTTCACTTGTGCGCGGGTCTCAGCGTCAAACGGCTCTTTCGTCCAAGCCTCGGCTACTGCCATTACTTGTTTCAATTCTTCATTCATAATGGTACAATTTTAAAGTTAAACTATATTGTTAATTATCTGTCTCTTCGTAGTTCTGGAAAAGAAAATCGTTGTACGGATACCGCTTCACGTGAATCGCCTTGATGCGGTCGTACAGCAACGCACGCAGCGCGTCGATATTCTCTTTGTTGCGCGCGGAGATGAAGATCGCATCCTCGCCCAGCCGCGCCATCCAGGTCTTCTGCAAATCCGCCAACGAGTAGTTCTCCCTTTGCATCGGCGTCAGGTCGTCCTCCTCTTTCGGGACATACGAGAAGTTATCGATCTTGTTAAACACCACAATCGTCGGCTTCTCCTCTTTGCATATCTCCCTTATCGTCTGCTCCACGACCTCGTACTGCTCCTCAAAATTAGGGTGGCTGATATCTACTACGTGCACCAACAGATCTGCCTCGCGCACTTCGTCCAAGGTTGATTTGAAGGACTCGACGAGGTGGTGCGGCAGCTTGCGGATGAACCCTACCGTGTCGCTCAGCAGGAACGGCAGGTTCTCGATCGTCACCTTCCGCACCGTCGTGTCCAAGGTCGCGAAGAGTTTGTTCTCCGCAAAGACCTCACTCTTACTCAGCAGGTTCATCAGCGTACTCTTACCCACGTTCGTGTACCCCACTAACGCCACACGAACCATCTTCCCCCGGTGCTGACGCTGCGTCGCCATCTGTTTGTCGATGGTCTTCAGCTGCTCGCGCAACAATGCGATACGCTGCCCGATGACGCGCTTGTCCGCCTCAATCTGCGTCTCACCCATACCACGATTTGTGCCGCCACCACCGCGCTGACGGTCCAGGTGGCTCCACATCCTCGTCAAGCGGGGAAGCATATATTGCAGATGCGCCATCTCCACCTGCGTCTTCGCGTAACTCGTCTGCGCACGCTGCAGGAAGATCTCCAAGATCAGTATCGTGCGGTCTATCACGCGTACGTCCGGCTTGCCCTTGTGATTCAGCGCTTTCTCTATGTTTCGTATCTGGCGCGGCGAGAGCTCGTCATCGAAGATCACCACATCTATAGGATGATGCTCAGCGATATATTGGTCTATCTCTTCGAGTTTTCCTTCGCCGACATAGGTGGCGGTGTTCGGCTGGTCGAGGCGTTGCGTGAAGCGCTTGACCGGCACAATGCCGTGCGTATCGGCGAGAAAAGCCAACTCATCCAGGTACTCTTTCGTTCTGTCCTCCGGCTGGCTCGGCGTTATCAGACCCACCAGCACCGCATGCTCTATGTATGGTTTAATCTCAATCATAATTAATTCGAGTGCAAAGGTAGTAAAAAAAAATGACATACGCAAGTGTATGCCATTCTTTTCTCAAAAAATTCCGCAAAATTACTTACGGATACCGAGTTCTTTGATGATCGCGCGGTAACGCTCGATGTCTTTGCCCTTCAGGTAATCCAACATACGACGACGCTTTCCTACCAAAGCGGTCAGCGCGCGCTCTGTACCGAAGTCCTTGCGGTTTTCCTTCAGGTGCTCGGTCAGGTGGTTGATACGGAAGGTGAACAATGCGATCTGGCTCTCAGCAGAACCGGTGTTTTTTGCGTCGTTGCCGTACTTAGCGAACAACTCTGCTTTCTTCTCAGAAGTTAAATACATAAAAGCATTTACGATTTGGTCATTTACCATTTGGTCATTTACGAGCCACCCGGTAAATGAGAGTTAAACAATGGTGGCTAAAGCATCATACTTGTATCAAAACTTCGCCACATTTATTACGCTTTCTCACAAAAGCGGGTACAAAAGTACTGCTTTTTTTTGAATTGACCAAAAAATTTGTTACTTTTTTTGTATATTTGCCATTTTTTTTGTACTTTTGCACTCGCTATGAGACGATATATCTATTTTTTTCTCTTTTTACCGATTAGCATCATGGCTTTCGGTCAGGTTAAGTTGCCTCAGGTCCGCATGCTCGAGAGCCGCGGATGGAGCGTGCAACATTCCGTAATGAGCTGGGACTCGCTCACGATCTTCTTTGCCGCCAAACAGTCCGCGGAGATGAGTTACGATCTGTACGAGATGCACGCCGATGGATGGCGGTGGAGCGAACCGCAACGGATCAACGCCCTCAGTACCGGGAACGACGAGTCATGGCCGTCGATCAGTAGTGACGAGCGCATGCTCTTCTACGTCACCTCCTCTCCGGACGGCTCCTCCAGCCAGATATGGCGGGCTTGGAACAGAAACGGAGAATGGAGCGAAGCCTCGCCGCTGATTATCAGCACTACTGCAGATATACATCCGCAGATCCTTGAGGATAACTCCACCCTCGTTTTCCTGCGCCGCGAGCAGACCAAGAAGAACAACGGACCTTGGAAACCCTTCGTCGCAACCATGGTGGATAGCCATAACTGGACCCTCCCGCAACCCGTAGAGACATCGCCGCAGCCGCAGCCGATCATCGCAGCAAGCGGGAATATCGTCATCAGGAAAAGCGGCAGACCCCTCGCTTCAGGCCAAGTACTGGTGTACGATGCTACCGACGGCCAGCTCCTCCAGACCGCGACCGTCCACCCCATGACCGGACGATGGAGAGTGGCGCTCCAACGCAACAAACACTACCGCTTGGCCCTCATGGCGAAAGGGTACTCCTACCATTATATCGACATCAACACTAACCTCCTCGATGCACGCCAAGAGCGCTCCTTCGGCGAGATAGCCCTTGAGGACCAACTAACCCTGACCCTCAACACCTACGACAGCGAGACACAGGAGATCATCAACACGCGACGGGAGATCCTTGCTTTAGGCAAGAGACACACGCTTCCCTTGAAGCACGACAACTACAAAGATACCATCCTGGAGGTCAATACCGCGAGGCCGATGGTCTTCACCGAGACCGAACTCGACATCCCGCTGCACCCCAAGAAGAGCCTCCATCATTTTGTTCCCACCCACGCCGTCACCGGAGAACCTCTCGCAGACGTATCCATGCGCCTAGACGGCCAACCGACACGCCGGGATACTGCCCTGCGTATCAATCAGGAACTAACCCTGCAACTCTCTGCTCCGGGATTCTTATTCTACGACACCTTGTTTAATACGGGCGATGACCAGCGCGAACGAACCCTCTACGCCCGCCTCACGCCGCTCACCAAGGATCTGGTGCTCCAACTTCGCAATATTCAGTTTGAGTATAACTCCTACGAACTAACCGAGAGCTCCAACGACGAGCTGGAGTCTCTGGCACAACTGCTCTTCCTCAACCCCTCTCTTCGAATCGAACTCTCCGCCCACACCGACGGCCAAGGCTCCGACCAGTACAACGACCGCCTCTCTTCCTTACGCGGCAAAGCAGTACAGACCTGGCTCATCGAGCGAGGTGTGGACCCCTCGAGGATGGAAGCCGTGGGATACGGAAAACGCAAACCCCTCGTAGCGAACGACAGCGAAGCGAACCGCGCTATCAACCGACGAGTAGAGATAAAAGTGTTGGATTTCTAATTAACGGATAATATGAAAAAATCGGTCATAATCATTATTTTCGGTTTCCTCTTTGCCTTTTCCTCAAAGGCGCAGGAGAAATACAGCGTGGTGCTGGAACAAGCGCAGGAGATGAGCCCCTACGAAGCGATATACCTGCTCATGGACTACCAATACTGGCACCCGGAATACGCCAGTATCTACTACCATCTGGGTAATCTCTGCTACGGCCTCATCCCCTCACGGGATCCGCTGCACCACTATTTAGAGCTGAGCACCCTGCTCTATCAATCGAAACTCTTCTACGGAAACTGCCTACATTTTGCCCTGGATCAGAAGCTTCCGGGATGGCAGTATGCCGAACTCGCTAATGGGCAGAAACGCATCGAATACGCGGCCTTGGAGCAGTTTATCCGTCCGCGGTTGGAGGATATCAAACACCGACAAGTAGCCTGTGACTCCATCCATTTCTCTTTCATCCGGATGTCCGAACGCTATAACCGGTGTCAGACGCTCTTCCGACAGTTTCTCGACCGCTACACACGCGAGAAAAGTGCCCATCTCCATCTCCAGCCCGAAGAGCGGCTCCTCTTGCAGGCTTTGCGGCTCGCTGCCGACAGTCTCGACACCGACATCGCCGCCTATCGGACGGCTCTGTCGCTCCAAGCTATCCCTTCCTACTCGCCCCGTTTTCGCAAGGAACCTATCGCGCTCTACCGCCTGGACGGACTGACCTACACGGATTTTTTGCAAAACGATATAGCTATATGGGACTACAGCAAGTGGGCGTCAAATTTTCTACATGAGCAGGAACACGTGTACGAGCAGCTATACAGCGATCTGGAGAAAGAACACCGACTCCTCGCTGCGCAGATAAGCGATTATCGCAAAGGAAAAGATATTTCCGGAAAGATGGACGGTTCACTTCTCGGTCGGTGCGCACGTCTGGAGCTGCGAAGCCAGGCTGTAGATACCATCCGCCTGATGCAGGAGTCCGTCCTCAATGCGTTTGCCCAGCAAAGCATCGCCAACAGTCCTGCACCGAAGACCATCCGCGAGATGACGCCGCTCTTGCAGATTGCTGCCGGACGGAGAAAAGCCGCTCCCGATAGCGCGATCGTCAGCATGAAACGAACACTCGTGGAGATGGCTCTCCCGCTGCGTTCCCCCCAACCCGCTTATATCGATCCTCTCAATGGTGAGACCATCACCTTTGAGACGCTCCCGGGAAGGAAACCAACTCTCCAAGAGGACGAACAACCGCTCATCTTCACGAAGATTCCGGGAGGAGTATGGGTGCTGATTACCGATAAGGACATCTACTGGTTAGAGTGACTCCCGGTAATCAGAGTGATTCACGATAAATAGTATATAGTTGGTGACCATCGACGGTCTCCAAATCCCCGATGAAATCGGACAGATTGACGTTTGGAGCCGCTACTCCTTCGCCGATCGTGATCTCCGGCGCCACCTCGATATGCATCTCGTCCCAGAGACCCGTCTCAATAATATGGTTCAACAACGTCGTCCCGCCTTCGACCATAATCGAGTGAATACCCCTTCCCGCGAGATCCTCCAAGATATACTCCCAGTCGGTCCTCTCGCGATAAACAATCACCGGGTCGATTCCTGCGTAATCACTCTCCTTCCGCTCAAAAATCTTCGATTCCATCGGTATCCGTCCATGCCGATCGACCGTCACGCGTATCGGGTTGCGACCCTCCCAATGAGTCGTCATCAGCCGCGGGTTATCCATAATCACTGTATTCGTCCCCACCATAATCGCCATATTTTCCGCCCGCATCCGATGCACTATCGCCTTCGTCCGCTCCGTCGATATTGCAAGAGCACCATTGAGGTGAATCGGTCTGTCAGCGAAGCGGTCTGTCAGCCGAAGGCGGTCTATAAATCCGTCCCCCGTCTGCGCCCATTTAAGAACCACATACGGCCGGTGGTGCTCATGCAGCATCAGAAACCGCTTGTTCAGCTCCCGGCACTCTTTCTCCAGTACACCGACCACCACCTCTATCCCTGCCTCTCGAAGCATCTTCACACCTCTTCCGGCTACCAACGGGTTCGGGTCTAACATCCCGACAACAACTCTCCCGACGCCCTTCTCGATAATCAACTTCGCGCATGGCGGCGTCTTCCCGTAATGGCTGCACGGCTCCAGACTAACAAACAACGTACATTTCGATAAATCGATATCGCGATATTTCGATTTCTCGAGGCTCTTAAAACAATTCACCTCCGCGTGCCCTTCGCCAAACCGCTCATGCCATCCCTCCGCAAGGACGCGTCCGTTCCCGTCCACCAGCACCGCTCCCACCATCGGATTCGGCGCCACATAATACTCCCCGCGACGGGCAATTTCAATGCATCGAGCTATATATTGTTCGTAATTCATAAGCAAAATTTGCGTATTTCATTATTTTTTTGTAACTTTGCACCGTGAAACAAATAATCAGTCAAATCAGTTCGCAACTTCAGACGGCTTATCCGGAGGACGAAGCCCGCTCTCTGGCGTGGTGGATCATGGAAGAACTCACCGGCAAAAGCCGCACCGAATTGCAATTCGGGTGCAAAGATACTGCTTTTTCTCCAATTATGCAAGAGAAATCGCAGGAAATCATCTCCCGGCTCCTGCATTTTGAGCCGATTCAGTATATTTTCGGGCATACCTTATGGTGCGGCCTCGACCTTCTCGTCACTCCTGCTACCCTCATTCCCCGCCCCGAAACCGCCGAACTCGTCGAGAGAATAAATGTCCAAATGGTAAATGACCAAATGGTAAATGTCCTCGACGTAGGTACCGGCTCGGGCTGTATCGCCATCGCCCTCAAAAAAGCGCATCCCTCATGGTCCGTCACCGGCATCGACATCTCGCCCGAAGCGATCGAAACAGCGCGTGAGAATGCCCGCCGCAATAAGGTCGAGGTCAACTTCCAAGTCGCAGATATCTTCTCTGACCAAATGACCAAATATCTCCATAAATGGTACATGGTAAATGACCCAATGGTAAATATCGTCGTTTCCAACCCTCCCTATATCTGCGAGTCGGAAAAAACCTCCATGCGACCGAACGTCCTGAATTTCGAACCCTACTCCGCCCTCTTCGTCCCCGACGCTGATCCCTTGAAATTCTACCGCCGCATCGCAGAACTTCAAACAAGGCGAAGCCCAAACTCCAACCCCCTCCTCCTCTTCTTCGAGATCAACGAAGCCTTCGGACCCCAACTATCCGCCATGCTTGACAGCCTTGGCTATACCGACATCCAAATCCACAAAGATATTTATGGCAAAGACCGAATTATCGAAGCTCGAATGGCTCGCTAAAGCCCAAGCCTATTGTGCCCGCGCGGAACATTGCGCCGCTAACGTACGGCGCAAGCTCTACGAGTGGGGCCTGCAAGATGCAGAAATCGCCGATTCCATCGAGCAAAATCTCTACGCCGACAACTTCCTCAACGACCGGCGTTTCTGCGAAGCGTACGTCCATGACAAGGTCGCCTACCAGTCTTGGGGGCGTCTCAAGATACAGGCAGGTCTGCGGGCTTTGCAACTTCCCGAATCAGAGATACGTTCTGCGTTGGAAAACATCGATGAAACCGCGTATTTTGACAACTTACGCAAGCTCATCCGTGCCCGCAAAAGCGACTCCGAAGACAAACGTCTCCGTTTCCTCCTTCAACGAGGTTTTACCTACGAAGAAATCAAAGAAATCAGGGATTAGAGTTTAGGAGTAAGGATATATTTCCTGAGCCACGCGTCTATATCTTCGATGGCGGGATCCACATGCTTGCGCACGATCTGGCGGCGGTGGTAGATAGTCTGCTTCTGGACGTTCAGCAAGATACCCATATCGCTGTCCGAAGCGCCGATGATACTCAGGATAGCAAACTGCATATCGGACTCCGTCAAAGCCGGATACTCCTTCCTTAACCTGCTGATAGCCCCGTCCAAAGCGGTATCCATCGAACCGATAAGTTCGTCTATACTCTCCTTACTGAGCGTCAACTGCTCGTCACGGTAGGTCTGCAGCCATTTCGGAAACTCCGGCTCATTACCCCGAAGCCGCTGCAGCTCCATCTCTCGCGTCAAATTCACTTTCTGCTTCAACCGCTCCAGAGCCAACTGAAGTTGCTGCGCATACTTGTCCTGCAACGCCCGCAAAGCCGCAGCCTGTTCCTTTTTATGGTGCTGCCAGTACCGCCAGGAAACCAAGAACAACGCCACGGAAAGTACCAACAACAAGATCAGCACCAACGAGATCTTCCTTTGCCACGACCGCTCACGAAGCGCCTCTTGCGCCAACTGCTGCTCACGCGCGACATCATAATGAAGCGTCAGCGCATACGTCCGCGAACCCGCATCGCGACGCAACTCCTCGATCTTCCTATCGTACAGATCCAACAAAAGCGAATACGCCTCGCCCGACTTGCCTTCTTGCTGCAAGATCTTACTCTGCAGATAGGTGTAACTCTGCTCAAACCAATAGGCATACGCGGAGTCCTTCGGTTGCAAACGCTCCAGATAATACGCCGCCGAATCGGTCTCCGCTTCGCTCAGAAGGAGCTCCACGATCTCCGAATACCTCGCGTGCGCACCAAACTCCTCCGCCAGCCTACGGCATACTTCCAACCGCTGAGGGATGCTGTCCGGAAAACAAAGCTGATACCGGTACGCCCGTATATCCAGCTCAAGAACCGTACTCTGCGCCTCGCGCGCAAAACGTTCTGCTTCGTCAAAATAATACAGCACACTATCCTGCTCCCCCTCCGTCAGCGCCGTCGTACGCGCGATGTCCCGGTACGCGCAAGCCAGATAAGTAAGGTTCTTACTCTCCCGAAGCAGCGGAACGGACTTGCGGTAGTATTCCTTGGCGATCTCGTACAGCATCTCGCTCTCGGACGTGTTTCCCAAATGAAACCACGTCAGCCCCAACAACTTCGTCCGCTTTCCCTGCATCTCCGGCGATAACGCCGTAGGATCGACATCCAGAAACGCCTCTTCCGCCTGTTTCAGGTAATAAACCGACTCCTCATAATGGCTCGCATAATTAGATGATGTCCCCGCCTTATAATTCGCCTCCCCCTGCTCCAACTTCTCCACCGCCGCAGAACCCCTCCTGCCGCAGCTCATAATCGCCACAGCAAAAATTACTCCAACACTTATATATCTCAGCTTAAACATCATTTCCTAATCTTCTTTTTTTCTCTCCCCTCCTCCCCTCCATGGGGAGAGCCGGGGTGGGGCATATTTCCGCCTGCAAAGGTAGTAAAACTTTTGCATTTATGCAAATTATTATATAAAAAAATGTTTTTCTATGGGAAAATTTGCATTTTTGATAAAAAATTCGTATCTTTGCAGACGATTTCAACCCCGAAAAGGACGCGGGACAGCTCCGCAACTGACTCATTCTAGACTTTATTAAATCGTAATAGCACCTATTTAACTGATTGTCAATACTTTACAAACTATGTCCAAACATCTGAAAACAAAGGTAATTGAGCGATTGAAGGGTAGCGGTTTTGAATTTGTGCCGCTGCCGGCTGGTTCCACGCCTCATAAAAGGGGTGTGTACTACTGTCATATGTGTGCGGGCGTGGATTTTCTGCTGGGCGCGATGGATTCAGCGAAAGAGGGCTGTAAATACAAGAAGCGGATCGTCGTTCGTCCCTCGCGGTTCAGAGAGGGATTGTTTGAATTATATACCTTCCATTTCCCGAAATACTGGCCGGAAGCCTGCGTAGCCAACAGAGAGCTGATCAAAGAGGCACAACGGCGTGCGCACGCATTGGAAAAAGACCACACGCCGGAGGGTATCGAATGGCGGATTCGGTTCTTCCACCACTATTTCACCGTCTATAAAGGCGGCGGAAAACCCGAAGAAGGTTTCAAGGCCTATTCTCGCTTTTATCAATACGTCTATGTAGCCATCTATCGCCAGCTCCAAAAAGAAGCCAAACGAGCCAGAGAAAATCAAGTTGAAGTGGAGGAAATCAGCTTCGAAGAGGTGGATTACCACGTAAGATTACAACCCTTCGCAAGCCCTCTTCGTCGCTCGTACAACTATTTCCGAGACAGCGATTTGCAACTGCCTGATATTCAAGTACTTACAAATTTAGAAAAACCGCCTCGTACAACTACAAAATTTGCACATGTCGAAAAAAAGCAGTAATTTTGCACCGAATTTCAAAGGGTAAAATAGCCCTCGGAAAATTGTACAAGAAAACATCAAAAAATCAGTAGAGATATGAAGACCTCAAAACACATCGGTTTGCTCATCGCAGCAATGGTAGTATTAAAAGGAACGTGCGCCTACGCGCAAAGTGACTTGGCGGACAAGTATGCTTGGCGTCTGGACAGTGTGGTATATTCCTATCCAACCTATACGGTGGAAAATGACCCGGAGGAGGCCCGTCCGGACCATTACACGGCTTACAGGTACACGGATGACACCGTTGAAGTGCTCAGCGTGGAGCGCGACACATGGCATGACACGACATATATGTTGATGCCGACCAAGACCTTGTACACCAAAGTGGACAGTGGCTTGTACATGAAAGAGTCCATGCGTGCAAAACGCGGATATTATGATACATTTGACTCGCTTCAGTATGTTGAATACCGTGATCCGGCACAGAAAGAGTTGTATATGAAGGACAGCGTGCGTAACGTCTATGACGAGGAAGGAAGGCTTATTCGTCAGATTCGCAATTATGACTACATCACTTTCCGTCTCAACACCGTCTATGACGAGCAGACAGGAATGAAGACCGGCATGGAATGGACGCCATACAACCGCACCGTTCGTACAGAGAATGATTCTGTTTCGGTTGACTATACCTATAAATATAACGCGTCTGCACGCAAGTGGGAAACGAACTCCGAAAGCGTGGTACGCAATTATTACCGCAATCATATTCTGTATATGTCTACCCGTGAATCTAACCACACCTATCATGAGAACGGCGAAATAGCTTCTTTCCAAGTGGACATAACCGACTACACTCCAATGGGCGCTGAAAACGCTTGGGTGAAAGCCGAAATCAAACGGAATACAGAAGGCAAAAACACCTATGGACGGCAAACAATAACAATACGCGATGAACCAACAGCACGTAGTGTAGAGACCTCTTATACTTACGATGAGCAAGGAAATCTCGTGTTCACCGAAAACATCGAGCGACGGATTGACCGTGCTACAAATCTGTGTATCAGCGAGATTCATTCCGAGCGGTCGGGTAAGGTATGTCTTTCCAAGCAAGAGCGCGAATGGATAATCCGTACCCGTCCTATGAGAAGCATAGGAGGGAAAACCACCTTGCTGACGCTGGAGAACAGCTACACCAACGACAGTCTGAAACGACACCATTGTATTCGCTACGATGAGAATTACAATATCGCATTGGAGGTGGATTCGTTCATTAACTCCCAAGGCATGTGGTGCTACGAGCGAAAGGAATACGACAACGGCGAGGAAATTTACAGCCGTTCCGACCGTGAAGATCCTGCCTATGGAGGATGGACTACATTCGAAGAGAAAATCCATAACGACGAATATAGACAAACGATACTTATTACTAGACAAGGCGGAGGCTACCATTACGATACAATCCGCGAAACACAACGCTACTACTCCAATAATTTCGACATGTCGCGTAAGCGGGAAAAATTGGATACCAAAAACTTCACTTGGAATTTGTTAAACTACAGCCGCGAGGAAACCACATTTAATTCCGACGGAACACCCGCCTCTACTATAGAATATATCAGTAATGATCCGGAAGGGAACATTTGGGAGGAGAAATACCTCTATACCTTCACTTATGATGAGGAAATCGGTTTGTACCTGCGTATCAAGACAGCAGAGATGGCGGATAATGGAGACGGCACCAAGTCCTGGCAGACTCTGGCTCAACCTCTACCTGACTGGTATTATAAGCTCGGAGGAGGTAAAGCCGGTATGGAACGTGAATACTATGCCGAGGTACAAGAAGATATAGAGGCTCATCAACAACACATGTATTTCTATCAATATGTGGACTCTACGGCTACCTGGGAACTGACATATCGGAAAGATGTTACTTACTTCCCCGAGCCTGATTGTAAGAAAGAAGCATCGCGCTATTTTTGGAGAAAGGAAAACTCAAGTATGGTTGTTCCCGGAAACCGGACCGAGGGACTGGAACTCTTCACCGACACCTTCGATATATTCGATGAATTCGGCACTTTTACAGAGCAGCACGCCTATCATTGGGACTATTATTCAACAACACTTATTTGTGACAAGATCATCCGCAACCAGCCCACCTACGACGTCCTCGGCCGTTTGACGCAGCGCATCGAGTGGTACACATGGAGCAATACAGGCAATATCCCGTATTGGAAATACCGTTACTTCTATCGTCCGGACGACGGCACGCAGTATGATTGCGTTGCTGTTTCGCAATACGGCGGCTCATCTAATGGGTGGACTGATTTCCAATTGACGAATGACGGTCTCGGAAATGTCTCTTATGATGAACAGGGACGCCCTGTCGAGCAGATTTACTACCGTCTGGACAATACGGCAACCTCATTGGTGCCGAAGACCAAACAGATCATGCATTATGAAGACGACAATGCCGACTGGTATTTCCGCGAGACCTACAACTGGTCGGATACAAACAACGCATGGGAATTCGCGAATTCTTCCTATCGCGGCGCGGCTACTTTACCGGTTATTTCTCTCGATGAATCCGGCAATATAGTACACTACGAGTTGCGCAACGAGGCCTACAATCTGACGTACGGAGCTTTGTTGGAAACGGAGCCTGTGCTCTCACCTGCATCGTTCGGAATTCAGGAAACAAACCAGCTCCTCTACACCGGCTGGCTCAACCCCGAAGCGATGAAAGCGCGTATCCTGACTGCACACCACGTGTCAGAAAACAAATACGGCATTTTTGATCCTGTGAATGCGCAATACATGGCACGCTACTACTACACCCAACTGAGTGCAGAAGTTGATACCGTAAAAACGCCGACAGAAGAGAACCTGGAGATTGAACCCGAAGAGAATACGGCTACTTTCACGTGGCCGGCTGTCAGCGGAGGTGCTTCCTACACGCTCATTATCTGGGCGGACGAAGCGCAGACAGAGAAAGTATGTACTCTCCACTTGGCTGCTGACGGAACGCTGATTTCCATTGACTTCTCCAAAGCGCCTCGCCGCGCACCTGCCTCCTTGTGGAGCGCGCCGGTATTGAGTACCACAATAGAAAACCTGTTGCCCGGTACACAGTATTGGTACACCCTCGAAGCCTATGACGAAGTGGGACTGCTTATAGATACCGCGAATGGCACATTCTTCACCAGAGGAAATGCGGAAGGAATCGATTTCATCGAGGAAAATGGTACAAATACTCCTGTCAAATTCCTCCGCAACGGACAAATCTATATAATGTACAAAGGGACAATGTACAATGTACAAGGACAGTTGATAATTGATAATTGATAGTTGACAGTTATATGAAAACGAAAGTATGTATTATTCTTGTTTGCCTGACGATGATGGCAAGCAACTTGCAGGCGACGGAAGGTGCATTGAGGGGTAAGTTTGCCATCAGCGCAACCGACACGGTGGCTTTCTCGCGTGGCAACTTACAGTACCAACCTAGCACAAACACATGGCGTTTCGCCGAGAACCAATGGGATTTTGTAGGTACGGCAAACGAGCGTATCAGAAGCTATCAGTACTCGGTTGACGGATGGGTATGGACCTATGAAGGATGGCTGGATCTCTTTGGTTGGGGGACAGGTAATAATCCCACAGCCAGCAGCACGAAAAACAGCAATTATGGTTCCTATAACGAATGGGGGAATAATGCCATCAGTAATGGCGGCAATGCTCGTAACCTATGGCGTACAATGACCAAGGACGAGTGGGAATACCTCTACCGGGGACGCGAAAACGCCGCTTCGCTCTATGCCAACGGAACGGTGAACGGCGTGAACGGTTCTATTCTGCTGCCGGATAACTGGGTTATTCCTGCCGGCTTGCATTTCAAACCCTCCAACAGTACAGACTCTACTGCCGCTCCCAATAACTATACGACTGACGAGTGGACGCTGATGGAAATGGCAGGGGCTGTTTTTCTGCCGATTACGTACGAGCGGACAAAGGACTGGCAGAGCCAAGATTATTGTACGAAGGTATATGCTTCGCAAACAGCTCGTTATTGGACCTCTACCCCGAATGGAACGAATGGCGGATATTATTGTCTGGCATACGGGACTCCGTCCATAACCATAGATAACCGCTATGTCGGCAAAGCAGTCCGTCTGGCTCAAAACCACGACGGTAGTGATCTCTTTCCGGTGATGGCAGATGCGCACAATGCCTTGTTCAGTTGGAAATCTGTACCAAACGCAGAGACTTATGTACTTCATGTTTATGAAGACAGCGCGCACACGGAAGAGGCGTTTTATATCACTTTTGACCGCAACGGTGTGGTAACCGGTCTGCATTTTGTTTCCCATGCACCGGCACGCGCTCAGGAAGATGCAGACAGCACCTATTCGGAGCGGCTGTTCTTCTATACTCTGGACGGGCTGCAGGCCAATACCGATTATTGGTACACTATTAGCGGCGAAGACAGCAGCAGTCAGACGATTAGCACGGTCTCCGGTTGCTTCCATACTGCCGATAGTGAAACAGGGCAGGAGATAACCACAAGTCTTGAAGAAACATCCGATTTCATCGGTACCTATCCGCAAATACGAAAAATTCTCTTGAACGGACAGATCTATCTGATGTACGAAGGACGGATGTACGATGTGCAAGGCAAACGGATTGAATAGAAACAAGCTAATCCAATGAAAAATAATACCGGAAATATTTATATAGGAATAGCCGCTTTGCTGATAATAACCGCAATGGTCTCCGGAGGGGTGATTTATCTTCGGGATTCGGAAAAGAAAGATCCTGTTACGCTCTCCTCCGAAGAACCGAAAAAAAGCGTTGAAACCGGAGAAAACGAGCCGATTCTCATTCAGCATAACGGCGAGGTATATTCCTTGGACGGCAATAAAATAATACCCGTTAATTAAACATAAAAACCTATGAAAAAGACAATCTTTGTACTCTTGGTTATTCTGCCTCTGATGGCAGGTAATGGTTTTGCGACGGTCTATACCGGCAGTGTGGGACCGGAGTTGACGTACACGCTGGATTCGGGCACGGGGCATGTAGTGATCGAAGGCCGCGGAGCGATGACGTCGGACGATTTGAGTAACTATCCGAAGAGGGAGTATGTGAAGACCGTCTCCTTCCCGGAAGGGCTCACTTCTATCTGCGCGAACGCTTTCCACGGGTGTTATAACCTGCAGTCGATTGTGCTACCGGACAGCGTGGTCAGTATAGGTGCGTATGCTTTTCAGGAATGTACCAAGATGACTACTGTCAATCTGGGCAAAGGAATCAAGACGATCGACACTCAGGCGTTCATTTTTTGCACCGCTTTGAGAAAGGTCAGATGGTCAGATTGTCTCGAATCCATCGGGAATATGGCTTTCTACAATTGTACCAATTTAGGGGATACCGTTTTCTTCCCCAAGACCTTCAAGACCATGGGATGGGAGGCTTTCGGATCGGAAAACTATAATAGTGCCTCCAAAGTGATGGTTTGGGAAGCGATACACGCAAATGATTTCATCCGATATGAATCGGACGTCCCGGGAGAGTGCCATTTCAGCTATATCATTTTCGGCGACTCGGTGGAATATATACCGAATATGTTGTGCAAATTTATGTACAACGACTCCATCACCCTGCCGGAGACGGTCAAAGCCATCGGCGCGAGTGCTTTTACGAATTGCTCCCGGTTGCAGAAAATCCATATCCCCGAAGGAGTGACGAGTATCGGCGCGAGTGCTTTTGCGGGTTGCAAGAAGCTGAAACAGCTGGTTTTACCGGCCGGTCTGCAGGAGATTCCGGAGCAGTTATGCAACCTTTGCGAAGCCTTAGACTCCGTCAGACTGCCGGCAGGACTGACCGTCATTCCCCAGAAAGCGTTTAACGGCTGCTCGGCGTTGCGATCGATAAAAATCCCTAATTCGGTAACCAATATCGGAAATAGTGCGTTCGGTAATTGTCCGTTGGATACGGTGGTTTTGCCGTCTTCGCTCAACGTGTTAGGTGATGGCGTTTTCAATCAATTATCTTTGTCCACCAGCCCGAAACACCTGGTTCTGAACGACAAGTTGGTTGCAACGGGGATGAGTACTTTTGCCAACTGGAGCGAGTTGCAGACCATTGTTATCGGCAAGAATGTATCTATTCTCGGTCAGGATTGTTTCTTCGGAGATTCGTTAGTAACGGACATCACCTGCTATGCCTCCCAGCCGCCGCTCATCTATGATGGTACGTTTGACGGCGTGCCGGATACCGCTACGGTACATGTGCTGTCCGGGAGTGTAGCGGCATACAGGTCTGCGCAATACTGGTCCCGATTCCGCATCGTGGCTTTGGACGGCGAAGAAATTATACAACGCTCTGTAACCGTCGATCCGGGAACGACGACCGCCGACTTTACATGGCCGACAGACTCCGCCGCACATTCCTATCAGATAGATATATACAAGGACGGCGCCGTCTTCTGCAAACTGACTCTCGGAACGCATGGACAACTTCTCGGTATCAGTTTCTCCGCTCCGGAAAGAAAAAATGCTGCCATGGTTCATGCGGAAAGCAGTACTCCCTACACTCTCTCATTCAAGGTAACGGGGCTGGATGAGGCTTCGCGGTACACATATGTATTGTCTGTTTTGGATGAGAACAACACCCCGCTGCACGTCTATGTGGGAGATTTCGCCACCTTGGGTTACAGCGGAGAGTTGCAGTTCGACGGTAACGAACTGATCCCGACACCACCGATCATCCCGGGGGATCCGGATGCACACCATGTCGTTACGGGAGTAGAAGAAACCGGCTCGGAGGGGGCAGAGCAAAAAGCCATTATTGAAGGACGACTTCTCTTTATTACGCCGCAAGGCATCTATGATATAACCGGTAAACGCATCGAGTAAGCAAGATTTTATGACACGCGTATTTATGTGGATCAATACTGTGCTGATAAGCATGGTATTAGGGGCGGCTCATATCTTTGCACAGAGCTTGACTCCCTGGAACGGAGGTACACAAATGCCCGATTTCAACGGACAGACATACACTATCCATACTGCAGAAGAGTTGGCTTGGATAGCCGCAGCGAGCCGTACGGATGATTTCTCGGGGAAGAGAGTGCTTCTGGCCGCAGATATTGATTTAGGCGGCAGCAGCGCGACTCCTCCGAGTTGGGAACCGATAGGCAGTGCCACCAAACCGTTTCAGGGCGAGTTGGACGGAGCCAACCATGTGATATATAACCTGTATATTCTCTCCTCGCTTTTACCTACAGGTGCCGGACTCTTAGCCGAATGCGGGAACGCGGCGGTCGTTCATCATCTGGGCATCGCGCAAGGGCAGATCATGACCGACGCGGCGAGCAATGTAGGATGCCTGACCGGTACCAACCGCGGACAGATACATCATTGCTTTAATATGGCGCATATCATCGCCCATAACGGAGATAATATAGGTGGCTTGGCAGGCTCTAATCATGGCAGTATCAGCTATTCGTACAACGCCGGAATCATCACCGACGGCAATAATCATGTAGGCGGACTGGTGGGCTATAACCACGCCTCAGCGGTTTTGGATAACTGCTACAACATGGGTTATTGCAAGGGATCTGACCATGTAGGCGCATTGTTCGGCAAGAACGAAGCCCCGGAGACTAATTTGACGATGGTTTATTTCGATCAGCAACTGACGCGTATGTACGCTACAGGTTACGGAGGTTCGGATCCGATCCTCACGGACAACACCCGATACGCCATCGCCAAATCGTCCGATTTCATCGGTGAATTCAGTCCTTATTATGAGAATCCTGAAAATGAATGGCGGTGCACCGCAGGAGGCTATGAAAGTCATCCGCAGTTGGTTTGTTTTGGCAACCACATTGCTTCGGAGCTTTCCGTCAAGTCCGTTTATCTGGATGCAGAGACCGTGCCGATCATGCGTGCGGAAGGTGTAGGAGCGCCGTCAGAAGGAAACAGCCCGCGGAACAGTATCGGTCTGGAGAGGCTGAACAGTTCGGCTTTTGGTTCCGGAGAATGGTACTCGCCGAGTCCGGATGTTATCTATATCTCCAACCCCAAAGGAGCATCAGCTTTGGTGAAACGCCCTTGCGGCAACCAGGAGGTAATCCTGACCATCAGTTGCGGTCCGGCCGTGAAGCAGGTATATACCATCGTGAAGGGCTACGAAGCCTTCGATGCCGGAATCCTGAACGGGTATTATAGTGCCTGTTGGAACGAGGAGGAGGTAAAGTTTAAAGAGAAGAACAACAACGGCAAGGAGGCCAGCGGCGGCAAGGATGACGAGCAGAAGGACGGGCAGTACAGCTACCAATACCGGCTCATCCGCGACACGGTGATCACCGCGGAAGACGGTACCAAGACCTACCTGCCGATGGATACTATCCGGCTCTGTCAAGAGGATTATAACGCATGGGCCATGCCGACCGACGTACCGGGCGATTATGCCTTCCGCCGCGATGTACATGACGTACAGTGCAAGACCGAGTGGACCCGCTCGCAAGGGCGGTTGTTTCTGAAAGTGCGAAAAGAGTTCGACCCGGGAGAACTAAAAGAGCAACCCGACACGCTCTACGGCATACTGCCGATGACGACCACCATACAGAGTATTCAAGACGCGTCAGGAGGAGGAGAGGTGTTCCACTATAAATGGATGCTCAAAAGGAGCGAATGGATCGTAGAAGAACGGACCTGGAAACCCGTACCGGAAGACACCCGAAACCCCTTGTATATCGACGGAGAACAAGTGGAGACACCTTCGGTGACTTATAGCTTCGACAAACCCGGCACTTATACCTTCACGCGAAGCGTCCGGGAAGAGGCGTGCAAGGCCAGTATGACCGAGTCCCGAAACCCGCATGTAGTGGTGGTGTTTGAAGCAATAGACCCCGGTTCCATCGAGAGTTTCAACCGAAACCTGTGCTCTGAGGAATGTATGGAAACGATTCATGAGACAGATACCGTCTCCGGCGGAAACGGGATTTACTCCTACCGATGGCTCTGCAACGGAGAGGAGATTCCTCAGAGCGACACGACCTCCCTGCCCTTGGAAAACATACTAATGGAGGCGGGTAATACGTATGTCTTCACTCGCCAAGTGAAGGACGATACGGGTCTGATGGACTGGCTGAGTTCAAGGGGTAGCGTGAGTATCACCATTTACGGCGGATATAACGCCGGCAGTATTGAGCCGTTTGATTTGCAGGTTTGCTCAGATGCCGGCGTACCGGACGAGATAACCGCCCTCATCCGCGAAGAGGAGCCGGCGAAGGGCAGCGCGGGCAGTGTGTTCACCTATTGCTGGCTGCTCTATCGCGGCAGTACGGACACGAAGCCGTTTGACACGCTCCATATAGACGCGCCCGTACTAAGCACCACTATTCCGTTAGGGAAGTACCGGCTGACGGCACCGGTGAGTATCTTCTTGCAAAGAGCAGTAAAGAACATCCTCTGCGAGGGCGAATGGCAAGTCTCGGAAGGCAAAGCCTCCTGGCGTTTCGGCAGAGCCGAGAAGAAGACAGAGCGTATTGTCATCTGCGCCGGCGATCTGCCGTACGAGTACACCTATACGTTTGCAGACGGACATACGCAAACCTTCCGTTTTACCGGAGACGAAGAGCATTTTGTAGCCGCAGATGAGACTCACGAAGGCTGTCCGATGGACGTGACGCTGGTGAGTGAGGTACTGCCGGTGCCGGCAGTGGAGGTCGTACCGAAAGTGTCAGTATGCGAGACGGAGAACAGTATGAAGATTGCCTATACGGTCATCAGCGGTACGCCGGAGCGATTCGACCTCTATTTCCCACAGACCTCCAAAGAAGCAGGTTTTCGCGATTCCATCGGTGCTTTTCTGCCGGAAGAGGATGTCATAGAAGTACCACTGCCCAAACGTGTGCCCCTGGGGCCGCAGGAGGTGACAATCCGCTTTTATACCGATGAAGACGTGCCGGAGAAATGCAAGCAGGCGAAGCCGCAGAAGATGACCTTTACGATCAACCTGGACGGCTACGTACGGCGCAAAGGAGAGGACGTGGTCTATGTAGATAACAGCGGTATGCACACCGAAGGCGAACTTACTTTTGTGGCATATCAGTGGTACCGCGACGGGGTGATGCTAAACGGTGAGACCGACCAGTTTCTCCACGAGAACCCTTCGCTGGACGGCATCTATCAGGTGGAGATGACGACGCCGGATGGCACGGTATATCGGAGCTGTCTCTACGCGATGTACCCCACGCAAGGGATAGAAGAGGTGCTAAGTGACCAACTGCCGTGTAGAAAAATTATCGAGAACGGGCAATTAGTGCTGGTGGTAGGCGATCAACGATACACGGCTACGGGGCAAAAGATACAATAGATATAACCGATGAAAATTCGCGCAAGTCATAGGGTATGGGTGCTGGTTCTCTGGTTGTTGGGGACCGGAGGAGGCATGAGCTGGTCGCAAAACGCGTTCTCTCCGAGCCATTATATCGACATAGAGATCGGTGGCGGCGTAGGCGGTCTGGGTTATGAGTTAGACGGCGGAAGGACGTTTGTCTCTCCTTCGTTCTCTGTCGGCGCAGGCTATACGTGGTTCTTCCTTCCGATAGCGGGTCTGCAGACAGGAGTCCGGCTCACGCGTATCGCTACCACCGCCATGCTGACCGAACCGATGGAATGGCGTACCGGCGCCGATGACGGACGACTGCGAGACTACATGGGCGAAGAATACACCCACCGGGCATCCTTCAACGACTGGAAGGAGCGTGAGCAGATGTGGTTGTTGCAGGTGCCGATAGGTCTGCGTTTCCGCCATTTCGCCAGTACGGACGCCCGCTACGGGCTACATGCGGCAGTAGGAGCGTTACTCTCTGTCCCACTGCGATCCACCTATACCCTCCTCTCAGGCAAAGTGACCCATACGGGATGGTATGAACAATGGAGACTGCTGCTCCATGACCTGCCCGGACGGTTTGAGACGGAGAATTATCCCCGCCATGAGGCTTCGTTCGGTTCCAGAATCCGACCGCTGGGTTTATCGGCATACGGGGAAGCCGGTATGGTCATGCGTTTAAGCGAGAGAGCGCAGCTGGTGGTGGCAGCTTATGTACAATGGATGCCGATGGATTTTGCATCGATGAAATCGGGCAAACATATTCCTATCGGCTTTGCTACCGAGCGCAATCACTATACCTTCATGAGCGAATATCAAGGTCTGGTCGGTACGGATAAGACGAGTGCCGTCAGGCCGTGGTCGGCAGGGGTAAAAGTGGCAATCTCTCTTTGGCCCGGTCAGACTACCGTCCAACGCAGACGATGCATGTGCGCAATGATGAAATGATATAGAAAATAATGAATTAAGAGATAATTATTTGCATATATCAAAAAAAAGCAGTACCTTTGCAGGCGCAAAGGTTTGGACGGACAAATGAAACGGCTCTTGTACATAGTACTGTGTTGGACGCTTGCGCTGCCGATGATGGCGCAGGAGGAGACGCTTTGCATGGATGGGACGCTTCTCTTCCGCGAAGATTTCGGCGGCAATGACCCGTCCGATCCTGTGGTCAGCATGGAGCCAGTTCCTGGCATGAGTTATTCGCAGATTTATGTCCTTGAGCCCGGAGCAAGCGCCATGGAATCCGGCAAGTACCTCGTAACGAAAGAAGGATACCGCAACTCGACGCTCAATGATTATTCCGTTTGGCATATCATGGACGACCACACGTATCCCAATGACAAGACAAGGGGATATCTTCTGGAGGTTGACGGCAAAGGAGGTACGCAGGCTTTCTACGAGACAATCATGGACGGTTTATGTCCGGGGATGAAGTTGACCTTCTCTGCCTACATGGCGAATCTGGAGACCGCCGGACAATACGCCGCATGGAAAAAGCAAGGCCGCACTTCTTACCTTCCCAAGATCACTTTTGTCATCACCGATTTCAGTACCGGCGAAGAACTGGCACGCCATAACACGGATACCATCGCGCATGACTGGAGTCCGTCAACCATAGACGGAAGTGCCCGTAAGAAATGGCAGGAGAGTGCTGAATGGCAGCTGGTAGGTATGAATTTCACGGTGCCGGAAGGTGTGAGTGCCGTAAAACTGAGTATCCAAAATAACGTAGTTCAAACGAGTGGCAACGACTTCGCGCTGGATGACATCGAGATCCACCTGTGCCTGCCGAAGCCGGAGATCGTCGGCGAGAGTGAGATTTGCGAGGAAGGGACGCTAAGTTTGAGTGCTCAAGTTACCAACGATGGCACGATGGCGGAGCCGCTGGAGTACAAATGGTGGCACTCCACAGATAGCGTCGAATGGACAGAAATATCCGGTTTCAACGGAGAAAATATCGCCATCAACGGTGTTCAGAAAGCCGATTCCGGTTGGTATAAAGCGGCTGTATCGGGTGCCGGAAATATTGAGACTTTGAACTGCCGCGCCATAAGTGAACCGTTCCGACTGCGCGTGAACGAATGTGTAGAGCCACTCTGCATCGACGGGACACTCCTTTTCCGGGAGGATTTCGGAGGAAATGACCCGAACGATCCGGCGGTGAGTTCGCTGAGTGTACCGGGTATGAGTTCACAGTACCATAACTCTGGCAACCGCTTGGGTAGCGGTAATTATACCGTCCGTAAACAAGGCTGGCATAATGGTATCCAATGGCATCTACAGGACGACCATACCTATCCCGGAGACTATACACGAGGTTATCTCCTGGAGGTGGACGGAATGGGCGGCGCAGAGCCGTTCTACAGCAAGACCATAGACGGACTTTGCGCAGGAAGCAAATTAACCTTCAGCGCCTATGTAGTCAATGTGCACTATGCCGGACAGCTGGATTATTTCGGCGGCAGTTATGTCTTTCCGCGCATGAAATTCGTGCTCAAGGACCCAACTACCGGTGCCGTCTTGGCCGAGAAATCCACCGGCGACATCCAGCCCGACTGGCGGTACGGCACGCCGGAGACTTGGAAATATGCGCGGGATAACCAGTTATCGGCTGAATGGCAGTTGGTCGGTATGAACTTCGTGGTTCCCGATGGTATCGAGTCGATTCAGATGTATATCTACAATGACGTCGCGCGCAATGGATCCGGTAATGACTTTGCGTTAGACGACATCGAGATCCACCTCTGCGCACCGCCGGTGACGATAGAAGGAGAGACGGAAGTGTGTACAAACACCTCAACAACCCTCACTGCCAACTTTACCAACGATGGTACCTTTGCCGAACCATTAACTTATAAATGGTGGCACTCGACGGACAGCGTCACATGGACAGAAAGACCCGATTTCATCGGTAAAAATCCGAGTATCGATGCTATCCAAAAAGCCGATTCGGGATGGTACAAAGTAGCCGTCTCCGGAGACGGGAATATTGAGAATATCAACTGCCGTGCCATGAGCGATCCGTTCCTATTAAAAGTGAACAAATGTACGGAGGATCTCTGCATCGACGGAATACTCCTCTTCCGGGAGGATTTCGGCGGTAATGACCCGGATGATCCGGAAGTGATTTCTGATGCCGACGCTGCGCGGGCGGCTGTACTTGGCATGTCCTCCAATTATATTCCCTGTTTGAGCCGGACAAGCGGGATGAGTAGCGGAAAGTTTTTGGTAACCAAACAAGGATACAAAAATGGGATTCAGTGGCATATCATGGATGACCACACTTATCCGAACGACAAGACAAAAGGCTATCTCTTACAGATAGACGGACGAGGGGACAATGCGCCTTTCTATACCACCACGATAGAAGGTCTCTGCCCCGGTTCGCGTCTCACATTCTCCGCTTATGTAGCGAATGTCATGACTTGGGGACATTATATGAACCCTAACAGGGATGATATCTATCCGCGGATGAAGTTTGTGCTGACCGATCCCTCTTCGGGGACCGAACTGGCAACCTACGACACTGGCGATATACCATTTGACTCCGCTTTTATCGGAGATAATTCGTCTTGGCAGTATTCTGCACACTGGCAGCTCATCGGTATGAACTTCACCGTGCCGGAAAACATCTCTCGTGTGAAACTCACCATTTTTAATAATGTACCCATAAATGGTAGCGGTAATGACTTTGTATTGGACGACATCGAGATCCACCTGTGTGCACCGCCGGTGACGATAGAAGGCGAGGCGGAAGTGTGTGAAAACACAGCGACCACCCTAACCGCCAACTTTACCAACGATGGTACGTTTGCTGAACCTTTAGCCTATAAATGGTGGCACTCGACGGACAGCGTCACATGGGCAGAAATGTCCGGTTTCAACGGAGGAATCCTCAGCTTTGACGCCATTCAAAAAGCCGACTCTGGTTGGTATAAAGTTGCCGTCTCCGGCGATGGAAATATCGAGAGCATCAACTGCCGAGCCGTAAGCGATCCGTTCCTGCTGAGCGTCAACGAGTGTGAGCCACCAGAACCGCCGACACCGCCTGTACCGCCTTGCCCGGAGGTATTAACCGTTACGGCTGACACCACCGTCTGTGACACCTTGATGCCTTTTACATGGCGGGGAATGGTGTTTGAAGAAGCAGGCGAGAAACGATGGATGGAGAAGAGTCCGCGGGACTGCGACAGTATAGAGCACGTCTATACGCTCAGTACCATCCATTGCGAGAAACCCGAACCGCCCGAACCACCTGAGCCGCCTGTACCGCCATGCCCGGAGATAGTGAACGAACGGGCAGACACGACGGTCTGCGACACTTTGATGCCGTATCGCTGGCGGGATACGCTGTTTACAGAACCTGCTACCTATGAGATTCTGTATAAGGATCAACGGGGCTGTGACAGTCTGCTCCGTGTACTGACTTTAGGTACACAAGTGTGTTGTCCCAATGTGGTGACTATTACCGCTGACACCACGGTTTGCGACACTTTGATGCCTTTTACGTGGACGATAGGCGATCAGACTTTTGTGTTTGAACAAGCAGAGACGCAAGAACGGGAAATGCCACACCCGAAATGGACGGAGTGTACCGGCACGAACTATGTGCTGCGTCTGGATACGTTCCATTGCGAGAAATTGTGGCTGATCATCGTCAATAAATACGACTGGCAGCTGCTATGCAATAATGTAGCCTTGCGGGAGTATTTCCCGGCTCAGACAGCGACGGCGTTCCAGTGGTATAAGAACGAGCAGGCCATCCCCGGTGCGACCGGCGATGACTACTCCGAGCATAACGAGTTGCAGGGCGTGTTCCAGCTGAACGTACGGTTGGACGACGGCCGCAGCATCTGGTCGAATATCATCGAGATTGAAGGCCCCGAAGATGCACCTGCGCGGGTGCAGATATACAATAGTCAAGGTATGCCTGTGAGCGAAGGACAGATGACGCGCGGCGTCTATCTCTACCGCTACGTAAAAGGCAAAGAAGTATGGACGGAAAAGAAGGTCGTGCTATGAGAAAAACAGGAATCGTCATATTGCTTCTTCTGCCCGTCCTGTTGCATGCCGAGCACTTTTTCGAAATGGGTCTGCACGGCGGTGTCGCCGGATGGAACGGGAAGACAGAGTACATCGAGAGACGCGTCGGGGCGCAAGGCGGAGCACATGTGTACTACGACTATTTCTCGCCGTACGTGATCGGTTTTCGTGCCGGTGTGACGATCGATATGCATAACGCTTCGCTCGGTAAGACGAACTACGAGGACGCCTACACCACCATCGACGTGGAGAACGAGCAGATGGATATCCTCTACTCCATCCGCGACCTCAACGAGCGGTACACGACATACTCGGTCGGCATCCCGTTGCAACTGGCGCTGACGGCGAAGGGTTTTCATTTCTTAGCGGGCGCCAAGGCGGTCTTTCCGCTGGCGAACGGATGGAAGCAGACCGTCCGGCACGCGGCGCTCGCGGTTTACTATCCGGATTACGACAATATCGTCGAGGAGTCGTACCCTTTAGCCGCTTCGCGGGATTTTGAGATGACGCAGAGCGGCAAGCTGAGCCTACCTACCGTACAATGGTGGGCGGCGATTGAAGCGGGCTATGCCATCCCGATCAAGACATGGAGCAAGTCCTACCGCTCGTATATCATGGTAGGCGCATATTTCGACTATTGTTTCAGCAAGCATACGGCTTCGCAAAGCGAGGCAGTGAGCCTGATCATGCTCAGCGACACGCGGGACGGCTTCCCGCTGCAACGGCTCCTCACGCCGGTCATGGAGGCGAACCGGCAGGGGCGCAAACTCGTCAAAGAAGCCGCCCTCTTCGACGCCGGAATCAAAATCTCCTACGCTATCTCTCCATACGACCGCGCCAGCCGCAGGAGAGCTTATCGCTGCCAATGCCTACCCTTCACCTATTCCCTTTAGCCTTTTTTGTGTAAAAATTCGCAAATACTTGCGTATGTCAAAAAAAAGCAGTAAATTTGCACGCTTTTTTGCAAATGGTTCATCGTAAATGGCTAAATCGTACAGGATTTTATGAATATTATCAAGACACCGATTGAGGGATTACTGGTCATTGAGCCGCAGGTATTCAAGGATGCGCGGGGGTATTTTGTAGAGACGTATAACGAGCAGCGTTACCGCGAGGCGGGTATCGATGCGCAGTTTGTACAGGACAACCAAAGCTGTTCGTCGTACGGTGTCGTACGCGGGCTGCATTTCCAGCGTCCGCCGTACAGTCAGGCGAAATTAGTATGCTGCACGGTCGGCAGAGTACTGGACGTAGCGGTTGATCTGCGCAAGGACAGTCCTACTTTCGGCCAGTGGTTCAGCGTAGAGCTGAGCGAAGATAACAAACGGCAGTTCTTCATTCCCCGGGGCTTTGCGCACGGCTTCTCGGTGCTGAGCAATCAGGCGATCTTCACCTATAAATGCGATAACCTCTACCATCCTGAGGCGGATGGCGGACTGCTGCTGAGCGACCCGGATTTAGCCATCGACTGGCAAGTCCCCGCAGAGTTGCGCATCATTAGCGAGAAGGACAAGAAACATCCTAAAATGGCAGAATTCGATTCTCCATTTTAAAATGTCGTAATTACGTAATATCGCTATATCGTAAATAACTTTATGAAAATACTAATTACAGGTAGTAACGGGCAGTTGGGAAATGAGATGAGGGTGCTGAGTAAGGAGCACGGGAAGCATCAATATTTCTTCACGGACGTCATCCAAGCGGACGATACCTATTTGTTGGATATCACGGACAAAGCAGCGGTGTCGGCATTCGTCGAGGCACATTCCATCGATCTGATCGTCAATTGTGCAGCTTATACGAATGTGGACAAGGCAGAGGAAGATGAGGCGACGGCGCAGAAGATCAACGCTGACGCCTTAGCTGTATTAGGCAGCCAGGGCGTGAAGGTGATTCATATCAGCACCGATTATGTCTTCTCCGGCGATGAGCATGTACCTTGCCGCGAGAGCGACCCGGTAGCACCGCGCACGGCGTACGGCCGAACGAAATACATGGGCGAGAAGAACCTGCTGGCAGCGTGCCCCGAAGCGGTGATCCTCCGTACGGCATGGCTCTACTCGACGTACGGCAATAACTTCGTGAAGACGATGATCCGTCTGGGGCAAGAGAAAGAGAAGTTCGGTGTGGTCTTTGACCAGATCGGTACGCCGACCTACGCGGCCGACTTGGCATGGGCGATCTTCACGGTCATCGAGACGCCGGCATGGCATCCGGGCGTATATCATTTCACGAACGAAGGCGTGTGCTCCTGGTACGATTTCACGATCGCTATTCATGAGCTTGCCGGTATCAAAAAATGTCAAGTTCGCCCGATTTTATCGGAGGAATATCAATACAAGACCCCGCGGCCGCACTATAGCGTCTTAGACAAATCGAAGTTCAAAAAGACCTTCGGCGTGGAGATACCGCACTGGCGCGAAGCGCTTATACGGTGTATTAAAAAATTATCGTAATTCGTAATTACGTGATCACGTTATTACAAAAAAAAATGAAAGAGACCTTAGAATTTCTGGCGGAGTTAGCGGTCAATAACAACAAGGAGTGGTTTGACGCCAACCGGGCTCGGTACCAAGCGTGCCGGGATCGATTTGTTGCGTTTTCAACGGAGTATATCGCCCGTCTGACGAAGATCGATCCGACGCTCGAAGGCCTGCAGCCGAAGGACTGTATCTGGCGCATCAACCGCGACATCCGTTTCTCGGCGGACAAGCGGCCGTACAAGGAGTGGTTCGGTTGTTTTCCCGCTACCGGTGTACCCGGTCAGCCGAAGACCTGGGGCAAGAAATCCATGCGAGGCGGCTACTACGTACATATCCAACCGGGACAATGCATGTTTACCGGAGGTATATGGGATCCGTCCAAAGAGCTGCTGAAAGCCCTGCGCACGGAGATTGAGGCGAACTACGAAGAGGTCGAGGCAATCATGGGCAGCAAGCAATGGAAGAGATATTTTGCGCAGGATTTTGACAGTTACTGGGGTACGGGACTGAAGAAAGTGCCGGCAGGGTTTGACCCGGACTTCGTGCACGCCGAATGGCTCAAACATAAGATGTACACCTTTAGTGTGCCGCTGAGCGACGAAGAGGTCATTTCTCCCGATTTCATCGATAAAATTACCGATATAGCAAAGGCTGCGAAACCGATGAACGACTTCCTGAACTATACCTTCGAGGAGTACGGGGAGTTCCCTTCAAGGTGCTAATAATATTGGTCTCTTAGTTCAATGGATAGAACAGGGCTCTCCTAAAGCTCAGATTTGGGTTCGATTCCCAAAGGGACTACAAAACAATGAGTACTTCAAAACCTATATTACCGGCTCTGGCGGTGGATGCTGCATGCAGCGGCAACCCCGGTGTCATGGAGTTTCGCGGCGTGATAGCGGATACCGGCACGGAGGTCTTTCACCGCGGTCCGTTCGTCGAAGGGACGAATAATATCGGCGAGTTCTTGGCCTTGGTATTGGGCTTGGCGTATATCAAGAAATATAACCTTCCTTGGGTTATCTATACGGATTCCGTGACGGCGCTCGCGTGGGTACGCCAGAAACGATGCAAGACCAAGATCGAGTGGTCGGCCAAGAACCAGGACTTGTTCTTCATGGTACGGAAAGCGGAGATGTGGCTGCATGACAACACTTGGACCACGCCGATATACAAATGGGACACGAAAGCCTGGGGAGAGATACCGGCGGATTTCGGGAGGAAATAGAGAGTCGAAAGTAGAAAGACCGCTACGCTCAAAGTAGAAAGACTGTTTTGCAAAAAATAGATTACAAAAATAAGATTTTTGGACGAATTATTTGCATACGTGCAAAAAAAGCAGTAATTTTGTGGCGCTTTTCAAAGAAAAGAGCTTTGACAAGGAAAAACAATTAATACACAAATAACTTAAATTAATCTACAATTATGACAAAAGTAGCAATTAACGGCTTTGGCCGTATTGGTCGTCTGGCTTTCCGTCAGATGTTCGAGGCTGAGGGTTACGAGGTAGTTGCCATCAACGACCTTACCAGCCCGAAAATGTTGGCTCACCTTCTGAAATATGACACCGCTCAGGGTGGTTTCGCAGGCAAGTTCGGTGAGGGTAAGCACACTGTAACTTACAAGGACGCAGTTCTCGCAGAGGACGGCAAGACTGTCGTTACTCCGGGTTCGATCACTGTTGACGGCAAGGAGATCACTATCTACGCTAAGCCGAACGCAGCTGAGCTGCCGTGGGGTGAGCTGGGCATCGACGTAGTTCTCGAGTGTACCGGTTTCTATACCTCGAAAGCAAAAGCAGAGGCTCATATCCAGGCCGGTGCAAAGAAAGTAGTTATCTCTGCTCCTGCAGGAAACGACCTTCCGACCATCGTTTACAACGTAAACCACAAGACCCTGACTCCGGCAGATAAGATTATCTCCGCTGCTTCTTGTACGACCAACTGCCTCGCTCCGATGGCAGCAGCTCTTCACAAATACGCTCCGATCCAGAGCGGTATCATGAGCACTATCCACGCTTACACCGGCGACCAGATGATTCTCGACGGTCCGCAGCGTAAGGGTGATCTCCGTCGTAGCCGTGCAGGTGCACAGAACATCGTTCCGAACTCTACCGGTGCTGCAAAAGCTATCGGTCTGGTTATTCCGGAGCTGAACGGTAAGCTGATCGGTAGCGCACAACGCGTTCCGACTCCTACGGGTTCGACCACTATCCTGGTAGCAGTAGTTAAGGGTAAAGACATCACCAAAGAGGGTATCAACGCAGCCATGAAGGCTGCTCAGACCGAGTCCTTCGGTTACACCGAGGATGAGATCGTTTCGAGCGATGTAATCGGTATGAAGTTCGGTTCGCTCTTCGATGCTACCCAGACTATGGTTGCTAAGATCGACGAGGATACCTACCAGGTACAGGTAGTTAGCTGGTACGACAACGAGAACAGCTACACCAGCCAGATGGTACGTACTATCAAATACCTCGCAGAACTGAAGTAATTAATAGGGAGTAGAAGCTCCTGAATTGGCATCGGATTCCGTCTTGGGATCCGATGCTTCTTTTTGTATAGGTTTCGCGGGCTTGTGGATCTTCTCGAAAGCCTTGAGGAGCGTCGGGAGATCGGTCTTGGTCGTGTCATAGGTGAGGGTGACGGTCTTGGTATCGAGGTCGCAGACCAGATCCTTGACGCCTTTCTCAAAAGCGATATTCTTCATGATCTTATCGCAACAACCCTGACAGTGGATATCGCAAGAGAGGACAACCGTCTGGCGGTTAGACCGCTTCGCAGGACCGTTCGCTGCGCTCACTGACAGAGCACAGAATACAGAACAGATGATAATAAAAAGATATTTTTTCATAATTGTATAATTTTTTTTCCAGGGTACTAGGATACTAGGGCACTAGTAGGGATCCTATCTGATAGACGAGGAAGGAGACGAGCCAAGCGAGGGCGAGGGAGTGGAAGACGGTGAACCACGCCCATACTTTTCCTGCCTCGCGGCGGAGGGTAGCTATCGTCGCTACGCAAGGGAAATAGAGCAGGACGAAGAGCAGGAAAGAGAACGCCGTGAGAGGCGTGAAGCCTGCGGTAGCTATATCGCCGCCATAGAGGATAGCGAGGGTGGAGACGATGGCTTCCTTGGCAGGCAGACCGGTGAGGAGGCAGACGGACATCTTCCAGTCAAAGCCAAGCGGCTCCAGGAGCGGCGAGACGGCCTTGCCGATGGAGGCGAGGTAGGAGTTCTCGAGGTCGTTGAGGTCCTGCGAAGGGAAATATTCGAGTGCCCAGATGATGATCGACGCCCAAAGGATGACGGTACAGATCTTCTGGAGGTAGTCCGCCACACGTTCCCATATATGCGCAGCGGTGGCGCGGGCTTTCGGCAGGCGGAACTCCGGCAACTCGTTGACGGAGTCGTCGTCATCCTGCCGGAACCACGGGGTCTTCTTCATCACCACGGCAAAGAGCACGGACAGGCAGATACCTATCGCGTAGAGGGAGATCATGACGAGGGCTTTATAGTTCGCGAAGAAAGTATCTACAAAAAGCATATATACCGGCAGCCTTGCGGAGCAGGACATGAACGGCACCATGAGCATCGTCAGGACGCGGTCCTTGGGGTTCTGAATGTCGCGCGCTGCCATGATCGCCGGTACGTTGCACCCGAAACCCATGAGCATCGGCACGAACGAACGTCCGTGAAGACCAACGCGGTGCATAACGGTATCCATGATAAACGCCTCGCGCGCCATGTAGCCCGAGTCCTCCATCAGGGAGATGAAGAAGAAAAGGATGATGATATTCGGCAGGAAGGCAAGCACGGCTCCGACGCCCTGCAGCACGCCGTCGATGAGCAGACCCGAGAACCAGCCGTCCGCCATGTGCGCATGAGCGAGCTCGCAGAGCGCGTTGATGCCGTTCTCTATCCACTCCTGCGGATAAGCGCCGAGGGTGAAGGTGCACCAGAACACGAAATACAGCACCGCCATCATGATCGGGAAACCGAGCCAGGGGTTCGTGAGCACCTTGTCGATCTTCTCCAGACGCGTCCGGTGCGGGTCGTTCTTGGCGTGGGTCAGCGTCTGGGTCAGGACACCGTGGACGTAGGCGCGGTAGGCGTCGTCGTCGCCCTGGTCGCGGAGGTGGTAGATCGGGTGCGCCGTAGAAAGCGGCTTAGCCGCTGTGTCTTCTATCAACGTCAGGCACTCCTCCAGACCATAGTTCTTCTGCGCGGAGACGCGGCAGGTGGGTACACCGATGAGTTGCTGCATTTTCGGGATATCCAGCGAGTGGTCGGTTGCCAGCAAGAGGTCGTAACGGCCGATGGCAAGGACGATCTTCTCATGCTCGTCGATGATGTGCGGAGTGAGGAGAAGCGACTCCTCAAGCCTCGTGGAGTCCACCACCTGAAGCACCACGTCATATGAATGACCGTGCAGCTCGTCGGGGTTGTGTACCTCCGTGAATTGCAGGCTGTGCGTACCTTTGTCCGCCAGTTTCTGGAGGGCAGAGGCGAGGGCGGATTTGCCGCTCTGAGCCAGGCCTATGACGGCGATTTTGATATTCTGCATGCTGTCTTCTGCTTGTTAAAATTTTGCGGTGCAAAATTACTGCTTTTTGCGGACATGTGCAATACCTATTTATGGGGATTTTGAGGGAGTAAGGCGAAAATTAGAGCCACCGCTCGACATCAGATAGCAGAAAATCTTCCAGACTGATGCCACCCGTCCCGATAATATAGGAATGATTAGGTTTGAATGCTTTTTCAAACTCCGCCATCCCGCTATTCATCTTACGCCTACCGCTTTTTACCTCAAAAGCCACACAACCCTCGTCCGTAGCAACAATAAAATCTACTTCTTTATCTCTTTCCCGCCAATAAAAGACTTGATAATCTTGCTCTTCCGCAGCACTTAACAAATGAGCTCCAATAGCAGATTCCACCCATCTTCCCCATTCTTCCGGGTCCATACGGACAGCCTCAAACTTCGTGCGTTTGTTAGCGGTAAGCAGGGCATTATTAAAGACCTGATATTTGGGTGAAGAGTTATACTTACGCGCTTCATCGTTAGCATATTTCTGCAATCCGCAGACTAACTGACACTGGTCTAAAATGCCCAAGTAGTTTGCTAATGTAGTCACATTCCCCGCATCCTGCAACTGGCCGAGCATCTTGGTCAAAGACAACTCCTGGGCGGAATAATTACTACTGAGTTTGAAAAGTCGCTTCATCAATACTGGTTTGTATATATTAGCAGTCAATTTGATATCACGCTCAACAGCAGGAGTGATGATACTATCTTTGATGTAACGTTTCCAACGCGCCTCATCGTTAACGAATTGAGTTGCACCGGGATAGCCTCCATAGTATATATATTGGTCTAACGATACATTAAACGCATCACGCATTTCCGAGTACGACCAATGCCCCATACGAATCAACTCATATCGCCCAGATAGAGATTCACTTAATCCAGACTGAATCATCAGTCGTGACGAACCGAGTATGACAACCTTGAGATTAATTTTACTGCTGCAATCCAAATCCCATTCTTCCTTAACGGCCTCACTCCAATTGGATATTTTTTGAATCTCGTCGATGACTAATAAATACTCATGTAGATTTTTTACAACCATTGTACCGCGCGCGGATTCCCATACGCGCTTGATCCAATGGCGATCATTTGGATCCACGTTGTCTGCTTTAGCTAAAGTATACGGTAAAGGACTTTTTGCCAACACTTGATCCATGAGAGTTGATTTACCGACTTGCCTTGGACCAATAATCACTTGAATCTTCCCGCGCGGCTCTTTAATGCGGGATAATACAATGTCAAATTGTTTTCTTTTGAACTCCATAATGCTCAAATTATTTATACAAAATGTTCAAATCTCAGATACAAAATACTCAAAATCGGGTGCAAAGGTAATGCTTTTTTTCGATATATGCAAATATTTTTTAGAAAATATTAACAATGAGCAGAAAGGAGCCATGCAGAAAGCAAATGTGCTGCCCCCTTATAAGCCTGCGGATAGCGTGCAAGAGGGAGAAAAACAAGAGAGCGGTCTTGCGGCCGCTCCCTCTGAAAAAATGAAATAGTTGGGATAATTACCACTGGACGTTGGTCTCTACGCCAGGGTTGATTTGCTGATTTGATTATAGCTGCACATCCGTCGTTGCGCCTGAGTTCAGAGGCGAAAAGGTTGTAGAACCTGAACCGCCGCTTGCGCACAGAGTTTGAACCATCAGCATTTCTGTTACGGAAACAGAGGGTTGGATATACATATTTTTTGTCATAGTAGTGTCCTCCTTATTTTATGATTAGACCTTGCGCGTTGTACTCCTTGTTGTCCTTAATGATGATCAACTGACCGTCACGCAGGATCTTGGAGCAGGATGCATTACCCTCTTGAACACTCTCAAAGCCCGTAGCCTGTTCGTCACGATTGAAGAGGAAGCGTACAGGGGCATTTTGCTGATTGCTTGAACCGGAACCAGAACCATCATAGATGAGATATGCCTTGTGTGCGCCTAAGGTTGCGCCGGTGTACTTGTACAGACCCATGCCCTCTTGACGGTTGCCTCCAATCCAAGCTTCCTTACCAAGAACGTAAACATTTTCGCCATTATTTCCAACACTGGTTCTCGGAATATTCACATCCGTACCGCGGAGTTGGTTCGTGCCTGTGTAAGGCTCAGCCACAGGCTTCATAGCAATCAAGCGGTATTCCGGCGAGAAAGAGCGCAGCACTACAGCCGTTCCGGCAGGTACGATCTCTCCGTCGAAAGCAATGGTATGCAACTTGAACTCTTCGTTTTCTACATAGCCTACGTATGCCCATACATCAGGCGGCAGCATTAAATCTTTAGAACTGTTGTAATAAGTGCGGTAGAAAACGACATCGTGAGGATCTTGTGAAGCCGTAACATCCTCAAATGCGCTTTCAACCATGCAACCTGCCCATGCCGGTGCCCATGCCTGATAAGCTAATAATTTTCCTTCGGGGACGAAGATTTTTGTGTTACCGCTTGCAGCCGTTGCAAATTCTGCACCTACGTTTCCATCTGCCCAAGTAACCGTTGTAGGGTCGTTCCAGAGGAAGAACACATTCTCCACATTCGTACAACCCGAGAAGGCACCAGCTTCAATGCTACGGACAGATTGCGGTATTGATACCACCTTGATGTCTGTGATGTTCTTGAACGCATTGGCAGCAATACCCGTAACCGCATATCCATAGTTCATGTAAAGCGGGGACTCCGGAATAACGAGCGTGCTTTCGTACGTGATCGGATAGATAGCATTTACATCTGCGGGGTACGGGAGTACTTTTACCTCTTTCGGCGAAGCAGATGTAACCTCATATACACCGGTGGTCTTCTGGTTGTGGTAGAAAAATTTCTCTCCGATAGCACGATTAGACCACAAAGCGGTAATCTTGGAAGAGTAGTTCGACCAATTGGCAGTTCCTTGATAATTCGATACAACCCAAGAATATACATCAATATGATTCAAGCGGGTGTCACCCTCGAAGGCGTTGTTACCCAGTACAGGAGGCAGGCTTGTATAACATTGGAGACCATGCAGGAGTAGACAGTCTTTAAACGCCTCATCGCCGATAGACTCTACGACGCGGCTTTCGATTCTAATCTCTGTCATCCAAGTACAGCCATCAAAAGCATGTGCGCCGATTTTAGCAACATTCTCCCCAATAAGGGCATTGGACAGTTGACCGCGATGGTAGAAGGCATACTCATTAATCTCGTTGATATAATAGATAACACCGTTATCTTCTACCGATGCAGGGATATTTATGCTTCCGCCCAGATTACGCGGTCCAGTAACTTTTGCCGTGTGGGCACCAGTGATCTCGTACCATTGCCAATCATCACAGAATTCTTCTTCCATGCGCGGAGCCGCAGCCGGGCTGTAGAAATACTCAATAGAATTTACCGATATACTTAAATTTCCGGAAAGCGTAACCTCTTCAGCCGGCGTACCAACCCACGTAAGGGTGCCAGCTACATCATCATACGTCCAATTAGCGGGAAGATTGGTTGCTGTCCAGATGGAACCGGTAATGACGATACCCGTCAGATCTCCGGCAATGGATTTGAACTTCAGGGTACCGCAACCGCTTATCTCGATTCGTCCGTAACTAAATTGACAGGATTCGACAGTAGACGGGTTATTATAGTCTTCGTTTTTGTCCCTTGTTTGCGTCAGAGAAGTAATGATATTATTGATGAGACCATTTTCTTGCTCTTTTCCACCCTCATTGTAGCAACTCAAGTCCACTAAGTTTATTTGTCTTTCGCTCCAAGTGAAGGACGGACCCGTAGGAGTCGAAGGAGTCGGACCTACAGGAGCATCACTGCTAATTTCTACCTCGTAAGGAAGCATCGCACCACCTTGGTCATCAAAGAAACAACCGATAAAATCGTCTGCGTTCGTTTTATAGTAGTAATTGATATCATCCTCGTTGGCAGGGTCATTAGACCAAATAACGTGCTCCGTGAGAATATTTCCCACTAATGATGTATTTACAATTCCCACCGCTAAGCAAGAACCGCATGAGGAGAGATCTGTATTCGGGGTAACCGTAGCGTGGAAATTTCCTCCATTAATAACTGATAATTTGCCAGCCCAGAACACACCGTAGTCTGTAAAGTCCTGAGAGGGGCTCAGACTCGTAAAAGTCTCGCTCAGTACCAATGATGCATTGTCAATCGTCAGTTGATTGGATGCAGAGATTGCTGCATGACCGATGCTGTTCACTGTTAACTTATCTTGCGCCGCGTCATTACCAGAGAAGATGAGAGTATTCACTGAAAAGAGTTCTCCACAAGTAATCGTATTCGTGCCTACAAGCTGAACCGTAAGCGGTTGATTTTCCACCATATACGAGAACATAGCACCTCCAACATTGCCAAAATTGGGCAACTGCGTAAAATCCTTGGTCCAAGTATTGAAGGTCAAAGTGTGAGTTGCGTAGTCGTAAGACACCTTCCCGTCACCAAAAATATTGTTGGCATTGGCGGGTGTTACATCCACATAATCCTCTCCTCCTTGAAAAACCGAAAGAGGATATTGAATATTACTGAGCGTAATCTGAGCATCCTTTGCTTTGTAGTTGGCATCTCCGTCAGTATGAGCAGAAAGCGTAACTGAACCAATTTGGTGCGGAGTAAGGATTCCGTTTTCATCTACAGAAAGGATGTTAGCATCAGAGGTTGACCATTGAACCGGAAGATGCATACCGTTGACAAGAGCCAAGTTGGCATCGTAAGTCTCGCCAATCACTAATGTTCCAAGAGCAGAGCTGTATTGATCAAAATAAAATGGATGATCATACTGCGCCATTACTCTTTGTGGCAGACATAGGATTGCTGCCATCAGGGCAATTAAGAAAGTTAATTTTCTCATAATGTTAGAGATTTGAATGTTAATACTGTGAGGGTTGCCCCTCGGTTAATTATTTTTGATTCGTAGTAAGTTTGCTATACTATATATTGCATGTAACTATTTTTTATCGGGCGTGCGCGCGGGTGATTTGGCGGCGTCGGACTTGTCGAACGAGAACAACTCCTCGATCACCTCCTTGGTAAAGTCTTTCGCTTCCTGATGACGATGCTGCGAAACGGAGGATGATTCCTGCGTAGATTGATTGTCATTTTTCTTGTTTTCCATGCCCGAGTAAACAGCACAAAAAGCACCCGATTGAATTCGGGTGCAAAAGTAGTGTAAATTTCCGAAATTGCTTTTGCAAAAGCGGACAATTATTTTACAAAATCGGACAAAGTGCCTAATTTATCATTTTTCCGCGGTTTAAACGGTAGTCTGAAGGGGACATTCCGACGTTTTGGGTGAAGGTTCTGGTGAACGAACTATGGTCGTCGAAGCCACAACAGTTACCTACTTCGACGATAGGAATATCGAGATCCTGGAGCAACATGATACGTGCCTGCTCAAGCTGGATGCGCATCATATATCGCTTGGCACCTTCGCCGGTGAGATACTTCACCCGGCGGTTGAGAGTCTTGGGCGACATGCACATCTTGTCGGCGATCTGAGTGACCGTAACCGCCTGATGATCCATCATTTGCGTGACGGAGAGGATGAGTTTCTTGAGGAAAGTTTTGTCCTCCTGCGTCAAATATTCCACATCCTCTTCGGGTTCGGGTTCGGGTGCTTGTTCGGGTTCGGGTTCCGGTTCAGGTGCCGGCGCCGGAGAGCGACGCGCTTCGTTGAGCTCCGTCATGACGGTATTCAGCAGCTCGTTGGTCTTGCTCTGGCGCTTGCGGAACCAGATGAGCGAGCCGAGGATACAGAGTATCGCGCCCACGCCGACCGCTACTCCGATACCCGCGAGGCGATGGTTGCTGCGGGTGAGTTGCTCTTTCTCTTTCTCCAGCTCATCGCGTCCGAACTCTGCGTTGAAGCGGGCTACCTGCTCGGCTGTAGCATGCGAGTAGAGGGAGTCCTTGAGCAGGTGGTACCGCTCCAGATGAACCCTCGCGGCATCGGGGTTGGACTTATAGAGAACCTCGTAGATCGCGCGTTGGGCGTACGCCTCGTTATAGGGATTACCGATCCGGCGGCAGATGTCGATCGCCTCGGAGAGGTAGGTCACCGCCTCTTCCTCATGGCCCAGACCGCTCGCCGCCTTACCACGTTTATTCAGGGCTATCGCCAGAGAGAGCTGGTCGCCAGACTGCCGGAAGAACGGCACGACGTCGCCTAAGATCCGCTCCGCCTCGTCGTAACGCTGCATGCCGACGAGAATAGAGGCTTTTTGCGCCTGGCGTACCGCCATCTTGTATCGGTTGCCGGTAGTGGCCTCCACCATGCATGCGCTGTCGGCATAAAGGAGCGCCTGGTCCTGATGATCGAGGCGGTTCTCAATCTCGCTCGCCATGCCATAGATGACCGCCCTGCGAGAGGGGTTATCCGCCTGCTTGGCGTAGGTGATAGCTCGAAGGATATAGCCCTCCGCCTCCTCGGGATTGCCCGCCGCGAGGAGCGTTCCGGCGATCGTGTTCAGGGACGAAGAGATGCGATCGGGGTCGCCGCTCTTGCTGTCGAGTTGGTAGCAACGGCGCATGTAATGCAGCGCCTCGTCGTATTTCGACTGCCGCATGTAGGCGAGGCCTAACATCGCGAGGTTGTCGGAGATGGATTTCTCATCGGCGTACTCCATCAGCTCGAGCGCGCGCAGGAGGTTCTTCTCGGCACGCGGGTAGTCCTGCTCGGCATAATACCACTCGCCCGCCCAGTACCACACGAGGGCTTTCATCGTGTCGAGAGGCGTGGCGGCGGTGAAGACCACCGGTTCGTCCATAAACTCCTCCTTATCCATGTAGGCAAAGAAGGCCTGCGCCGTCTTCAGCCCGGGTTTGTGGTCAAAGCGCTCGAGGAGCGTGTCAATCGGTTCCGGCACCTTCCGGTCGGTCGCCATGACTGCCACCACGCAGAATAAAAGGGCCATTAGCGAAAATAGTTTTTTCAGCAAATATTTCATGGTCGTTGATAATTTGATGTACGCAAGCATTTTAGTTAAAAATCGCCGCTCCAACGTCGATTTTATATATATTTTTCGCCGATGGAGCATTGATTTGTCTTGTTACAGCGTTTTAAGGATCTGACAGAGCCAGGCGTAGCAGCGGTCGGTGGAGGGGATGGAGAGACGCTCCTGGGGGGAGTGGACGCCATACATCTGCGGACCGATGGAGACCATGTCGAGATAGGGGTACTTCTCGAGGAAGAGTCCGCACTCCAGACCGGCATGGATCGCCAGCACTTTGGGCTCGGATTTGAAGAGGTCGATATAGGCTTTCCTGGTGATGTCGAGAAGCGGCGAAGAGGGGTTGGGAGTCCATCCGGGGTACCCGTCGCCGTGGGTCACTTCGTCGCAAGCCATAGAGAGCGCCTGCTCAACGACCCATTTGAGATGGTGCTTGGAGGATTCTTTGGAAGAGCGCTGGGAGGTGTTGACCTCGATATATGATCGACCATACATGGTCGATTCTTGCTTCATCTTGATGGAGGCGAGGTTGGTGGAGGTCTCGACGAGACCGGGGATGTCGTGACTCATGGCGATCATGCCGTGGGGGCACTCGCAGAGCGCCATGACGAGGCGGTAGGCCTTGTCGGAGGGGATGAAGGTCTCGGGCATGTCGGTTGTCTCGAGGTCGAGGCGCATGTCCGTCTCCACGGCGCCGAAGACCTGCTCCATCTGCGCTACGAAATGGTTCCACTCAATGCGGATCTGCTCCTTGAAAGCCATGGGGATGGCGATGACGGCTTCCGCTTCGCGGGCGATGGCATTGCGGAGGTTACCGCCGTTGATGGACGCGAGCTGCACTTCGGTCTGGGGGATGATACGCGCGAGGAACCAGACGAGGATCTGGTTGGCGTTGGCGCGACCTTTGTTGATGTCATCGCCGGAGTGACCGCCCAATAAGCCACCGACTGAAAGTCGGATGGCTAATGAGGGAATGATGGAATGAGCCGCTTCGCTTAATGATGGATTGATGGGATCATAGTGCATTTTCGCCAAGGTGTCGATGCCGCCGGCGCAGCCGATGAAGATCTGACCGTCGTCTTCGGAGTCGAGGTTGATGAGGCGCTTATGGCGAAGCATGCCATCCCGGAGCTTCATGGCGCCGGTGAGTCCGGTCTCTTCATCGACGGTGAAGAGACACTCGATAGCGGGGTGCGGGAGCTCGGGATCGGTGATGGCCGCGAGCGCCATGGAGATACCTATACCATCATCTCCGCCGAGGGTGGTGCCTTTGGCTTTGAGCCACTCGCCGTCGATATAGGTCTCGATAGGATCGGTCATGAAATCATGGGCGACATCGCCGTTCTTCTCACAGACCATATCCATGTGTGCCTGGAGGATGACGCCCTCGTGGTCCTCGTAACCGGGTGTAGCGGGGACACGCATGATGACGTTCATCGCCTCATCGGCGACACACTCGATACCATGGGCAGCGGCAAAAGATTGCAGCCAGCGGCTGATTTGCTCCTCGTGCTTGGAGGGACGGGGCACTTTGCAGATCTCAGCAAAGATGTCAAAGACTTTTTGATTCATATTTCAGTCGTTTTAGTTGTCTATTAAACCGTATATGGAAGAGGACGGCAGGGATCGCAAGGGCTATCACGAACGCCATCCACATACCCTTGGCGCCAAGGCCGGCAGGGAAAGTGAGCCATAGTCCGAGGGGCAGGGCGACACCTATATAGGCGAAGAGGGCGATACGCATGGGGACACGTACGTCCTGAATGCCCCGCAGCATGGCGGCTCCGATACACTGGAGTCCGTCGGCGTACTGGAAGAGCGCGCCTATCACCAGCAAGGTAGAGGCGATATTCGCCACCTCGGGGTCGTTGGTGAAGATATAAGGGATCTGATAGCGGAAGAAAAACATGATACTTGCGCCTATCGTGTTCATCAGAAGACAGAGATGGATGGAGGCGGTGGATGCCATTCGCACGGCGTGGAGGTCGCCTTTGCCGAGTTGATGGGAGACACGGATGGTAGTAGCCGCTCCGATGCCTTGCGCCAACATAAAAGTGAGGTCACACATCTGGTTGGCGACGTGGTGCGCCGCCAGGGCTTCCTTGCTGATCCAGCCGATGATGACGAAAGAGGCGGTGAAGAGAAAAGCCTCCGCAAAAGACTGCAGGCCGATAGGCGTACCGATCGCCAGCAGGTGCTCAATCTCGCGGCGGGTGATCATCCGCGTACGCATGGAGACAATATATCTGCGCCAATCCGCCTTCCAGAACATGACGGCAAAGAAGCAGAGGGGCATGAGCGCGCGGGCAATGAGGGTAGCGATGCCGGCCCCTTTGGCTCCCATGGGTTCAAAGCCCCAATGACCGAAGATGAAGACCCAGTTAAGGAGAATATTCAAGAGGTTGCACGCGAGCGTGATCACCATCGCGACCGTGGTGTTGCCCAAGCCCTCGAGGAACTGCTTGCTGAAACAGAAAAGCAGGAAAGGGATGATAGAGAGCACTATTAATATATAGTACGGGCGCGCGCACGCGATAACCACGGGTTCCTGGCCGAACGCATCGAGATAGGGGATGCAAGGCGCCAGCAACAAAAGGGACGCCAGGCACATGAGGAGCGTGAAAATGAGTCCGTTAGCGAGATACGAAGAGACCTGCTCATGCTTGTGGGCAATCTCTTCGGCAGGCGCGGACTGCCGGAGGAGTTTCTCGAGGCGGCCGTGCACGTGTCCAACGAGCGGCGTGATGCCCATGACGGCTCCCATGGCAAAGACCATGACAGTGAAGAAGATGGCATTGGAGAAACTGACCGCCGCCAAGTCCGCCGTGCCATAATGCCCCACCATGATACTATCCGCAAGACCGACCAGAGCCGCGCCGAGCTGGGTGAGCATGACGGGAAAAGCGACTTTGAGATTTCGCTTATAATAGGGCACTATTTCTCGAAAAGTATAGGTCATGATACAAAATCGAGTGCAAAGATACAATTTTTTTTGCATATTTCAAAAAAAAGCAGTAATTTTGCAGCCAAATTATGAAACAAATGGGCAGTTTAAGGAATAAACAGGCAGGAATCCTCCTCTTCATGGCATGTTTGTGGGCAGGAATGGCGTGGGCGGACGAGCCCAATAAACCGGCGTACCAGATAGCGGATAACACATTCTTCGATCCGACGAAAAAAGTTGTGCGCGAGGAGAGTTACCAGTTTGGTGTGGAATACCGCATCGAGGTGGGGTACGCGCAACACCAACAACGGACGCACAGTCTCTCCTTCCCGGAGATGTACCTGCACGGCGTACGTGCCGGCGCTACTTTCACGTTCCTGCTGCCGATCCATTTCAGCCTGCAGACGGGTGTGTATTACACCTTGCTGTACGGTCAGAGAGAGCAACACTGGCGGTCGATGGACGCTCCGTCGGTTCAGACAGAGTACGTCAAACACCGCGTGTTAGCGCATAACCTGACCATACCGGTAAGGGTATATTATACGATTCCGCTCTGGAAAAAACTGAATCTATTCTTCTACACGGGTCCGCAGTTGCATATCGGCATGGCGCAGACGGACTATATAGAGAACCACCTGAGTGCCGGCACGGAGACGTGGCTGAAGGGTCAAGGTATCGCGACCGAGCCGTACGACCGGATGGCGGATGAGTTAGTCCGCGCGAATATCCAATGGGGCGTAGGCGGCGGCCTGGAATGGGACTGCTATCGGCTGCAGAGCGGGTATGATTTCGGTCTGAATAATCTCGTCAGACACCAACAAATCCCCACACAGTACATGTCCGAGTGGGGATGGTTCGTAAGTTTCAGCTATAAGTTTTAGGGGCTTGCGGGTAGGCTGTGGGTAGCCTAACCTCCAACGAATCACTAAGGTATCTCCAACGAATCACTAACGGTTGGACTTATTCGTGGGTGATTTCCGGGGCGACCATGCGGAGGAATTTCTCGGGTAGAGGGAGCCGGTTCGGGCCGCAGCTGTTGCCATACTGGTTGCGCTTGAACTGGCCGTTTTCTTCTTTGCGCTCCTGTCCGTCGATAAATTTCGTCACCAGATAGAAGTAGAGTCTCTGCCAATCCGCCACCAAATTCTCTGCCTGCGAGCACGAATAGGAAGAGAGGAAGGATTTGGCATCCTCTTCGCTGAGTTCGGAAGCCTGCGCATCGACTCCGGCGATCTGGGTATTGAATTTATCGTCCCAAATCTGCTGGTTTTCGCGGATGTGCGGGTACATGCGGCTGTACTTGGTGTACGCCCAGTTAGCGACGATATTAAAGGTCCACCAAGCGGATGTCGGCGAGTAGGTGTAGCTGTCTCCGTTGCCTTCGGCAAAACACTCCGGCACATGCTTGAGGCAGCTGTACATCGGGGTGTAGCAGCTGCAGGCGGCATCGTCCACACCGAACCAGAAAATACCGTATTTGCTGTACGGACGCATTTGCGCGACGAACGACCAAGCGGTCTGCTGGGTCGCCGTCGGGCGCTCGTACCAGTATTGGACAGAGTCCAGTTTGAAACCTAAGCCGCCATAGCGGAGTTTGCTGTTCCAGGGGCCGGCGTCGGTGCCTTGGGTGATGTCGAGCGGCGTACCTTTGTATTCATCCCGCATACATTCCTTGATATCCTGGACGGAGACTTTGCGGTTCGGGACAATCCAAAGAGGCATGTGTTCGCCCTCCGGGCTAATTGATGATTTATGATTTATGATTGATGATTTATTATTTTCGCGGAAGGTCTTGCCGGTAGCGTAGTCGAAGTACTTGTCCATATCGGAACTGAAATGGTTGAAGAAGGACCATACGCGTGCTTCGCAGACATATAAACCGCTGAAATCAAATGGGTTATAGGCAGCCTGGAAGGAGAAATCTTTGTCGGCGCCGGAGAAGAATCCTTTCTCGCGGGCAAAGGAGATGACATCCTTGCTCCACATCCAATCGCCCTTGCAGACACAGTTGAGTTTTTTCTGGAGGCGTTTCTCCTCTTTGGTCAGTTTGTGCTTTGCGGAGAGAGGCAGTGTGGTGATGCGCGCTTGGTTGGCATGGGCGGCGATGGCGTTGTCGGGAATGCGGACAGCGACCCAGACAGCGCCTTTCTGCCCTTTGCCTTTGCCGATCAGATCCATGATCCAGACCTCATTGGGGTCGCCGAAAGAGAAGGACTCTCCTTCGGAGGCATAGCCGTATTCGTTGACGAGAGTGATGAACCACTCGATGGCTTCGCGTGCGGTCTTACTGCGCTCGAGGGCGATATAGATGAGTGAGCCATAGTCGATGCCGACGGTGTCCCAGAGTGCCTCGCGGCCTCCCCAAGTGGTCTCACCGATGGTGACCTGGTGCTCGTTCATGTTTCCCACCACGGTATAGGTGTGGGCGATCTGGGGGATGGATCCTTGCGGCCGTCCGGTGTCCCAGTCTTTCACCTCGCGCAGGGCGCCCTCCGGATGATCGGCAGCCGGGACGAAATGCAGGAATCCGTACATGCCGTAGGAGTCCGCGGCATAGGAGATGATGGTACTACCATCCGCGGAGGCATCTTTTCCAACCAAAAAATTCGTACAAGCCCGGATAGTTGAAAGTTGAAAGTTGAAAGTTGAAAGGAGCAGCATAGCTGCTATCATCCGAAGATTTTTCATAATAAACGTGGGTTTTGAAGTTCAGTAAGTCTGTTATCTTTTTTCTTGAGGGCAATCTCATAGGCCTTGCGGTAGTACTTGAAGAAATGCTTCCAGTCGGCTTTCTTCGCCACCGCGGCAGCTTCTTTGCGTGCCCGGGCTTTGTCTTCTCCGCAGAGGCGGTCAAAGCGCAAGAGGTCATCGGCGATATGCTCTGCGACGGCATCGAAATTCGAGTCATTGCGTTCAATGACGATGACGCCAAACTGGTCTTTTTGCTGCGCTGCCCAAGCTCCGAAGCCCGCGAGGGAGGTGGTTATCGTCGGCACATGGAAGGCACAGGACTCCAGCGGCGTGTAGCCCCAGGGCTCGTAATACGAGGGGAAGACGGTGACATCCATGCCGATGAGCAGATCGTAGTAAGTCTTTCCGAACAGAGGATCATGGCCATCGAGATAGTAAGGCACGAAGATCGCGCTCACTTTGCCTTTGCGCGAAGGTGCGCGATCGAGATAAGGGATCATGACAAACGCCACGACTTCTTTCTCGGGCCGGTCGCTATGGTAGATCTTCTGCGCGAGCTTGTCCAACGCCGCCGCAAAGACATCGATGCCTTTGTTTTTCCACTCCTGGCGACCGGAGATAGCGACAAAAAGTGCGTTCTCCGGCACTACTCCACCCAACTGCTCGCCCGCCACGCGGCGCAAAGCCTCGCGCGCCTCTTTACGGCGAGCGTCGAAGGCTTTTCCCTTGGGCACGAAAGTCGGTTCGAAACCATTGGGGGTGACGATATCCACGGGTTTGTCGAGGAGCTGGGCACACTCGCGCGCGGTGATGTCGCTGACGGTGGTGAAGCAGTCGGCAAAATGCGCAGCCTGTTTCTCCGCCGAGTGCTTGGAGACCATGTTCAGCTCCGCTGCCATCTGATCGCCGTTATAGCCCTCGAAATAGTCGTAGAGGGGTTTGCCGTTTCCGGCGATAGAACGACCGATACCGGTAGCATGGGTGGTGAAGAGGGTGGCTATCTCCGGGCAATGATCCCGGAGGTAGAAGATCGAGAAGGCCGTCTGCCACTCGTTGGCGTGGGCGCAGACCGCAGGCTGGGCCTGCTGACAGAGCACAGACCGCTTTGCTGACAGACCGCCCTTCGGGCTGACAGACTGATTTACACACAGCCAGTGATAGAGGTTCTCCATGACGATGCCGGCGGCGAAACCGAAGAGACAGGACTCGTCGTAATCGCCGTAGGCGGCATGGCTCTGGACCCGGAACTTATCCCATGCCCAGGCGTATATCTCATTCTTGCGCGACCAGAGTCCATCGAACTTCAGCAAGATAGCGATGGGTTCTCCGGGCACTTTCCAACGACCGACACGAAGAGAAGAAAGACCGCTTTGCCCAAAGTCGAAAGAAGAAAGCCATTTTTTCAGAAGGGATTTGTCTTCCTGAAAGAAGATATCACTGTGATCGCCGAAATCGGGACCGAAGAAAAACACTTTGTCGGGGTGCTCCGCCTGCATGGAAGCCGCGCGGGTACTAAGCACCGCATAAATACCGCCTACGCGGTTGCATACTTCCCAAGAGGTTTCAAAAATATAATCAGGTTGCATTATTTGAGGTCGCTATCCACAGCGATTTTTGTTATATTCGTTAATGAATTCAAGAGGACAGGGGTCGTGACAAACTTGTTGTTATCCGACCCGACAAAAGGCATGTACCACACGCCCTGCGCGTTCGCCCAATAGATACGGCTGTCCAGCACGTCATCCAGCGTCATGGCGGCGCAAGGGGAAGCATCAATCTGCACGGGGTAAGCGCCATCGATATTCGCCACCCAAAGCCCGTTTGCGCGGTAGTAGATCTTGCGGTTGGCGATATGGAAGCCCTCCATCTGGGGGAAGACGGTTTTCAGCTCGGAGAGGCGGAAGGTAAAGCCGTTGTAGGTCTGGACGGTGTCTTGCTCCTCATCCAAGAGTTGTTTTGCGTCCGGGTCGGCCTTGTAAGGCTCGAAACGAGTACCAAAAAGCCGCTGTCGGTAGTCGGCCTCCGGCGTACGGAAGAGGACAGAGTTAGTGGCATAATCGCGGATTTGGAAAACTTTCTCCACAACCGTAGTATCCTTGTTGAGGATGACAAGCAGTTTGACTTTCTCCTCCTGAGCGGGGTGCGTAAAGAAGCACTTGACGGAGGGTTTGTCTTTTGCGGCCAGGGTGTCTCCCAGATACCAGGCATACGAGATGTCGTAGTTGTAGGGGTTATAGACATTCGCCGTGAAGGTATAGTCGCGGAAGATATAAAAAGCCGTGTCGGACGCCACGAAAGTAGGGATGGTGTCGAGGACGACAATCCTCTTATACGCCGTCCAACGGTTTTTCTTATCCACCTTGAGGATGACATCGTACTCTCCGGGCCGTTTGAAAGTGTGGGAAGGTGACTTGAGCGTCGAAGTAGCGCCATCCCCGAAGGTCCACTCCCACTCCTCACCGGAGGAAGAGAGGTTGGAGAAGGTCACCGGCTGTCCCGCACGGGGTGTCTGCGGCGAATAGGAAAAAGAGACATCGTTCTTTTTACACGCTACCACCGCGCAACAAAGTGTCAATACTATCAATATTTTTTTCATAATCGTTATTTGCATCTATCCAATGGATATCTTTGTCTCTCCTGAACCAGGTCATCTGGCGTTTGGCGTAGTGCCGGGTGTTTTGGCGAATAAGCTCGATTGCGCGCCGGAGGTCGTATTCGCCATCGAGGTATCCGAACAATTCTTTATACCCGACCGTCTGCAGACTATTGAGATGGCGGAGCGGATAAACGGCTTTGGCTTCCTCGAGCAGTCCGTCGTCCATCATCCGGGTGACGCGGGTGTTGATGCGCTCGTACAGCTGCTCGCGAGGGCGCTCGAGCGCGATCTTGAGGATGCGGAACGGCCGGTCCTTCCGGGTGTTGGTGCGCAAGGAGCTGTAGGGTTTGCCCGTTGTAAGGGATAACTCCACGCAGTGCGCCAAGCGCGCCGGGTTATTCGGGTCCACGATCTCCCAATACGCCGGATCGAGGCGTTGCACCTCCTGTTGGAGCCACGAAAGGCCGCGGGTCTTGTAGTTTTCGGTTACCTCGGCGCGGATATCCTCCGGCACGGCGGGCAGGTCGTCCAAGCCGTTGCAGACGGCGTCGGCGTACAACATCGAACCACCCGTCATGACCACCACATCGTGGGTGAGGAAGAGTTGGTCGAGGAGTTCGAGGGCGTCCCGTTCGTACCGGCCGGCGTTATAGTCGTCCTGCAGGTCGCGCGTAGCAATAAAATAATGTTTCACGCGCGCGAGTTCCTCCGCCGTGGGGGCTGCCGTTCCGATGGGGATGGAGCGGAAGATTTGGCGGCTGTCGCAGTTGAGGATAGGCGAGCGGTAATGCTCCGCCACCCGCAGCGACAACTCCGTCTTGCCGACACCCGTAGGACCCAAAAGCAAAAGGAGGGTTTTAGAACATGGTGCCATCATCGAAACTGAGGTCCTGGAAGCCTTCCATGTCGATGTCGCCCAAGTCGTATTCGTCCTTGAACTCGTCGTCAAACATGAAATCATCGTTGCCCTTGCCGGCGTTGATGCCTGCCAAGGGATCTTCGGATTTCAGTTGTTTCGGTGCTTTTCCCCTGCTCTCCACGCACTCTACTCCGGTCATGGAACCGGGTTTGATCTCCTTGAGCGAACCGAAGAAATAGCGCTCGAACATCGGGTCGAAGACATAGATCAGACGCTGGCCCTGCTCCTCAATGAGATCATTGAGGTGGGTCTCATTCATGACCATGTTGTCGTACTCGAAGTTGGAGTCCATCTCCACGAGTGTGATCTCCTGGCCCTTCTCCCACTCATCGTTGCAGAGGAAGAAAGAAGTCATCTGGTCATCGGGATAGCCCACACTCTTCAAAATAGCCTCGTGCAGCTCCAGAAAAGTAGCATCGGCCGAGGCCTCAAAGACGCGGCGGAAATTAGGGTCGCCCTCTTCACACGAGAAAGTAAATTTATATATCATATTTTCAAAAAATTAAGTTCAAAAATGCAGTTTTCAAAAAAATGCGCACAAATTTACTGCTTTTTTTTGATATACGCAAGAAAAAAGTGCTTTTTTTGTATTAATCAAAAAAGTTTGAGTAATTTCGAGGGCACCGACCCGGCTTTGCCGGCCCACCTCGAAATTACAGCCGCACGCTTGTGCTCATACACAAGCTCTTAGCCATAAAACATAAATAAATTTAATTTTTGTGGCTAATTTCTTGTTTATGTCAAACTTTTGTTGTAACTTTGCACGATTTTTTAACAAACGAACATTAACATTCTGTCATCTTCATTCGGGGTGCCACTCGCGTTCGGCAACAAGTGTGCAATAGTCCATACCGCTCTGCTAAATGGACGGGCAACTTGTGCCTCCGCTCTCCCCGCAGATTTTTTAATCTGCGGGGGCCCTATAATTGGCTGAGATAAAACCCGTTGAACTTGGGCAGGTAATGCTGCTAAAGAAAATGAGAAAAAACATTCTTTCAATCAACCATGCATGGTTGATGGTTTTTGGTGCATTCGCACCGGTGATGTCTGCGTTCGGGCAGACGAGTGAGGACACATTGTCCGTCAAAGATTTTCAGATCCAGGAGGTAGAAGTTACCGCGCAACGCGTGGAACAAAAGACCGTTTCTAGTACGACCGTCAAGAACGGTGATCTGAACCGCGACAACACGGGTCAGAACCTGCCATACCTGCTCTCCACCACGCCGGGCCTGCAAGTCACTTCGGATGACGGTCTGGGTGTCGGATACACGTATTTTCGCATCCGTGGTACAGACCACTCACGAATCAACATGACGGTCAACGACGTCCCTTTGAACGACAGTGAGAGTCAGGGCGTTTTCTGGGTAAACATGACGGACGTGAGTTCGTCGCTTTCGCAGATTGAGGTTCAACGCGGCGTGGGTACGAGTACGAACGGCTCCGCCTCTTTCGGCGCAAGCCTGAACATGCAAAGCGGCAATAGAGATACCGTTTCCAATGTGACACTTGCGTTTAACGGCGGCATGTACAACACCTTCCGCGAGTTAGTGAGTACACATGTGGTTTTACCCGGTCATTGGATGGCGAACGCACGATTCTCCAAGGTCAATTCCGATGGTTTTCTATACCATTCTACAAGCGATCTATACAGTTACTACGGCGATTTCGGATGGTATGGAAAGAAGACACAAGTCATCGCTCGTCTTTTCGGCGGAAGCGAGCGAACGGCGCAAGCATGGGAAGGGGTCGATTATAACACCGCTTATGGCATCGGAGGTGCAGACAGACGGACCAATCCGGCAGACTCGCTTAACTGGGACACCTACGCGCAGCAACACGCCCAACTAGCTATCCATCATCGCTTTACACCTAATTGGAGCCTCAGCGCTACGTTGCATTACACGCACGGAAAAGGCAACTACGAGCAATACAAAAAGAAAAAATATAGTTATTGGGGGCTCAGCGACAGCGGCAAGAGTTATGGCTTTTATCAAAAATGGCTCGACAACCATTTTGCCGGTGCTGTTGTTTCCGCCAAATATATCTCTGAGCCGGTGGATGCGCAAATGGGAATCGCAGCGAATGATTATATAGGTAATCACTGGGGTGTTTTAGACTATCTGGCTACTCCTTCTGCCACCTCGCTGCCTTTCCATTATGAATACTACCGCAATAAATCCAACAAAGTCGATGCGAATATTTACGGCAAAGTCAACTGGCGCGTAATTAACCGCGCTCAGGAGAAATTGGCAATCTACGCAGACCTGCAATATCGCTTCATTCGCTATAGTATGCGAGGTCTGAGCGATGATAGCATGAAGGAGTTGCCATTCGACAAAAACTTCCATTTTTTCAACCCGAAAGCCGGCTTGACGTACCAGAACAAAGGTCACTTGCTATCAGGCTCTTTCGCGATAGCCAACCGCGAGCCGAACCGCGCCAACTACACGGAGAACATTTACTACGACCAAGCAACCGATAGTTATGTCGGCAAAATGCCGGAGGCCGAGAGGCTGTACGACTATGAATTAGGTTACTCATACGCACATAGGCGGTTTAATATAGGAGTCAACCTCTATTTCATGGACTATGACAACCAATTGGTTCTCACGGGCGAATACAACGACGTGGGACAATATAAGACCATGAACGTGAAGGACTCATACCGCATGGGCGCCGAGCTGAGTGCCGCTGTGAAGATTACCAAGTGGTTCAGATGGGAAGGAAACATGGTCATCAGCCGCAATAAAATCCAGAACTACAAGCAATATATCAACCTCTACGACGACCAAGATAACTGGAACCGGGTCGGTACTGACAGCATCGAAGGCGAGGTGACAATCGCCTTCTCGCCGATGATTACCGCCATGAGTCTTTTTACCTTTGATGTCGCAGGATTTGTTGGTACTATCCAGACAAATGTTGTCGGCCGTCAATACCTCGATAACACCATGGATAAAAACGCAATGTTAAAGGCATTCACGACGACAAATGTACATTTAGAGTATAATTTGCCGATGAAAAAATGGTGCGCCGAGCGTAGAGGCGTACCGGAGGTGAAGGTATTATGCCAACTGAATAATATCTTCGATGCCCATTTTGCCTCAAACGGAGGTGCTGAAGCCAGCCGTTTCGCGGACGGAAGCCGCTGCGCATGGTACTATGCGCAAGCGGGCATCAATGTACATGCCGGATTTGTCGTAAAATGGTAAGAGAGCGGTAAAAAAAGTTTTTGTGAAGATAAAAAATGGCACTATTCTTGCATATGTGAAAAAAAAATACTAATTTTGCAGCATGAATAGGATTTTATGGGTTGACGACGAGATCGACTTGTTGCAGCCGTACATTATTTATCTGAAAGAAAAGAACTATGAGGTTGTCACCGCCAGCAATGGGGAAGATGCGCTGAATGGTTTAGGATCGGAAGCTCCGGATATCGTGTTTCTTGACGAAAACATGCCCGGCATGAGCGGTCTGGAGACCTTGCAGGAGATTAAGCGTCTTCGTCCGGAAGTGCCGGTAGTGATGATCACGAAGAGCGAGGAGGAGCACATTATGGAGCAGGCCATCGGCGAGAAGATCGCCGACTACCTGATCAAGCCGGTCAATCCGAGTCAGATCCTGCTTTGTCTGAAGAAACATATTCATCAGCAAGCGATCGTGACCGAACAAGTGCAGCAAAACTACCGCCAGGAGTGGAGCGACATCTCGTATATGATCGATACCGCCTCCACCATCGAGGAATGGCAGGCCATCGAACGCAGTCTGAGCAAATGGGACCTGGAGCTGGCGGACGTAGAGGAGCAGGCTGGTCATTCGGGCATGCGCAGTCTCATTGCCGACCAACGGACGCAAGCGAATGCCGCCTTCAGCAAATGGATCGCCAAGAACTACGAGAGTTGGTTTGAAGAGAATGCGCAACGGCCGATCATGTCGCAGGACGTGATGAAACACAGTGTTTTTCCTCTTTTGGACAAAGGGGAGAAAGTGCTGCTTTGCGTGATCGACAATTTCCGGTACGACCAATGGAAAAGTATTCAGCCGCTCATTAGCGAGTTTTTCACCATCCGCACGGAGGAGCAATACACCTCTATTTTACCGACGGCTACCCAGTATGCCAGGAATGCTATTTTCTCCGGCCTGATGCCGCTTCAGATACAGGAGATGTTTCCTGACTACTGGGTGGAAGAAGGGGATGAAGAGAGCAAAAATCAATATGAGAAAGAGTTGGTACAAACCCTGCTGGACCGCTATCGGAGACGGGAGAGGTTCAACTACTGGAAGGTGAACGAGAGTGATTTCTGCGAGCGGGTTATTCATCAACTGAAAGGCGCACAAGCTCCGCTGAACATCGTTGTGCTCAATTTCATCGATATGCTCTCCCACTCCCGGACGGAAAGCAAGATGATGCGGGAGTTGGCGAATGACGAGGCGGCATACCGCAGTCTGACCGTCAGTTGGTTCAAGCACTCTCCCACCTATGAACTCCTTCGCCGTGCCTCGGAATTAGGCTTTACCGTTGTGCTGACAACCGATCACGGAACGACACGAGTGAAGAACGCCGTACAAATCATTGCGGACAAGAACACGAATACCAATATCCGTTATAAAGTGGGTAAAGCGCTGAACTGCAGCTCCAAAAACGTGTTCACTATCGAGCACCCGAAGCGCGTGGGTCTGCCTTGTCCGAACGTGAGCAGCAGTTATGCGTTCTGTACGGGAAGCGACTTTTTTGCGTACCCTAATCAGTTCAACTACTACGCGCAATACTACCGCAACACCTTCCAACACGGCGGCATTTCGCTGGAAGAGATGATTATCCCGCTGGTAACTCTGAGTCCGAAGAAATGAGCCATTTTATCCTCATAGCGATTACCGTTTTGACCTGGAACACGGGCCGGATGGGCGGTTTTGAAAAACCCGGGAAGAACGAGGTCCTGCACTATCTGACGGCGCAAGACGCGGATGTCATCTGTCTGCAGGAGGTGGATGTGTATAAGGATGCCCAATTCCTTACTTTACCGGATGTGAAGCGCGTTCTGGGACAAAAATATCCATACTCATATCTGGATTTCTCGGTGTACAACAAGAGGCACCAATACGGTACGATGGTCTGGTCCAAATACCCGCTTGTCAACAAGCAGAGTATCCACTACGAGACGCGAGGCAACCTCTCCAACCGCTGCGATATAGTGGTGGGGAACGATACTATTCGGCTGATAAACAATCATTTAGAGTCCTATAGTTTCACTCCGGATGATATCAGCGAAGCGGAGACGCAACGCAATTACGAGGGTTTCATGTCCTCTTTCAGGCGTCTGAAAGCCAAATGGAAACGCGCGGTAGGTTTGCGTAATAATCAAGCGCGAGTAGTGCGAAGAGAGATAGAGGCGAGTCCGTATCCGGTAGTCGTAGTCGGCGATTTCAATGCGCCGGTACTGAGTTATGCCTATTGGCATATCAGCAGAGGTTTGCACGACGCATGGAGCAGTACGCATCCCTGGGAATGGGGCGCGACGTGCGAGAAAAGGGGATATGGCCTGCGGATCGATTATATCCTGTCGTCGGAGAGCCTGCAGCCCACGGCGTGCGAGGTCAAAGAAACAACCGGCTCGGATCACAAGCCGGTTGTAGCCACTATCGAGTGGTAAAAATCACACGCGTTTGTGGTAATGATAATCTTTAAACCGGTCATCTGTACTATCCAAGTGCTCATGACCGGTTATTTTTTCTTTGATCCGGCGCCAGAGATTGCCTATACGCGGTTCACGCCACTCCATCTTACGCCAATAGAGGATCAGAAGCCATCCGAAGAGCATTCCGCCCAAATGGGCAAAATGCGCTACGTTATCCACGGAGAAGCCCGCTACGGAGCCCAAGCCGGCGAAAAGTTCGATAGCCGCATAAATAATAACGAACGTGCGCGCACGTATGGGAATGGGGATGAACAGGAAATACAAGGGCACCGAGGGGTAGAGCCATCCGAAAGCGAACAAGATGCCGAAGACCGCTCCGGACGCACCGATGGTGTTGAGAAAATACGAATACTGCGCCAGGTATGCTGCTCCGTAAGCGCCGCTCATGTTAGAGAGCATCAACGCCCACACCAACTCCTGGACAAATGCAGCTCCCAAACCGCAGACCAGATAATAGATTGCGAAGCGACGTTCGCCCCATTCGTTCTCAATCATAGGGGCAAACATCCACACGGCAAACATATTAAAGAAAATATGACTCCAGTTGGCATGGAGGAACATGTACGTGACCGGCTGCCACCAATGGAAGGACGCTGCACCATAGTAGTGCAGCCCACAGAGGGCATTCAAATCGATACCATAACGAGACAGGATACCTGTCAACAAAAAAACTACTAAGTTGGCTATTAACAAATAGCGGGTTACATTTGGTAAATTACGCATAACGGGTGCAAAGATACTAAAAAATATGCATATAAACATACAAAAAATGCACCAAACGTGTAAAAAATCGCGTTTTTTTGCAAAAAATGCATTTTTTTTTACAAAAATATTTGCTATATAAAGAAAAAGTTGTAACTTTGCAAGCGTATTTCCAAAAAGGAATCAATAGTTCACATTATTAATAACTAAAAAAACACAAAGTTATGAACAAATCCGAACTCGTAAAGGCGGTTGCTGCTCAGGTAGAGCTCCCGCAGGCAGAAGTTGCAAAAGTACTCGACGCAGCTCTTGAGGCAGCCGTTGAGGCAGTTAAGAAAGGTGAGAATGTACAGCTCGTTGGCTACGCTTCTATCAACGTAGTAAGCAAAGCTGCTCGCAAGGGTATCAACCCGGCAACCAAGCAGGCTATCAATATCCCGGCTCGCAAGGTCGTTAAAATCAAACCGGGTGCTAAATTTGCTCTCTAATTAGGCAATGTAGCTTCACAAACGAGTTGCCCTACCAACGGGCAACTCGTTTTGTCTGTTCATTAATAGGTATTAGATATGTTGAATATAATATTGTGTGGTGCTCCGGGCAGCGGCAAAGGAACGCAATCCGGATATATAGCAGAAAAATATGGTCTGAAACATCTCTCGACAGGTGACGTCCTGCGCGCAGAGATCGCCAAAGGCAGTGAACTGGGTAAAAGCATCGATGAACTGATATCCAAAGGCAACTTGGTACCGGACGAGATGATGTACGGCGTGATTGAGAATTATATCTCCTCGCTGCCGGCAGATTGCAAAGGTACTATTTTCGATGGCTATCCTCGTACGGTTTCCCAAGCAGAGTCATTGACCGAGTTGCTCAAGAAATACAACATGGATGCGATCATGATCGACCTCCTGGTGGATGAGCAGTTACTGATCCAACGCCTGATTGATCGTGGAAAAGTGAGCGGTCGTGCGGATGACAACCTCAATACCATCCGTCACCGCATCGCCGTTTATCACAATCAGACGGAGCCGATCGCACATTATTACCTGCACAACGGTAACTATTTTACCGTAAATGGCAATCACTCGGTGGAGGACGTGTTCCTGCAGATCGAGCGTATTATTGAACTCGCAAAATAAATTTCGTTATGGCCGCTAATTTTATCGACTACGTCAAGATCTACTGCCGCTCGGGCAAGGGCGGAGCAGGTTGTATGCACCTTCATCGCGCCAAGTATCTGCCGAAAGGCGGTCCTGACGGCGGTGACGGAGGTAAAGGTGGGTCGGTAATCTTACGCGGCAACCGCAACCTGTGGACCTTACTGCATCTGAAGTACCAGAAGCATATCATGGCTACCGACGGCGGTAAGGGCGGTCAGAGCCGTTCGTTCGGCAAGGACGGAGAGGACAAGATCATCGAAGTACCTTGCGGAACGGTGGTTTACGACGGCGAGACCGGCGAATATATATGCGAGGTGAAGGCACATGACGAGCGCGTGGTGCTATTAAAAGGCGGTCGCGGAGGTCTGGGAAACTGGCATTTCCGCACGGCTACAAACCAGGCGCCTCGTTATGCGCAGCCCGGCGAACCGGCACAAGAGCGCACCGTGATTATGCAACTAAAGGTGCTTGCCGATGTGGGTCTCGTGGGCTTCCCTAATGCCGGCAAATCCACGCTGCTGAGTGTTGTCTCGGCAGCCAAGCCGGAGATCGCGGACTATCCGTTCACTACCCTTACGCCACAATTAGGCATCGTCTCTTACCGCGACGGACGGTCTTTCTGTATGGCGGATATTCCCGGTATCATTGAGGGAGCCAGTGAAGGCAAAGGTCTTGGTCTCCGATTCCTGAGACATATCGAGCGCAACGCGGTGCTTTTATTTATGGTTCCGGCTACCAGCGAAGATATACAGGGCGAGTACCGGATTCTTCTTCGCGAATTAGAAAAGTATAATCCTGAACTGCTGAGCAAGGCGAGGATCTTAGCAATCAGCAAGATGGATGTGCCACGTGTGGATGATGAGGGCAACGAACTGCCGAAGATTGATTTCGAGGCGCTGCAAAAAGCACTGGAGATTCCGGTCATCCCTATCTCTTCACTGACCAACGAGGGCATCGACGAACTCAAAGACCAGCTGTGGACCGAACTCAACAAGGAGCAGAACCAGGTGATCGAGATCAGCCATGCGCCGATAGACGTGACCCTGATAGAGAAAGAGGAGCCCGAGGCGCAAGAAGACGACGAGGAACAAACTATCTACCTCAACGAGGTAGAAGAGGAATGGGACCTCGACAAGTATAAAGGCATAGGCTGGGACGAATGACGAACTTGTGGTACGATAGAATGATCGAGTGGCGGGAACGCCATATAAGCGAGAAGCATTTAGTGCTGCTTCTCTCGTTCTTCGTAGGAGCCTTATCCGCCGCCGCAGCGGCCTTATTGAAATCGTTTATCCACTTGATACAAAGGCTTGTAGAGGAGCAGCTGATCGCGGATGAACGAACCTGGTGGTACCTCATCACGCCGGTTATCGGTATCACGCTGGCGGCCTTGTTTGTCAAATATGTCGTTCGTGACGACATCTCCCATGGTATCACGAAGATCCTCTACGCAATCTCCCAACGCAAATCGATCATCAAGGCACATAACATGTGGTCGTCCATCGTCGGTTCGGGTCTGACGATCGGTTTCGGTGGATCGGTCGGAGCCGAGGCACCTATTGTGCTCACGGGCGCAGCCATCGGTTCGAACTTAGCGAAAGCCTTTCGTTTGGATCAAAAGACGATGATGCTGATGATCGGCTGTGGCGCTGCGGGAGCCATAGGCGGTATCTTCAAAGCCCCGATAGCCGGTCTGGTCTTCACGCTGGAGGTTCTGATGATGGACCTGACGATGACGTCCGTAGCTCCGCTGCTGATCTCCTCCGTCACGGCGACCGCCATCTCTTATATCCTGACAGGCACCGAACCGATGTTCCCGCTGGATGTAGCAGAGCCGTTCCTGGTAGAACGTATCCCTTGGTATCTGGTTTTAGGAGCTATCTGCGGCATGGTCAGCCTCTATTTCACCCGGGGCATGAACGGTCTTGAGCAGTGGGCAAAGCATAACGTCCGCTCGTTCGGGTTGAAGATCCTCATCGGAGGACTGACGCTAAGCGTCCTGATTTTCCTCTTCCCGCCGCTTTATGGCGAAGGTTACGACGTGATTAAGCAGCTTATCAACGGAGACAGCCTCTCGGCACTCGACAACAGTCCGCTGCATAAATACCTTATTCCTACGGACTTCTACGCGAGTCTGTCCACGACCAACGCGCAGTTGATCATCTTGGGTTATTTCATTGCGATTATCTTTTTGAAGATCGTTGCCAGCGTTGCGACGAACGGAGCCGGAGGTGTCGGAGGTATCTTCGCTCCCTCGCTATTCATGGGTGCTATCGTGGGATTTGTAACCGCGCGAATCATGAACCTTGCGGGGCTTATCGTGCCGGAGACGAATTTCGCGTTGGTAGGCATGGCAGGACTGATGTCCGGCGTCATGCATGCCCCGCTGACAGGTATCTTCCTCATTGCGGAGTTAACCGGCGGATACCATTTGTTCATGCCACTGATGATCGTTTCGGTCATTTCGTATCTGACGATCATGCTCTTTGAGCCTCACTCGTTGTACGCCATGCGTTTGGCGCAGAAAGGCGAACTGCTGACCCACAACAAAGACCGTAACGTACTGACATTACTGAAGATGGATAGCGTCTTGGAGACGGATTTCATTACTATCCTTCCGGAAATGACTTTGGGCGAATTGGTCAAAGTGATCAGCGAGAGCAAGCGGAATATCTTCCCTGTGATTGACCATGAGGGGCATCTGAAGGGTATTTTGCTGCTGGACGAAGTGCGGAATATCATGTTCCAGCCGCGGCTGTACAAGCGGTTTACGGTGGGCCAACTCATGACTTCGCCGCCCGCGACTTTGCGGTTTGATCTGACGATGGACAAAGTGATGGAGATTTTTGAAGACACCGGCGCATGGAACTTACCGGTAGTGGACCAAGACCGTAGATACTTGGGATTCGTGTCCAAGTCCAAAATCTTCAATTCCTACCGGCATGTACTCGTGCATTTCAGCGACGAGTGATTTTCGATTAATTCAAGGTATTGGGTTCGTAATGCCGCCATTTCTCAATGAGGGCGGTCATGTCTTCGGGCCACTGGCTGTCGAAAAACATCCTTTCTCCCGTGCGCGGATGGGTGAATCCGAGCGTCTTGGCATGTAGTACCTGCCGCGGACAAAGCGCAAAGCAGTTCTCTATGTATTGACGGTATTTCTGTGTGCGAAGACCTTTCAGTATTTCGCAGCCCCCATACTTCTCATCCGCAAAAAGCGGGTGACCGATATGTTTCATGTGCACGCGAATCTGGTGGGTTCGTCCTGTCTCCAGGCGACATTCGACGAGTGTGACGTATGGAAATTGCTCGAGAACCCGCCAGTGAGTAATGGCTTCTTTGGCTTGCGGGCATTCCTCCGGATCCCAAACACGATAGATTGTGCGATCCCGGTTGTCGCGGGCTAAAGCTCCTTCGATAGTGCCGCTTTGCTCCTTGAAAGTCCCCCAAACAAGGGCATTATAGGTGCGCTCGGTCGTGTGGTCGAAGAACTGTTTGGCAAGACTAGCCTTCGCCTCCGGCGTTTTGGCAATCAACAAGAGTCCGGAGGTGTCTTTATCGATACGATGCACGAGACCGATACTCGGATCGTTGATATCTATCGGATGGCTGACGGCTGACGGCTGATGGCTAAAATGCCATGCGAGGGCGTGCAGGAGCGTGTGCTCGTAGTTGCCATGCCCGGGGTGCACGACTAATCCGGCAGGTTTATTGATGACCAGCAGATCCTCATCCTCATAGACTATCGTCAGAGGGATATTTTCCGGGGTGATGGTGAAGTCGTGCGGTTCGTGGTCCAACAAGACCTGGATGATATCTCCCGGTTTGACACGATAATTAGAAGCGACAGGCAGTCCGTTTACCCACACGTTTCCCGCGTCCGCAGCCGTCTGGATGCGGTTTCGGCTGGTGTTGGTCATGTGCTCCGCGAGGTATTTGTCAATACGTTCTTTGCCTTGACCCTTGTCCACCTCGCATCGCCAACGCTCCCACAGATCTTCGTTCTCTATTTCCAACTCTTCACTCATCAGGCCTTAGAACCATTCTTCGCTATCGTTTTCGTTACCCACGGTCGCTGCTTTCTCTATTTCTGCAGAGAGTCTCAAAGCGACTGTTTCTCCTTCAATCAGTTTCGATCCTTCTGCCGGTATCTGGCGATAGACATACTGATTCACCCCTTCCTGCTGCGGCTCATCATAACTGATGGCTCCCACGGTGAGGCGGTGACTCAAAAGGACGGAACGCGCCTCTTGCAGTTTCATGCCGATGACTGAAGGCACTTCGACCTCTTCTGTACCCCGGCCAAAACCTACTACTAATCGAACTTGGGTACCGACCGGCAGTTTGTCCCCCGGCAGCACACTTTCTCCGTTGCGTTTCACGTCTAAAACCAGATCCCGGAAGGCGGAGGGTTCATAGTCGTAAATCGTGTCCACCTCGAGCCCCATTCCGCGGAGCGTGGTCTCAGCCTGGCGATAACTCATATCCTGCAGATTCGGCATCGTTACCTGCCGTTTGGTAGTGGCGTTAATTGTTACATATACAGCCCGACCGTGTTTGGCATGGCTGAAGGGTTTCGGGTCTTGCTCCACAATCGTACCAAAAGGAACCTTCTCCGAATAAGTAGAATCAATCACTACCAGAACTAATCCTTCTGCCGCCAGGAGAGGTTCCGCTTCCGCCAAAACCATCCCTCGTACGTCGTTCACTTCCACCTCAACTCCGTGTTGCGTATAAGTACGCAGCCAGGCAATTAACCCGACCAGGATTCCCACTCCGACAAGAACAGCTAAAATCAGGTTAATTCCTAGAAATTTAGCGTCAGATTTGTCAAAAAAACACCTTTTTCTCATAAAATGTAAGATTTATTGCGCAAAATTACAATTTTTTTTGGATATGTGCAAAAAAGTTTGTAATTTTGCACCGTTTTTCGCAGAAATACGAAAAATAATAGTAAATAAAGCTTTATTAACAAAAAAAACAGTTAAAATTTATGAAGAAAATGCTTCTTATCGTAGCTGTAGCATTCGCTGCTATGAGCTGCGGCAACAAGTGCTGCGACAAAAAGTGCTGCCAGGACACCTGCTGCCAGGACACCGTAGAGGTAGTTGAGGCAGAGGCTGCTGTTGAGGCTGCAGAGTAATCGCTCTTGTTGTTTCAAAAAAGAAGCGACCCTTTTGGGCCGCTTTCTTTTTTTTAATCGTGAATCAAATTCTTTCCGGTCATCTCTTTCGGCTGCTCAATGCCTAAGATATGGCAGATGGAAGGAGCGACATCCGCGAGGATACCATTCTCCACGCGCGCGCTCGTGTGTTCCTTACTTACATATACAAACGGAACGGGGTTGAGCGAGTGCGCCGTGTTCGGCGTACCGTCCGCGTTGATGGCGTTATCGCAGTTGCCGTGATCGGCAATGATGATAATCTCGTAGTCGTTGCGCAAAGCGGCTTCCACGGTCTCGTTCACGCAGATATCGATCGCTGTAATAGCCTGCTGGATCGAGTTATACACGCCTGTATGACCCACCATGTCTCCGTTTGCGTAGTTGAGGATGATGCAATCGTATTTCCGGCTGTTGAGTGCGTCGCGAAGCGCGATAGTCACTTCCGGAGCGGACATCATCGGCTGCAAGTCATAAGTGGCTACCTTCGGGGAAGGAATCAAGATACGATCCTCGTTCTCGAACTCCGCCTCGCGGCCGCCGTTGAAGAAGAAGGTCACGTGTGCGAACTTCTCCGTCTCGGCGATACGGAGTTGTTTGAGGCCTAACTTGCTGACTACTTCGCCTAAGGTGTTGGTTACGTTCTCTTTGGGGAAGAGCACATGCAGTCCTTGGAAGGAACTGTCATACGGGGTCATGCAGCAGTAATGCAGCCCTTTGACGGTATGCATCCCTTGCTCAGGCATGTCTTGTTGGGTAAGCGCAATGGTGATTTCTTTCGCGCGGTCGTTGCGGTAATTGAAGAAGATCACGGCGTCGCCTTCCTCGATGGTCGCTAAGGGTTTGCCGTTGCGGACGTGTACAATCGGCTTGATGAACTCGTCCGTCACCTCTGCCTTGTAGCTGGCTTCCATCGCCTCGTGCATCGACTCGAAAGCCTCGCCTTGACCGTTCACCAACAAGTCATATCCCACCTTCACGCGCTCCCACCGTTTGTCGCGGTCCATGGCGTAGAAACGGCCGATGATCGAGGCGATCTCTCCGGCAGACTTGGCGCAATGTTCCTCCAGGCGGTCAATAAAACCGATACCGGAATGGGGGTCTGTGTCACGTCCGTCCATGAAACAGTGGATGAAGGTCTTGCCCTGCAGACCGTATTTCGCTGCGATGTCGCAGAGGTAGAAGAGGTGCTCCAGGCTCGAGTGTACACCGCCGTCGGAAGTCAGGCCCATGAAGTGGATCTTCTTTCCGCTCTCTTTGGCATAACTGAAGACCGCTTTGATCTCCGGATTCTCGAGGATAGAGCCGTCTTTGCAAGCGCGGTTGATCTTCACCAAGTCCTGATAAACGACACGTCCGGCGCCGATATTGAGGTGTCCGACCTCGGAGTTACCCATCTGTCCGTCTGGCAGACCGACATTCTCGCCGCTGGCTTGCAGTTGCGAGTTCGGGTATTTCGCCAACAACGCGTCCCAGTGGGGCGTCGAGGTACAATAGATAGCATCGGCGGTATCCTTATGACCGATACCCCAGCCATCCAAAATCATTAATAATGCTTTACTCATAAAACTATTTACTATTTAATCATTTACCATTTCTTTATTCACTTCGTTCATACGATCTGCTTCGCCGTATGGTTCATTTTGCGCATTTGTGCCATCTCGCGTTTGTCATCCGCTTCGCGAAGAGACTGACGCTTGTCGTAGGTGTGCTTACCCTGGCAGAGCGCAATCTCCACTTTTGCCAGGCCTTTCTCGTTGATAAAGAGTACCAGCGGGATGATGGTCTTGCCGGTATCTTTGGTCGCTTTCTCGAGTTTGCGGATCTCCTTGCGCTGCAAGAGCAGTTTGCGGTCACGTTTGGCATCATGGTTGGCGTACGAACCGAAACGATACTCGGCGATGTGCATCTGTTTGATGTACATCTCTCCGTGCTCGACCGCGCAGTAGCTATCCACCAGCGAAGCTTTGCCTTCACGGATAGACTTGATCTCCGTGCCGAAGAGCTGAATACCCGCGGTGTAGCGGTCGAGGATGATATACTCAAACCTCGCGCGCTTATTCTCGATCCGTATGTTGCTCTTGTTCCTCATTTACTTTGCCCTTACCTTGGCTTTGACCGTCGTTTGACTGTCGGTTCACCGTCGTTTCACCGTCGGGATTGACTGCTAATTTCTTATACTTCTTCTGTCGTTGTTCCCATCGCTCGCGTGCATACTGCTGCATGTCGATGACCGTGTCGTTTTCGTCGATGATCTCCAGGCCGAAAATCGTCTCGATGATGTCTTCCAAGGTCAGGATGCCGACGAACATGCCGTATTCATCGATGACCTGCGCAATCTGGCTCTTTTGCTTGAGCATAGAATCAAAGATCGTACCGAGAGTGAGGTCCTGATCGAAAGCCGGCAAGGGTCGTTTGATGCTGCCTAAGGTCTTGCGGAAGTGATCCTCCGTGAGGTCCTCCAAGGCATCGTTTCGCAGGATGTAGCCGGTGATATACTCCGGCGCTTCGGGTTTGTAGAGCGGAATGCGGGAGAAATGGTCGTACTCGTCGTTGTCGTAGTAGGCGCGGAGGGTCATGTTCTCCGGCGCAATCTTCGCCACCACACGCGGCGTCATGACGTCATAGGCATGGATGGAATCGAGACGCATGAGGTTCGAGAAGATCTTATTCTCGTCCTCGTCCACAACACCTTCTTCCTCGCCGACATTCACCATCGCCAGAACCTCTTCGCGGCTCACAGAGGGATCATCTTCGTTGTCCGGGACCATGCGGGAGATGAGTTCGACGAGCCATACCAAGGGGTAAAGCACGAAGATCAAGACCCGGATGACACGTGCGGTCAAGCCCATCAGCTCGCGCCAATAGGTCGTGCCGATGACTTTCGGGATGATCTCGCCGAAAAAGAGGATGAGGATGGTGGTGATGGCGGATACCAAACCGAACCACTTGCTGCCGAAGACCGCAGTTGCCTGCATACCCACGCCGGCCGCTCCGATGGTGTTTGCAATCGTATTCAATGAGAGAATCGCCGCTAAGGGACGACCTGTATCTTCTTTGTACGCGCTCATCAGTTTCGCGGGCGCATAACCTTCCTCCTCACGCAGATTAATATAACTCAGAGACGTGGACATCAGTACGGATTCCAGCACGGAACACAGAAAACTGACCGCCATCGCGCCAAATAAAAACAATAGTAATAATCCCATAAATGCTAAAATTCGTGCAAAGGTACTACTTTTTTGCGAAATATGCAAATAAAAAGCATTTTTTAGCCGGAAAGTGCACTATTATCGCACCTTGAGGATGTTTCGGGCGATAGAAGAAGCGATATACGCAAAGAGAACCGACCCCACGGGGATCCATACCCAAAGGGTTTCCGGGGCAAAGAAATCCACCCAAGGATTCGCGATTGCGGGCTCTTGCGCAAAAGGGTTGAAGATCAACGCCGCCGCCCATATGGCTACTAATCCGATGCCGATGAGCGAAGCCAGGAAAGCATGCAAGTCCAACAACCGCCGGTAGTACAGATAGATCCACACCGGAAGGAGGAGAAAAAGGATGGTGGGCAGCCAGTAAGAAGCGATTCCCAATAAGATCCCCGTCCACAGACTCTCTTCCACCGAGGAGGCATGGCGTTTGATGGAGGTAAGTATGATGATAGTGATGAGGGATAGAAGCGAAGGGGTTGCGGCAAGGAGCCGGATCCATCCTTCGCTTTGGAATGCAGGGTCAAAAAAGACCCAGAGCGCACACCCCACTCCTGCCAACAGCCAGAAGGCTATCGGCAGGGTGTGGTATAATATGGTCTGCGTGCGACGAGTCAATTTTTCAATTCACAATTCACAATTCACAATTAACAAAGCGTCCTAATAGCTTTGGTACAAAATTAAAAGTCCGTACGGATCTTAAAACGTTGTACCAAACTCCGTAAGCCCTTTGTACATTGTACATTGTACATTGTTATTCGATAAATCCCTTGCGGCGGAGGAGATGAGCGGGGTCTGCTTCTTTGCCGCGGAACTCCAGATAGAGCTCCTGCGCGTCGCGTGTACCGCCTTGCTCCAGGAGGTGACGCCAGCGTGCCGCAGTAGCCGGTTCGAAGAGGTCTCCGGTCTCCTTGAAAGCCGCAAAAGCGTCCGCATCGAGCACCGCCGCCCAGGTATAGCTGTAATAGCCTGCCTCGTAACCGGTGGTGAAGATATGGTTGTAGAAAGTCGGGCGGTAACGAACGATGATCTCGTCAATCATGCCCATCTTCTCGAGGCTCGCTTTCTCAAAGGCGTTGACATCGAGGCCTTCTGCACTCGTCAGCTCGTGGAAATCCATGTCGAGGATGGATGCGGAGAGGAGCTCGGTGGTCACGAAGCCCTGGTTGAACTTACCGGCAGCGTTGATCTTCGCAATCAGGCTGTCGGGGATCACTTCGCCTGTCTGGTAATGGAAAGCGTACGTCTTGAGGACCTCCGGCTCGTATGCGTAGTTCTCCATAAACTGCGAGGGCAGTTCCACGAAATCACGCGGGGTGTTAGTGCCCGAAAGAGACTTGTAGTGCGCCTTCGAGAGCAGACCGTGCAGGGCATGGCCGAACTCATGGAAGAGGGTCTCTACGTCGTCCATGGAGAGCAGCGAAGGATTGCCGGCGGCCGGCTTGTTGAAGTTACCGACATTGATGATTACCGGACGATGATCCACGCCTTCCGCATCGATATATTGCGGCAGGATATTGTTCATCCATGCGCCCGGACGTTTGCCTGCACGCGGGAAATAATCGGTATAGAGAATGCCCACCAGCGCGCCATCAGCGTCGGTCACCTTGAAGACCTCCACCTCGGGGTTATACACCGGCATGTCTTTGAGCGGTTCAAACTGCAGGCCGAAGAGCTTCGTAGCGACGCCAAAAGCACCTTTGCGGACGTTGTTGAGCTCGAAATAGGGCTTCAACTCCTCCTCGTCGAGCGCATATTTGGCCTTGCGCAGCTTCTCCGCGTAGTACCACCAGTCCCACGGTTGGAGCAAAACCTGGTCGTCCGTGTGGGGGTCTTGCGCCATCTTCTCCTCGTCCATGAGTTTCTGGAGTTCGGCGGCTTCGCGTTTGGCAGCCTCTAACGACGGAGCCCATACTGACGCAAGGAAAGCATCCACCGTCTGATGATTTTTCGCCATACAATCCGCGAGGATATAGTCCGCGGGGTTGTCGTAGCCGAAGAGTTTGGCCTTCTCGATACGCAGCTCCATCTCGCGGATGATGACCGGCTTGTTGTCATGGTCGTTGTCGTGGTTGCCGCGGGTGGTGTAAGCCATCAGCAGCTCCTTGCGCAACTCGCGGTTCTCGCAGTACTGGAGGACCGGCGTGAAAGAGGTGCGCTTGGGCGTGAAGAGCCACTCACCCGGATGACCGGCCGCCGCAGCTTCTTCTGCAGCCGCAGCCTTGGCACTCTCCGGCAGACCTTTCAGCTCCGCCTCGTCTTTCACAAAATACTGGTAGGCGTTGGTCTCCGCCACCACGTTATTGCCGAACTGCAGGGACAGCAGCGCGAGCTCCTGATTGATAGCTTTGAGGCGCTCTTTCTTGTCCTCCGGCAGGTTCGCGCCGTTGTCCGCAAAGGCCTTGTAGGTCTCCGTCACGAGGCGCATCTGCTCGGGGTTGAGGCCCAACTGATCACGCTGGTCGTAAACGAACTTCACGCGCTGGAAGAGCTTGTCGTTGAGGATGATGCCGTCGCTCAGCTCCGAGAGCATCGGGCTCACTTGCTCGGCAATCGCGTTCATCTCGTCGTTGCCGTCCGCCTCGAGGACATTGAAGAACACGCCCTGTACGCGGTCCAGCAGAAGGCCTGCGCGGTCGAGCGCCACAATCGTGTTCTCGAACGTCGGCTCGGCTTCGTTATTCACGATGGCATCTATCTCCGCCTTGTTTTCCGCGATAGCCGCCTCGAATGCCGGCAGATAGTGCTCATTCTTCACTTGATCAAAAGCCGGCACGCCATAAGGGGTGTTCGGCTGATCCAACAGAGGGTTGGAACCCGATTTGCTGCATGCTAAAAACGTCATTGCGATAAAGCTTAAAAGAAGTAAATTCTTTGTTTTCATCTTTGTTATTTGGGTTTGTTGATAAATATGCGTGCAAAGGTACGATTTTTTTTTGAATTGCGCAAATATTTTTGCGTTAAGGGAACATTTTTATGTAAAAAAATTTGCATATCTCGAAAAAAAGCAGTACCTTAGCGCCGGATTTTGTGATTTCAAGGCAAAATTTTGTGCCGAAAATGTGATTTTAAGGCAGATTTTCACGCCGAAAATGTGATTTCAAGGCAGATTTTCACGTCGAAAATGTGATAAAAACTATGCAACTGCTTGAAAGAAACAAGCCAAAGACGGTGCAACGGCCAAGGATAATATCCCGCGTAAAAAACAGCCTGCTCAATGGTGGAGCAGGCTGGAGTCTGACAAATCGAGTTATCGAGAATGCGAAAGGGGTGTTATTTCTTTACTCCTTCGAATGAATCAACTATTTTTATCTTGATATCTTCAAAGGAATCTACGATTTTGACTTTTACATCCTCAAAAGAATCTACTATCTTGACCTTGCCACAGGAATCTTCGAAGGCATCAACTATTTTGATGTCTGCATCCTCAAAAGAGTCCACTATTTTCACTTTAATGTCCTCAAACGATTCGACAATCTTTACTTTGCCGTACAATTTATAGGTTTTGCCGTCTTTGGTAATTGTGCAGTTTTCTTTGTCTATTGTAACATCAGAAGCTACTGCGAAATGCCATACAGCAGGTATTAAAAATAATATAAGAAACAATCTTTTGGTCATAAGTTATTTCTTCGGGGGGAATAATTTTGTAGTTAAGTCTGCATATATTTCCATCTCCCCCGTTCTATTGATTAAATATACTTTAGTCGCTTTGAAATAAAGGTACTCTCTTTTCCAAATTTTACCATCATCTACTACTTTTGAACGGACAAATTTTCCTACAAACAACAAGCGTACATCTTTAATATTTTCTTCTATTTTTAAAGCCGTTTCAATAGGCAATGTCGGTAAACGGAATATTTGTCTATAATAGTAGCCTCTATTTCCGTAATCTTCACCTTGTATAGTAAATAATTGTTGCGGATATGAAATCATAAATTTTCCAGCACAGAAATAACCTGTCTCTTGATAAAATCTAATATCACTATACATTTTATTCCAGACGAACGCCTTTAACTTTGCATCATATTTTAAGTCTTCACACTGATACTCAATACTACATAAACTGGATTTAATGTATTTCTTCTCTTCCTCTAATTCTTTCTTGAGTTTTGCCGCCTCTGGTGATTGAGCAAAGGCTTCTTGCTGTAAAGGGGTCTGGTATTTTGATTGCAAACCCTTAGCGCGTATAACATCTCCTTGAAGAATAGCATTTACTTGGTCGTACGTGTAGTTAATAGTTCCATCGTAATCAGGAAAGGCAATATAAGAATCTTCTGTCCAACCCCAAAGAATTTCCCCGCCAGTAATTTCTGTAATACTTTTCTGTGCAACACAGAACGTTGAGATGGCAATAATGATTGCTAATGTAGTTAATTTTTTCATACTCTTATAATTTTAATTATTGATTTTGTTTATTATCTTTTGATAGCCACCATCCGTAAAAGCGTTTTCGCTAATAAACTGACTGCGCGGACGATGACCTTGTTTATCTCGCTTGCGCAGAATGAAGCGATGCTTGTATTTTGAATCCTCAAAGTCAATACCCAGTAATTTTGCCCATTCCGGTTCACTACGCATAACGACAAACAAAGGTCCGTCAGGTTGCTCTAACAAATAGTGTATCAGTTGTTTTGTGTATTGCTGAGTCGGGAGATTTATAATAGCTTTATTGCAGGCAGTGGAAGAATAAGGTATTAGCTGGATAAGTGCGATGCGTTCGTTAAAAATATCTGTATTCAGGTTACAATCCTTGCGCAAAGAAACCAACATATCTTCCCAATACCAATCTTGGAGAAGTTGGTACGCTGTATATTGATCTGTCTGGTTAATAGGCGGGAACATAGAAGCAGAGCCATGAATCATGTGTTGATGCCATATATCGTTCACATAGATACATGTGTTGGTATTTTCAAGCAATAAAGCTGCGTCTTTATTGATACGCTCTACAAATCCCGGATTCAGACTGAGAAATACTACTTTCGCACATAACGGATTACCTTGAAACGGGAACGGAGGAACATGACGTTCAAAACAATATTGCCGTGCCCTTCCATTATTATATTCATCTATGATTTCTTTGTCTAATGGATGAATAAGGTCTGTGTCTTCGTAATAAAAACGATAACCCACACCTTTGTAATTGGGATACTTTGCCCATGGATTTAAGGCAGTTAGTTCTTGCTGTGTCATAGTTATTCCTCCTTCATGGTTATTTCTAATTTATATGGTTGGTTATCATAGAACCATTTGCGTTGGTTGAGTATCTCATTATGCAAGGTCTCTGTTATAGATTCCAAATGATCATCTTTTGCTTCGCCTGCATCTACTAATACTTCTGTCAAACGGTTAATACTTTCTATTCCATAGACGCGCGCAACTTGATCAAATGTCGCGCCCGTTTTTTCTGCGACAATCTGTATTAATTCTATTTTGTCTGCGAGTTGTTCTGTTTGCAACATTTCGTCATGTCTGTTGCGTTTAGTGGTAGATTTCATAATATGCTTATTTGAGGTTATTGTATATAAAAAGCGTGAAACTTTTCGCTTCAACAGGTTCTTGAGGTTTTGCTGCACTACCTTGATTAACCAATTTACACGGGAAAAGCTCACGCTAACGCATGAGCATTTTGCTTCTCCTTTGGTTAATCGTTCTTGTTCAAGTGTGCAGCTTTCCAAGAACCTAATAAGAGGCTAAATGCTTTATTATTTATGTATGTTGTTTGTCTGTTGTTTTATGCCATGGGCAGATTTTTGTATTTTTTTTGCTTATTACACGTTTATTTGTCATCGTAATGACCGACCATTTGAAGAATATTAACTTCTACTATATCTTCGTAAATTGAGTACACTACTCTATCCTTATTGGTTAATCTCCGAGAATAAGTATTCACTCGATATTTGAGTCGCTCGGGGTTCCCGATTCCGGTCAGAGGGTGTTCGGTTAATTCTTCTAAGATAGCTCGCAATTTCTTTATACGTGCTTGATCACCGGACTTCTTGATTTTCTCAAGATCTGCCATCGCTCGAGGCGAGAATTGCAAAGTATATTTCATGCGAAAAGAGCATCTAATTCTTGCTTGCTGCTCACACGTACGCCCTTACCATTAGCTATATCTTGCTCAGCAGCATCCAAATCCTGATAAAACTCACGGCTCTCATAATAATTATTGCGCACGTGTACCGAACTCACACCTTTAATGCGAGTTAATAGACGACGGATATCATTCACTATAGAACGATCATCAATATTGACAATCATCTGTGTAGCCGTCTGTGAAAGATTAGTAGCAACCATAGTTTTATTTCCTTTCATGTCAATTTTGCCTGCAAAGGTACAACTTTTTTCTGAATTATGCAAATAAATCTCTCTTTTTCCCGACATCCCCCCAAAAAATCTCAACTTTTGTGAGAGCAAATAAACTTCGAACAAGAACAAATAAACTTCGCACAAGAGCAAATCAACAGCTAATTTATACCGCGAAAATAGCACGTTTGAGTCATTCTAGACTTTATTACATATAATTAGCTATAATTACTTACATTTCAGTAAGTTACAAAGAACATAAAAAAACACGCAAAAACGGCTTTTTGACCGTTTCATTCACGTTTTCACACAAGATTTTGACAAGAATTTACGTGTTTCTTGCTCGTCTCTCACTTGCGTCCCTGTCATCGGCCGATGGGATCCTTTATCTCCCAATGGCCGGTTTTGTCAGATCCTACCCATTGAATCAGTCGTTTTTCTTGTAGAGCGACTACATCCCGTTGGATAGTTTTTCTATTTACCTCTAATTTTTCGGAAAGATATTTCGTATTTACTGCGACATTTACTGCGACATTATTTAGGATTTCTAATATAACTCGCTGTCTATCAGTTAAATCATCTGCGACACCATGAAGGACTCCCTGAGGGGTCTCTGCCTCTTGGCTTGCTACATAAGCATCTATCTCCGATTGCAAGTTAGCGTTATGCAGACGCGTCATGACATCCGGAAAGATGGATTCATCTTGCTGATCCCGTGCGTCATTGAGCGCTTGGATATATTCGGCTTTTTGCTCTTTGAGTACCTTAACAGGAATAAGCCCGAACTCCCATTGCAGCATATTCATTACCAAACGCGACATGCGACCGTTACCATCTGCCCAAGGGTGAATCGTCACCAAGCGGTAGTGTGCCACAAACGAAAGACGATAGGCGGCAGAGCATATTATTCCTGATCGAGAAATTACTGTATCCGGACGTTTTTCTCCATGGATTTCTTGATCAGCTGGCGGAGCTCCAGGGATTGCGTGTCGGCCTTTTGGTACCAATGAGGCTTGAAATCCTGAGCGTACTTGCATTTCGCTAACTTGATCTGCAAGTTATCCATCGTACCGCCCACGTGCACACCTAAATAAATAGGACTAAGGACGTTGATGTCGTAGTTGAAGGTCATGTCCGTGCGATGCCGCCCGCCGAGCGCCACCATGTAGTTATCCATCTGCACGCAAAGCGGATAGACGTCGATCTCGTTCTTGTAAATCGTGATCTCCGCATTGAGGGAGTCGATCTTGTTCTCTGTTTTCTTCTTGAACATCAGCAGTTTGCTAATCGTCGAGAAGGTCTCGCTATCCAGTACTACCAAGTCTTTTCCCGTGAGCGACGAAGCGCCACGGAGGGTGGACATCTTCGGTTTGTAGTACTCATTGAGATAGGTTTCTACCGCCAAGTGGAACTGCGCTGCGCCCTTGAAGGAGGCAAGCATCGGAACCATCTCCTCCAGATCCGGAATCATCGACAGCAGTTCGTCGATATCCACATCAATCATGTGGTAGTCAAAACCTAAATAGAGGTGGTTGCGGCGCGGCGTGGAGTAGATCGCCGTCAGCTGCAGTTTGGCTGCACGGCATACAAAACCCACTTCGTCCAAGATCAGCTTGCCGTTCTTGACGTAGATTCCGCCCTTCAGGTCTTTGGCGTTCTGATTGAAGATTTCCACCTCACGCATGTGCGTATTGAGCGTCAGATCTACGTCCGTTGGAACCAAGAATGGATCGGCTTCGCCTGCTTGAGTGTTTGAGCCTGCGGCTTGGTTTGAGACTTCGTCTTGGTTGGAAGCAGTTTGGGTTGTTTCTTCCTCGGCGCCTTTGTCCGCAGAGAACCATGCGAGAAGTTGGTTCGCGTCACAATGGTTGGAAACGACCTCTAAATCGCCCTGTAAAATATCCTCGTGGCGGAACCATTTGCCGATGTTACGCACATTACCTTTTAGCTCCAGATCGGAGTTACCCAACACGATGCGGCTGTTATCAATCGCCATCTCGCGGTTGGAGTACTTAAACTCGATAGACGGGATGATGACTGCTTCCGGCAGACGGGAAGGTAAGTTCAGGAAACCGTCTTTGAGGTTGATTTTCAGCCTCGGGTTCCATTTGAGGAGTGCGTTCTCGCCATCTTTGTTATAGCGGGATGCGGCTTCCAAAGCCAGAGAGCCGGTTTTTGCCTTCAGCTCTTCACCCATGGAAGCTGTTAAGGCTTGCGTCTTGAGTTTGGCACTGATCTTCTGCCCGCCACTGACGAACGCCTCCAACTCCGAAGCTTTCAGGTCTGCGAGGATGGTGTCATATTTCGCATCCAAGGCATCAAAAGCCAACGAAGCGAAATACTCCTGCTCTTTGTTGAGGACATTAGCTGCTTCGGCTTTGAGGACCGGGGCATCAATCATAGCATGGGTAGCGTCTCCCATGACGAAATCAATCTTATCGCTCACAATCTCTGCGCGCGCCCAATTAACGGATTTGCGGGAAGGTGAGGCGTTCGGGATCTGAATCTTCACCGTACTATGCGGCAGGATAGCGATCATCGAGTCCTGCTCATAGCGAATATCATCCAAAACCAAGTCCGCAGAAATACGACCTTTATGGAGCCGCATTTCCGTGAGGTCAGCAAGAGATATCTTCGATTTCATCGAGCCTTTTGCACGTCCGAGGAGTGTCATGCTATCCGGCAGGAAGTATGCAAAATCCGGAAGGTTGGCATCGAGTTTCAATGCCAGATCCAGCAACATATTTCCCATCAGATCGTTGACTGTTCCGGTAGCAGAAAGTTTGCTGTCTTTGGTCTTGGCTGCCAGATTACGAATCGTCACGGAGGAAGGTTCTTTCTTATTCAGATCCAAGAGGGCATCGGCATCAAACTCCAAATCCCGCAGTTTGTACGGCAGGGGTTTGTAGGCTCCTTCACCGTCCTCTAAAGTCAAACGTGCTTTTACCAGCGGCATTGCGTTCTCTCCTAAGAATCCCTTGACGTCTGCTTCCAAAGCGACCTTACCGTCCACCTCAATATCTTTCAACGCAGAGGTGAACTTCGCCGGAACGAGCGCCAAGAGCGGCTGAATCTGCCATTTATCTTTCGTAGCTACCCCTGCATCTATCCCGATGGAATCGCGAATATCTGCTGTTCCGCTCAATACGAGGGCAAACTCATTGACCGCTAATTCGGCACGTCGGAAAGCAAAATGCATGGTGTCCAAATTAACCGCCATGGGTGCATCAAGCGTCACATGCAGCGAATCGGCGTACGTCTCGCCTTTGAGACTCGCACACACGTCTTGCGCGTCGAGCGAGAGGAAAATATCTTCCCAACTATTTGCGCTGGCACTCAAGTCCGTTAGACCGAGAGAAGCGCAGATTGTGTCCTTTTCATCGAGGAAAGTGATGGCGTTAGCTTTGATTCGAAGTCCGTCCACACGCAAGGCGTCAAAGGGCAGGGAGAAAGCCGAAGTGTCTTCTTCTGTCGTGTCCGGTGAGGTTACAAAGACGTCTGTAAGGTTCGTCGTGCCATCCCCGGCTATGTAGAAATTGACGGTAGCATCGTCCAAAATCGCTTCGTGTACATGGAGGTTCTTGTTGTTTAAGAACTCCATCACATCCACCGTGGCAACCAGATGTTTTGCCTCCACTACTGTGTCATTCTGCGAACCGGCTTTGGGATTGATGAGCAGCAGTCCATCCGCCCGCAGACCAAAACGCGGGAAGGTGGAGAAGAACGTCAAATCCACTTCGCCGATCTCATGCTCGCAGGTGATAAACTTGTCCGCTGCTTGGCGGGCAATAGGCGTCAAACGCTCCGGCGTAAAGACGACGTAGATAGCGATACTCGCTACCAACACTACTGCCAGAACGATACTCAGAAGCGTCCAGCCGAGGATTTTTAAAGCGCGTTTCATTGCTTTATTTTTGTAAATGAATGGAAAGTACCGAAATCATCTTTATAAGTCAGACTGGAACCGGTCAATACGGTCACTTTATAGGGCTTCGGAATTACCGCTCCATCGTTGTTCATCAGATTGACCAAAATGAAATCACCGTTGGTTTCCAGTTTCCAAACAAACCATCCGTTTCCGTGATACGCGCCACCGTCTTCAATGAGTGTGAAGAGGAATTCCTCGTATGTACCCTGGCTGTCATCCCATCCTTTATGGTCGTTCATGTCCCACTCATACCCATAACGGAACTCGCCAGATAGACCTTCCGGCGTCGGAGCGATGTCGGGCTGAAAGACCATGAACTGCAAGGTGTCGCCGGAGGGCGCTTGCCATCTGCCGATTAAGTCTTCTTTGGCAAAAGTGGAGGCTTCTCTCTGGCAGGATACAAAACCTGCTGCAATCGCTAAAACCGCTGCAAAAACCAATACTTTTTTCATCCTTTTATGCTTTTTTGATGTTAATATTCACGTTATAACCGTCCATCTCGAGGATTTGACAATTGACAGTTGACAATTGAGAATTAAGTTCGAGTTTGGTAGCGAGTACTTGCGATTTGATGTAATCACCGCAGTGGAGAACTGCGTTGTGGATCTCCGGACGATCTTCGAGTTCGATCTCGATGCGGTCGGTTATCTCAAGACCGGAGGACTTACGGAGGTTCTGAATGCGGTTGATCAGCTCACGCGCAATACCTTCTTCGATGAGTTCATCCGTCAGCTCGATATCCAGCGCGATGGTAAGGATTCCGTTATTGGCTACCAACCAACCCGGCATGTCTTCCGTCAAAATTTCCACATCCTCGGCTATCAGTTGATAGTTGACAGTTGATAGTTGATAGTTGCCATTTTGCTCCATTTGAGCAATCTGGTCTTGGTTCATCGCGTTGATCTCAGCGGCTACGGCTTTCATGTTTGCGCCGACTTTCTTACCAAGGACTTTGAAGTTCGGTTTGATCTTCTTGACGAGACGGATCTCGCTCTGCTCGGCAGGAACGATGACGAGCTCCTTGACGTTCACCTCGGATTTGATGAGGTCTGAAACGTGCATTAATGCACGTTGCGATTCTTGATCCGGCGTCGGGATGACGGCCTTTTGCAGCGGCTGACGCACGTTCTTCTCGGCGCGTTTGCGGAGCGAAAGGATGGTGGAAGTCGCTTGTTGGGCGAGGTACATCTGACGCTCAAGGGTCTTGTTGATGAGCGCCTCATCGGCTTTCGGCCAGGTACTTAAATGTACGGTTTCATCGGTTAAATCGCGGTAGAGACGATCGGCAAAGAACGGTGCGTTCGGCGCCATGAGTTGGGCTACGGTCTTGAGACAAGTATAGAGAGTTGTGTAAGCCGCTTGTTTGTCAGCATTCATCTCACCGCCCCAGAAACGCTTGCGGTTCAGGCGCACGTACCAGTTAGAGAGGTCGTCCTGCACGAAATCCGAGATAGCCCGTCCGGCTTTGGTCGGTTCGTATGCTTCGTAGGCTTCGGTGACCTCTTTGACGAGCGAATTGAGCTTGGAAAGGATCCATCGGTCGATCTCAGAGAGTCCTTGCGTGGGTATAACATTGGCTTTGACCGTCGGTTGACCGTCGGTTGACTGTCGGGATTCGACCGTCCAATGATCTACATTAGCGTAAAGCGCAAAGAACGAATAGGTGTTATAGAGTGTGCCGAAGAATTTGCGGCGGACCTCATCGACTCCTTCAGGGTCGAATTTGAGGTTCTCCCACGGCGAAGAGTTGGTGAGCATGTACCAACGGACGGGATCTGCTCCGTATGTATCGAGTGCGCCGAAGGGATCGACAGCGTTGCCGAGGCGTTTAGACATCTTGTTGCCGTTCTTATCGAGGACAAGGCCGTTGGAGATGACGTTTTTGTATGCCACAGAACCTTCGATCATCGTGTGGATGGCATGGAGTGTGAAGAACCATCCTCGGGTCTGATCCACACCTTCGGAGATGAAGTCGGCAGTGCGCGGCAGGTCGGCATTCTCGAAGGGATAGTGGTTTTGTGCGTACGGCATCGCGCCCGAATCGAACCACACATCGATGAGGTCGAGTTCACGCTTCATGGGTTTGCCGGACGGGGAGACGAGGATGATCGAATCCACATACGGACGGTGAAGATCGATGACCGAAGGATCGTAGTTGGCTTTGGAGTAATCGCCTACTTTGTGGTTCGGCCAGGGGTTGGCTTTCATGAAGCCTGCCTTCACAGATTTCTCGATTTCATCGAACAATTCTGCGATGGAACCGATACAAATTTCCTCGGTACCATCTTCGGTGCGCCAGATCGGCAGCGGCGTTCCCCAATAACGCGAACGGGAGAGGTTCCAGTCGTTGAGGTTGTTGAGCCACTGGCCGAAACGTCCTGTTCCTGTGGATTCCGGTTGCCAGTTGATGGTTTTGTTGAGAGCAATCATCTCGTCGCGGGCTTTGGTGGATTTGATGAACCAAGAGTCGAGCGGGTAGTAGAGGACGGGTTTGTCGGTTCGCCAGCAGTGGGGGTACGAGTGCACGTGTTTCTCCGTGCGGAGGAGACGGCCGTCTGCCTTCATCTCCAGACAGAGGTGGAGATCGAGCGTTTCTGCCTTGGAAGCTGCGGTTTCATCGTACTTTCCGTCGATGGTAAACTGCGGATCATAGGCGTTTTTCACCCATCTGCCGGCATAGCGGCGGTAGAGTTCGTCGTTGACATTCGCTTTGTACCACTCTTCATCGAGGTCTTCCACACGCCAATATTTACCGGTGAAATCGACCATAGGCCGCGGTCCGTTGTTCTTGGTCTGCATATAGAGACCCGGCACGCCGGCTGCGTCCGCCACCTTCTTATCGTCCGCTCCGAAAGTAGGCGCAATGTGTACGATACCGGTACCATCGTCGGTGGTGACGTAGTCACCCGGAATAACGCGGAAAGCTCCTTCGCCCGGATTGACCCACGGGAAGAGCGGTTCGTATTCAAGACCAACGAGGTCAGTTCCTTTGTAGTGAGCCACAATTTTAGGTTCAAGGAGTTTTCCCTCTTCGTCTGTTCCGCAGAGGTCTTTCTGATAAGCGCTCAGGCGAGCCTCCGCAAGGATAATATGATCTCCGGCAGGTGTCTCCACTTCTACATAGTCGATCTTCGGACCCACACAGAGAGCCGTGTTGGAAGGCAACGTCCAAGGGGTTGTTGTCCAAGCGATGATGTAACGACCGTCTTTTACTTTGAAGCGGGCCGTGCATGTGAGATCCTTGACGTCACGGTAGCAACCGGGTTGGTTGAGCTCGTGAGACGAGAGACCCGTTCCGGCGGCAGGGGAATAAGGCTGAATGGTATAACCCTTATAGAGATAGCCCTTCTTGTAGAGCTCCTTGAGGAGATACCAAAGGGTCTCGATATACTTGTTGTCATAGGTGATATAGGGGTTGTCGAGATCAACCCAGTACCCCATCTGCTTGGTGAGGTTGGTCCACTCCTTGGTATATTTCATCACCTCGCGGCGGCAAGCGGCATTGTACTCATCGACGGAGATCTTCTTGCCGATATCTTCCTTGGTGATACCCAACATTTTCTCCACTCCCAACTCTACCGGCAGACCGTGGGTGTCCCATCCTGCCTTGCGGCGAACCTGAAAACCCTGCATCGTCTTGAAACGGCAGAAAGTGTCCTTGATGGTACGCGCCATGACGTGGTGGATACCCGGCATTCCGTTTGCCGAAGGAGGTCCTTCAAAAAAGAGGAACTGCGGATGTCCCTCGCGGGTAGAGATACTTTTTTCGAATAAATTTTCTTTCTCCCATTGCTCCAGCACTTCTTTGCTCAGCGCGGGCAAGTCTAATTTCTTGTACTCGTTAAATTTCTTCATATTTTGTTGTTAATCATTTGCAAGCCGTAAAAACGACGAAGTCGTCCGTTTTTCTCGTGCGCACACGCACTCGATAAAAACGGCTGCAAAGTTACTGCTTTTTTACGACATATGCAAGCGCGCGCGTATTTTTTACGAAATTATTTGCGTATGTGGGAATTTTGTTGTACCTTTGCAGGCAATTTGAAAAAATACACGTATGTACCCACAACAAATAATCGATGCCCTGCGTCATGTGCGCTATCCGGGAACCGGGAAAGACTTGATAGAAAGCGGAATGCTGGAGGACGATATTCGTATCTCGGGATTTGAGGTGTCTTTCTCTTTGATTTTTCAGAAGGACAATGATCCGTTTCTGAAATCTGTATTGAAAGCGACGGAAGTGGCCTTGCAGACGTATGTTGATCCCAATATCCAGGCGCAGATTCACACGAAGTTTGTGAAGCACAATGAGTCTCCGGAGCAGCACGACTCGCCTATTCATGCCAAACAGATTATCGCCGTACATAGCGGCAAAGGCGGAGTAGGCAAATCGACCGTGACAGCGAATCTGGCAGTGGCATTGGCGCAAGCGGGTTACCGCGTAGGACTGCTGGACGCAGACATCCACGGACCTTCCATGCCGAAGATGTTCCACACGGAAGATTGCCGTCCATACTCCGTTGAAATCGAAGGAAGAACGCTTATCGAACCGATAGAACAGTACGGCGTGAAGATGCTTTCCATCGGGTTCTTTGTTAATCCGGAACAAGCGGTTATCTGGCGTGGCGGAATGGCATCGAATGCCCTGAAACAGCTGATAGAAGATGCTCATTGGGGTGAGTTGGATTATTTCCTGATCGACCTGCCTCCAGGAACGAGCGATATTCATTTAACCCTGATTTCATCGCTACATCTGACCGGAGTGATCGTCGTGACGACGCCTCAAGAGGTAGCGTTGGTAGATGCCCGCAAAGGCGTAGAGATGTTCCGCAACGAGAAAGTGAATGTCAAAATCCTCGGTCTCATCGAGAATATGGCGTGGTTTACACCGGCTGAATTGCCGCAAAACAAGTACTATATTTTCGGCAAAGACGGTGGGAAAAAACTGGCTGAAGAGTTGGATGTGCCGTTATTAGGGCAGATTCCGTTAGTACAATCTATCCGCGAGGGAGGCGATGAAGGCACTCCTATCGCTTTGCAAGTCGGTCATCCGGCCGCAGCCGCCTTCGAACAAATCGCTCAGGCCTTGAAGAATGAATAAGACCGCCGAACTCGGCATCGCGCCGGTACATAAACTGCTGTTCAAATACGCACTCCCCGCCATCATCGCCATGACGGCTACTTCGCTGTATAACATCGTGGACTCGATCTATATCGGTCATGGCTGCGGGGCATTGGCGTTAGGCGCGCTGACGGTGGCGAAACCCTTTATGGATATCTGCGCAGCCTTCGGAAGCCTGGTGGGCGTGGGCGCTTCATCGCTATTGGCTATTTACCTGGGCGAGAAAGATTACGAGAAAGCAAATCGGGTGTTGGGGAATGTGATTGTGATGAATATCATCCTTTCCGCTATCGTCATGGCTGTCGGTCTGATGTGGTTAGACCCTATTCTGATGGCTTTTGGCGCGAGCGAGGACACCTTAGTTTACGCGCATGAATACATGGAGATCATCCTGTACGGCAATATTCTGACGCACATTTATTTCGGTCTCAACTCGATGCTTCGCTCGGCAGGTCACCCGCGATTCTCCATGACGGCAACGATAGTGGCGGTAGTGATCAATGTGATTTTAGACCCGATTTTCATTTTCGGTTTAGATATGGGTGTTCGCGGAGCGGCTCTGGCGACTGTTTTGAGTCAAGCGGTAGCTGTTATCTGGCAGTTCACAAAATTTCTGGATAAGAACGAATTAATTCGATTTCATCGGGGTATTTGGCGTTTGAACAAGCATATTACCGTCCGTGCGTTGGCGATCGGCATGTCGCCATTCCTGTATAATATCGCGCATTGTTTTGTCGTCATCATCATCAATAACCAACTGAAGGCTTTCGGCGGAGACTTGGCGATTGCCTCGTATGGGGTGATCAACCGTCTGACGTTTGTGTTTGCGATGATTGTGATGGGTCTGAATCAGGGCATGCAACCTATTGCGGGGTATAACTACGGCGCCAGACACTACGACCGGATGTTGCGCTCATTCTACCTTACATGCCTTTATGCGACAGGCGTCATGGGCATCGCGTTCATTTTAGGAGAATGCTTCCCGGAGGCAATGACGCGAATTTTTACACATGACGGAGAACTAATCAGCCGGACTATCCGCCCGATGCGAATCATTTGCTCCTCGATGTTGATTATTGGTTTTCAGATGGTTACGGGAAACCTCTTCACCTCCATCGGCAAAGCGGGTAAAGCTATTTTCCTGAGTCTTACGCGTCAGGTGATTTATCTCATTCCGCTGGCGTTGTTTCTGCCGGCTGTTTTTGCAGATCCGTTGGACGGCGTATGGTGGTCGATTCCCGTCAGCGACACTCTCTCTGCTGTCACCGCAGTCATCGTGCTTTTAGCCTCCCGTCGAAAATTACACATGAACGAAAAATAATTGCTTACTTATGGAACAGAAAAAATCTATCATTCCTCCTCGCATGCTCAGACGCTGGGTCTATATGGCTATCGCCATCATCGCTGCCGCTTTATTGGGCACGAGACCGGTATTTAATTTCCAGAGCGACACGGGTATATTATATACCCGCAGTTTCAGAATGGAGGACCAGAAGCAGTTTATCGTGACGCAAAGGGAACTAAGTACCGGGGCTGAAGAAGTGGTGGAGGTCATGTCCGTGAAAGGGTTGTATTATTGCAGCAAGGCGATGTTGTGGGGCAGTATTCTGTGTCTATTATGTTTTTTCAGTTACAGAGGACGAATGACGTTGGTCTTTTTTACCATTACTGCAGCGGGGCTTTTTTATATTCTGATGATCATATATGCCTATCGCATGACCGATCAGCACTATGCTACTCTATATCCGAATTTTGCAGCCATCTGGCCTGCGATAGTGCTGCAAGCGATGCTGCTTACGCGGCGAAATATCATCCAGGAGAAGATAGACGACAAGGAAGAAGAAGCGAACCTATAGTTGGCCCGCTTCCACTAAGTTGATGACGCGCTCGACGATTCGGTCTTTATCGGACGCATCGTACTCTTCTTTCAGATCATTCTTGAACAGTTTGGCGACAAACTGCCAGAAATTCGCGGTTGTTTTACCTTTGTATTGCTTGATGAGTTCATAGCTCGTTCGGTCTGTCTCCCGATCCATGAGTTTCATGAGCATCATTCCTTGGGAGGCATACATACCCCGGAAATCCTTCTCGTATTTTTTAAATAACTGCTTTTCGAAGGCGCGCCACCATTTCTTACGGCTTTTCTGATCGGGCAGTTTGGCTAACTCCTGATCCGCGTATTCCATATCTTTGCTGATCATCTTGGCATAAGGCAGGCATTTTTTCACATCCCGCACGGTTCGCCAGTAGAATTTCTCCTGCTTCTTGTTCTTGAATTTCATCGGCGGATAGACCCACACCTCATGCAGCCATGCCATATAAAGTGTGTCGCCATCGCGCACAGAGACAGCACAGGAGTCCATATACTGAGAGGCAGCGAACATATTCATGCTCACTGCCAAAACCAGTACTATGTGCAGTAGTCGCTTCATTTCACAAGGCTACTGACAAATATTGTGCCAATTAATAATTCAGGGCGAAAATAACGCGTCCCGCAGAGGGTTTTCCGGTCAGGATGCACTTGCCCGGCTCGTTGTGATGACCCGGCAGATCAGCCAGAGGGATGCAACGGATAGTTGCTTTCGTTTCATCCTTGATGCGCTGCTCGGTCTCCGGCGTTCCGTCCCAATGGGCGAGCAGGAAGCCACCTTTCTTGAGCTCCTCTTTAAACTCGTCGTAGCTATTCACTTCACGGGTGTTGGCAATACGGAAATCGAGTGCTTTTTGCAGCAGATTCTTCTGTATTTCCTCCAGGAGATTCTTCACGATTTCCACGATTCCATCGACAGAAATGGTCTCTTTGGTCTGGGTGTCACGGCGTGCTATCTCAATCGTACCGTTCTCCAGATCACGACCACCCATCGCCAGACGAACAGGTACACCCTTCAATTCGTAGTCAGCGAACTTGTAACCCGGTGTATATTTCTCGTCAGCATCTACCTTGACGCGGATACCAAGTGCCTTCAGTTGATCAGCAATCGGGTTCAGTCTGGCGAGCAGTTTGTCCAGATCCTCCTGTTTCTTGAAAATCGGAACGATAACTACCTGAATCGGTGCCAGATGCGGCGGAAGAACCAAACCGTTATCGTCACTGTGCGTCATAATCAACGCACCCATCAGACGCGTCGAGACGCCCCACGAGGTAGCCCATACATACTCATATTTATTCTCCTTGGTGAGGAACTGCACATCAAAGGATTTCGCAAAATTCTGTCCCAAGAAGTGCGACGTACCGGCTTGAAGCGCTTTGCCATCCTGCATCATCGCCTCAATACAATAGGTATTCAGCGCGCCCGCGAAACGCTCGTTGGGGGACTTGACACCTTTGACAACAGGAATCGCCATCACACTCTCCGCAAAATCCGCATAGACATCCAGCATCTGACGTGCGTAATCCTCTGCCTCCTCCTTGGTCGCATGGGCAGTGTGACCCTCTTGCCAGAGGAACTCGGCAGTACGCAGGAAGAGACGCGTACGCATCTCCCAGCGCATCACGTTACACCACTGGTTGCAGAGAATAGGCAGGTCGCGGTACGACGAGATCCAGTTCTTGTAGGTACTCCAGATGATGGTCTCCGAGGTCGGACGGATGATCAGCTCTTCCTCCAGCTTTGCCTGCGGATCGACTACTACGCCTTTGCCATTAGGGTCGTTCATCAGGCGGTGATGGGTCACGACCGCACACTCTTTGGCGAAACCCTCCACATGCTCCGCTTCGCGGCTGAGGAACGATTTCGGAATCAAGAGGGGGAAATAGGCATTTTTTACCCCTTTCTCTTTGAAACGACGATCTAATTCTGCTTGGATAGTCTCCCAGATAGCGTAACCGTAAGGCTTGATCACCATACATCCGCGCACCGCAGACTGCTCCGCCAAATCGGCCTTGACGACCAACTCATTGTACCATTTTGAATAATCCTCCGAACGAGGAGTCAACTTCTGAAAATTTGCCATTTATTCTGTTTGTTATCAATTACTTTTATCAAATCGGGCGCAAAGGTACAAAAAAATTTGCATATATGCAAAAAAAACAGCACTTTTAGCCCATAAATTGTACTATAAAGCGCTAAACTACCCTTCTCTTAACGGATAGTCCTTGCGCAAAGCCTCAAAATTCTCCGGTTGCGACTTGAGAGAGCGAGAGATGGCATCAAGCCATGGTTCGCCATTTTTTGGAGCCGCCGAGGAACCAAGATACGGGTAAGCCGAAAGATTAATCTTCGGGAGCGAGAACTGCTCCGCGATAGCATTCAGGCACATTTGCGATGCGTTGCGTTTGCCTTCCACCGAGTAGCCGGCGATGTGCATGGAAGCGCGAAAAGCACCGTTCAAAACGGCAGGATTGATATCCGGCTCTCCTTCCCAAGTGTCTAAGATGAAAGGATGCCCGCTGCGTAACAAGGCCTCCTCGTCCACCACGCCTCCACGGGCAGCGTTGATGATCAGTGCCCCGGGCTTACATTTTGCCAGAAACGCTTCGTCGCAAAGGTGATACGTAGGATACTCTGCCGGAGAGTTCTTGAGCGGTACGTGGAAGGTGATAATATCGCTATTTCTTCCGATTTTATCGAGAGAAACGCCAATTCCTTTTGGCGGGTCATTGAGGAGGACTTTCATTCCTTTCCGCTCTGCCATCGCTGCCACTTTGCTCCCTACATGCCCGACTCCAACAACACCGATCGTTAGCGGCAAAGCGGGAGTGGATGCCCGGACGTATTCATCGATGGCTTCCTCAATATAATCGCAGACAGCCTGTGCGTTGCATCCGGGACAAGACATCCACTGTATTCCGTGAGACTCGCAATAAGCAGTATCAATATGGTCATAACCGATGGTAGCCGTACAAACCAACTGCACGTTTGACCCTTTCAACAACTGTTCATTCACTTTGGTTCGCGTGCGGACAATCAGAATATCGGCATCGCGAATGGTGGAAGCATCTATTTTCTCCGGTTTCATCGGATAAATTTGCACTTCCGGCCATTCACGCCGGATGGATTCCAAAAGAAAAGGAATATGTTGGTCAAAAACGATTTTCACGGGTCCTTATGAGGGTGTAGCATTGTACTTACGTAAGCCTTGACCGTCGTTTGACCGTCGGTTGACCGTCGGGAACAGACTTACTGAATCTCCATGGAAAGGTTACTCGTATTTAATATTATCAATCAAGCGCACGGGGCCGCAATACACGGTGACGCATCCTATGGCATGCTCGAAGGTGTCCGTCGGAAGAAGTGTCGTCTGATCCACAATCTCGTAATACTCCACTTCCAGACCGGGAACGGCGTTGATGGTATCCATCACGCGTTGCCGGACGGCAGCAACGGAGTGAGCGAGGTTCTGGTGTGCGGATGAAGCGGTTGCTGCTGCTTCTTTTGCCCATTTCAACGACTCAAAAAGCGTTTTCGAGATAGCCAGAGCAGTTTCTTTTTCTGCTGCAGAAAGACGTTCATTACGGCTGGAAAGCGCCAGACCGGATTCCTCACGGACAATAGGACAGTCGATAATCTGCAGATTTCCGAACGTGCCAGCCATAGAGCTGCGCTCTACCATATGATGAATGATCGCTAATTGCTGGAAATCCTTCTCTCCGAAATAGGCTTTATCCGGCTGGACAAGATAGAACAAGCGGCTCACCACTTGCACTACTCCGTTGAAATGTCCGGGACGCATTTTTCCTTCCATGACCTGATCCAGGCCGGCAAAATCGAACGCAAAAGTCGTATTCATTTCTTCCGCAGAATACATCTCCTCCGGCGTCGGCGCAAAGACGTAATCCGCTCCGATAGAACTCAGCAGTTCCGCATCGCGCTCGATGTTACGCGGGTACTTTGCCAAATCCTCCTTATTATTAAATTGTGTGGGATTAACAAAGACCGAAACAACGCAGATGTCATTGTCGGCAACGGCACGTTTCACGAGCGAAGCGTGACCTTGGTGCAACGCCCCCATTGTGGGCACCAGACCGATTGTTTTGTGGCTCTCCTTACAAGCCTTCACAAGAGTTTGTAACTCTTTTTTTGTAGAAACTATTTGCATAATTTTATATTTAATTTGCCAAAAAACGTGCAAAGATAGTCAAAATTTGTCGAAAAATAAAATTTTTCGTCACTTTTTTTACATTTTTTTTTAATATGTCAATTTTTTTTCGTACCTTTGCATTGCGAAAATGTATTTTGTCTATGAAAGAGCCGAAACGCATCCTATTTATCTCGCAGGAGATCACCCCCTATTTAGCAGAGGAAAATCCCATTCGTCTGCTTAATCGTCAGTTACCTGAATACTTTCAGGCACACGGTTATGAGACGCGTACTTTCATGCCGAAGTTTGGCGAGATTAACGAACGTAGAAACCAGTTACACGAAGTGATTCGACTCTCGGGTATGAACTTGATCATCGAGGATTCCGATCATCCACTTCTGATTAAAGTTGCGTCGATTCAAACGGCAAGAATCCAGATTTATTTCATCGACAACGATGATCTTTTCCACCGCCGCAAAGGTGTGGCAGATGAGAATGGCGTGGAGTATGCCGACAATGACGATCGCGTGATTTTCTACGCACGCGGAGCCATCGAGACCGTCAAGAAACTGCGCTGGACACCGGATATCATTCTTTGCTCCGGATGGATGAGTGCTTTAGCGCCGCTTTATCTCAAGAAGGCTTTCAATGACGAACCGTTCTTCGCGAATTCCAAAATCGTACTCATGTTAGACGATAACGAATACCAAAAGCCTTTCTCCACGAAGTTTGCGGACAAACTGCGCATTGACGGCATCACCAACACGGATGTGCGATCCATTGCGGATTTCCCCGTCGGATACGAGGAATTACTGCGTCTGGCGGTGGATTATTCGGATGCTATCGTCTATGCAACGCCGAAAGTCAATCAGCGTGTGGCTAATTACGCGGAGACCAAAGGCAAGCCTATTTTGCCGTACGAAGCAAAGGAAGATTTGAATGATGCATGTGCCCGTCAATGGGAGTTTTATCAAACATTGTTGCAACAAAAGGGGAATGAGTAAACGCACTGTTTTCATAGTGTTTTTGGCGGCTATAACGGGCTTGTGGACCGGGTGTAAGGACGATGTAGCGACAACCGGCCAGTCTGTTTTGGATGCGGATGACAAGATTTTCGTGTTGGCAGATACATTTAATATCTCGTCCGTCGTGGATAGTTGCGACGCCATCATCTCTCAGGCGGACTCTTTTCTCTTAGGCGAGATAGAGACGGACTACGGAACGCTTAGAGCATCCATTTTAACACAATTGGCTTGTCCGGAAGGCTACTCGTATCCCGCAGATTTTGCGGTGGATTCGGTAGATTCTATCTGTCTGTTCATGTATTACTCCAGCTGGGAAGGAGATCCGAACTCTCCGATAGCGGTAAATGCTTATCTTATGGACAAGCAGACCTTCCAGTACTCCGGCACTTATCCCACAGACTTGAATATCAGCGACTATTGCTCTCGGGAAAAGAGTATCCTGACAAATCACCGCATTGTGATTGCCTCGGAAAAACTCGACTCCATTCAGAATAACGACGGCACTTATTCGCCCATGGTGAGGATGCGTGTGAATGATGATTTTATGCAGGAGTTTGCTTCAATCCGCTCCTTTACTGACCAAAAGACCTTCAATGAGGCCTTCAAAGGACTCTTGATAGAGACCTCCTTCGGTTCGTCCACTATTCTTAATATCTCCGATATAGCGTTGGGTGTTTACTACCGTTTCGGGTATAATAAAGCCGGCCGGGACACCGTAGTGCATGATTTCAAGGCGTTTTATGCCAACTCCGAAGTGCGCACTGTGAACCATCTCTACTACGAAGATAAAAAAGAGTTGGTCGAGAAACTGCAAAACGACTCCGACACCTATAATTATATTATCGCGCCCGCGTGCGTATATACGCGCCTGCAATTCCCATTAAAAGAGATTGCGGACACAATCATTCAAAACATGCGTGACCCGCTGACGGGAGACACCGTCAAATGGCCGTACGTCAACAAGGCAGAGGTACGCGTGAGCGTGGAGAATAAATTCACCGGTTCGTCCAGCGAAAAGACCTATAATGACTGGATTCAACCGGCGTCAAACATGTTACTGATTCGTGAGGAGAGCCTTGAGCGGTTCTTCCTCAACAGGGAATTGCCTTCCGATACCTGCGCGCTATTGGGGACATTAACGCAAGGTGTGGACTCCGTGGGGGATGCGATTTATTACTACTCGTACGACATGTCCGATTTCCTGACCGACAGATTGCATAAGATATTAAGGGAAAAGTTATATGAGGTGAATAATAATCCGACGCTGAATATGCTCCTGGTACCCGTTACTATTGGTACCTCTACGGTCTCCAACTCAGCCACCGCCGTTACCTCCGTTCGCCAGCAGCAAACCGTTTCCGCAACGAAGATCCGGTCGGCTAAGAACGGTATGAAACTGGAAATTGTATATAGCGGATTCTAAAAAAACAAACGCGGCTCAATCGAGTCGCGTTTATTCTTCTTATATTGCATTTTGAAGTCGGACGAAGTCTGCCTTTTCTAATTTCTCACGGGCAAATTCTTTAGTAACAGTGAACTTCTGCGGCGCGCCGGTTTTCTTATGGTTCGGTAATTCAAACATCAGATCCATCATTACCGTCTCCATCAACCCTCGCAGACCACGTGCGCCAAGCTTATACTCGAGCGCCTTGTCCACTATATAATCCAACGCTTCTTCGTCAAAGGTAAGCGTCACATTATCCATCGCCAGCAGTTTCTCGTACTGCTTGGTCAATGCATTTTTAGGCTCCGTCAGAATGTTGCGCAGGGCTTTTCTATCTAAGGGTTGCAGATAAGTCAACACAGGCAGACGGCCGATAATCTCCGGGATTAAACCGAAAGATTTCAGATCTTGCGGAGCGATATATTGCAACAGATTATTCTTATCAATGCGTTCAGCCTCTGCTTGAGCCGAGAAACCGATTACCTGGGTATGCAAGCGTTGGGCTATCTTCTGCTCAATGCCATCGAAAGCCCCACCGCAGATAAAGAGAATATTATGCGTGTCCACATGAATCAGCTCCTGGTCGGGGTGCTTGCGGCCTCCTTGAGGCGGCACATTGACAATAGAACCCTCCAGCATCTTCAAAAGGCTCTGCTGAACGCCCTCACCGCTCACATCCCGAGTGATGGACATATTCTCCGATTTACGGGCAATCTTGTCGATTTCATCGATAAAGACGATACCTCTTTGCGCCTTTGTGACATCATACTCGGCATCTTGCAACAACCGAACCAGCAACGACTCCACGTCCTCGCCGACATAACCGGCTTGCGTCAATGCGGTGGCATCACCTATCGCAAACGGCACTTTCAGCAGTTTTGCGATTGTGCGAGCCAGCAGTGTCTTGCCCGTTCCCGTAGAACCGACCAGAAGGATATTACTCTTTTCTATCTCCACATCGTCTTCGCTTTTGTCCTGCAACAGACGTTTGTAGTGGTTATACACAGCGACCGAGAGGAAGCGTTTTGCTTCCTCCTGGCCGATGACGTATTGATCCAGAAAATCCTTTATCTCCTGCGGTGTCGGCAATGTTTCCAAACTCAGGTCATCACCTTGTACCGAACTTACCCTCGGTCGGGACGCCAAGATACGATGCCCTGCTTCGATGCAATCGCTGCATATCATGGCATTGTCCCTTTCACCGGCGAACATCTCCGGCATCGGACGACCGCAGAAAGAACAGGTCTGTGCTTGCTTGCGAGCCATTATTTCTTCAATTCTGCCTTCTTCTCAGCACGGCGAGCTTGCGCCAACTGAATGTCATAAGCGATCGGTGAAGCGATGAACAGAGACGAATAGGTACCGACGATCACACCTACAAGAAGTGCGAATACGAAGCCCTGGATAGTCTCGCCGCCGAAGATAAAGATCGCCAACAATACGACGAACGTACTCATTGAGGTCGAGAACGTACGGCTCAAAGTGTTGTTCAACGCATCGTTGATGTTCTGCAAGCGCTCGCGCTTCGGATACAAGCTGTTGTACTCACGAACACGGTCGAAAATGACCACGGTATCGTTGATTGAATAACCGATTACAGTCAGGATCGCTGCGATAAATGCCTGGTCGATCTCCATGGAGAAAGGCATGATCTTCCACAAGATAGCGTACAGACCCAGCACAATTACCGTATCGTGAGCCAGAGCTACCAATGCACCTACCGAGTAAGCGAAATTGCGGAAACGGAGGAGGATATAGAGGAAGATCACAACAAGCGCTGCGAGCACAGCCCAGATAGCGCTGGTAGTGATATCGTCAGCTATAGCCGGCCCCACTTTCTGGCTGGACATGATACCTACGTTGGCATTCGACTCTGTAGAGTGGAAGTCCTCGAAGGAGATATTATCGCCCAGGAACGGCTTGCATCCCTCATAGAGCAGACCCTCGATATATTCGTCCGCCTCGGCGTTGTCCTCGTGGATGCGGTAGTTGGTGGAGATACGAACCTGGTTGGCATCGTTACCATACGTGATAACATTGAGCGAGAAGGTCTCGTCGCCCTCCAGGGTAGCCTTGAAGGTATTCTCCAGACTCTCACGTACATCCTGGGTATTGATGTTTTGGTCGAAACGAACCACGTAGTTACGTCCGCCGGAGAAGTCGATACCGAGATTCAGTTTACCGAAGATATGCGGCTCCAGACCCAAGATCGCGAAGATCACCAGAGCACCGGAGAGACAGTAAGCCCATTTGCGGGCTGCCACGAAGTCGAAATGAATGTTCTGCAGGAAGTTCTTCATGATAGCGGTCGTGAAGCTCAGTTCCTTGGCGTTCTCCTTGCTTGCATAATCCTCCAAGAGCAGACGAGTGATGAACACGGCTGTCAAGAACGATGATACGATACCGATCATGTATGTCACGGCGAAGCCCTTGATAGGACCTGTACCGAAGATAGCGAGGATAGCACCGGTCAGGAACGAAGTAACGTTCGCATCAATAATGGCGGAGATAGCTCCCTTGAAACCATCCTCGATAGCCTTGCGCATGCCTTTGCCGGCTTTCAACTCCTCACGTATACGCTCATAGATCAGCACGTTACCATCGACCGCGGTACCCATAGTCAGTACGATACCGGCGATACCCGGAAGGGTCAGGACTGCGGAGAAGGAGGCGAGAATACCCAGCAGCAGGAATACATTACATAGCAATGCTGCATCGGCGATGAGACCCGGGATCCAGCCATAATAGAAGATCATGTAGATCAGGATGAGGCAGAAGCCCAGTACGAATGACCACAGACCCGACTGGATAGCCTCACGACCCAGAGACGGACCAACCACGCTCTCCTCGATGATGCGGGCAGGAGCCGGCATCTTACCGGATTTCAGCGTGTTCGCCAAGTCTTTTGCCTCTTCTACAGTGAAGTTACCGGTGATCTGGCTGTTGCCACCTGCAATCTCGTTTTGCACGGTCGGGAAGCTATATACATAGCCGTCCAACACGATTGCCACGGATTTGCCGATGTTATCTTTGGTCAGACGCTGCCAGGTCTTAGCGCCCTCAGCGTTCATGCTCATTGATACGTTGGCATAAGCGCTCAGCTGCGAGAAGTCTGCACGAGCGTCGGTGATCACATCACCTTCCAACGAAGCACGACCGTCACGTTGTGCCTTCAGCGCTACGAGTTGGTAGTAACTACCTGCCTCGTCAATAGCTTTTACTGTCCAGTAGAAACGAGCGTCACGCGGCAGAACAGCTTTCGCAATCTGCGAGTTCAGCATCGCGTTTACCTTGGCGGTATCCACATAATGAACGGTACCTATCACCGGACCACGATAAGCCTGACCGGCTTGGTTGATGGACGGATTGAGGATAGCGAACAACGGGTTGTTCTTCTTGTACTCTGCCAACTGAGCCTCTTGATCAGCCTCTACGGCAGCGCTGTCTGCGCCTAAGTTATCAACCAAATCAGCGAGTTCACCTTCCTCTGCTTTCGGAGCCTCTTCTGCCTTCGGAGCCTCAGCAACCTCTGCTGCTTTTGCCTCTTCGCCAGCCTCAGCTACGTTCGTAGCAGCAAACTCACGGTTGATTTGCGCCAATATCGGCAGGAGCTCGGAAGCCTCATAGGTCTCCCAGAACTCCAGGTTAGCCGAACCCTGAAGCAGTTTACGAACACGCTCCGGCTCTTTGATACCCGGCAGCTCAATCAGGATACGACCCGGCTGAGCCAGTTTCTGGATATTCGGCTGAACAACACCGAAACGGTCGATACGCGTACGGAGCACGTTGAACGAGTTCTGAATAGCACCGTCAACCTCTTCGCGGATCACTTTCTCTACCTCTGAATTGGTCGAGTTCAGCGTCACCTTGTCCTTCAACTCGAAGGTCGAGAAGATAGAAGCCAGCTGGCCATCCGGATCCACCTCGCGGTACGACTCAATGAACAACGTCACGAAATCGGTACCGCTGGATTTCTGTTTCTGTTTTGCACGTGCCAGAGCCTCTTTATAATTAGGAGTCTCGTTATGACCGCTCAACGCATCGAGAATGTCCGGTACAGACACCTCCATCGTCACGTTCATACCACCCTTCAAGTCCAGACCGAGATTGATCTCTTTCTCGCGGCACTCTTTCAGGGTGTAACCAAACCATACTTTCTTTGCTGCTATCGAGTCCAGATAAAGGTACTCTTTCGCATCGTCACCACCTGCGTACTCTTTTGCTTTCTTATCATAGTGGCTCGTCACCAGAGAGAACGACAGGTAGAAGGCGCATACCAACGCAAGGCACACCGCCAGAATTCTAACAAGTCCTTTGTTTTGCATAGTTGTAACTTATCTTTGTATCATTTATTTAAAGTTGCGGACCTGCAGCAACGAGTGCCTTGCCTGCTTCGTTCGACGTGTATTTGTCGAAGTTCTTGATGAAGCGAGCTGCGAGGTCTTTTGCTTTCTCCTCCCACTGAGATGCGTCAGCGTACGTGTCACGCGGATCGAGGATAGCAGGATCAACACCCGGAAGTGCGGTCGGTACCTCGAAGTTGAAATACGGGATCTTCTTCGTCGGAGCGTTCAGGATGTCGCCACCAAGGATAGCGTCGATGATACCACGGGT
>DFHS01000001.1:0-5688 GCA_002372695.1 Bacteroidales bacterium UBA3717
TGGATGAGGTTCTTCTTAGCAGCCTCGGTAGCTTTCTGCATAGCAGCAGCAACCTCACCTGCTTTACCCAAACCGTAACCTACAATTCCGTCTTCATTTCCAACAACTACGATAGCTGCGAAAGTGAAGGTACGTCCACCTTTGGTAACTTTCGTTACGCGGTTGACTGCGACCAGACGCTCCTTGAGCTCGAGGTCTTGTGTTGATTTAACTCTTTGCATAATATCGTCAGTTATTAGAATTTGAGACCAGCCTCGCGAGCTGCGTCAGCGAGAGCTTTAACGCGACCGTGATAGAGGTAACCGTTACGGTCAAATACCACTTCGTTCACACCAGCCTTCTGAGCAGCCGCAGCAACGAGTTTACCTACCTCAGCAGCTTTCTCGGTCTTGGTGAGTTTATCCTTGATAGCGAGGGATGAAGCGCTGGCAAGAGTCTTGCCTGCGAGGTCATCGATCACCTGAGCGTAAATCTGGCTGTTAGAACGGAACACGGTCAGACGCGGACGCTCTGCAGTTCCCGACACCTTGGTGCGGATGGAAGCCTTAATCTTAAGGCGACGTGCAATTTTCTTAATCATAATCTTATTCCTTTCTATTATTTACCAGCCGACTTACCAGCTTTACGACGAACGATTTCACCCTGGAACTTAATACCTTTACCTTTGTAAGGCTCGGGTTTGCGGAACGAGCGGATCTTAGCGCAAATCTGGCCAAGAAGCTGCTTGTCAGCGCTCTCAAGCATTACGAGCGGGTTCTGGTTACGCTCCGATTTGGTCTCCACCTTCACCTCTTTCGGCAAACCGAGATAGATGGGGTGCGTATAACCCAGCGAGAAGTTCAGCACTTGCGGCTGAGCCAACTCTACACGGTAACCTACACCGACCAGCTCAAGCGTCTTCTTGTAGCCCTCGGAGCAACCTACTACCATGTTATGGATCAAAGCGCGATACAGACCGTGTTTAGCGCGTGCCTCTTTCTCGTCGTTCGGACGGGTTACGTGGCATACTGCGCCCTCTACGTTTACGGAAATCAGGGGATCAACAGCCTGGCTGAGCTCACCTTTCGGACCTTTGACGGTCACTACATTCTCCGGGCTGACGGTGATCGTCACACCTGCGGGGATAGCGATAGGAAGTTTTCCAATTCTAGACATAGTGTAATCCTCCTTAATTAATAAACATAGCACAATACTTCACCACCGAGCTGCTGGCCTACAGCCTCCTTGTTGGTCATCACGCCTTTCGAAGTGGAAAGGATAGCGATACCGAGACCGTTCAATACGCGCGGCATATCACGATAGCCAACGTACTTACGCAAACCCGGAGTGGATACACGTTTCAAACACTTGATCGCGTTAACTTTGTTAACCGGATCATACTTGAGGGCAATCTTGATAGTGCCCTGAGGACCATCCTCCACAAACTTGTACGAGAGGATATAACCCTTCTCGAACAAGATGCGAGTGATCTCCTTCTTCAGATTCGAAGCCGGTACTTCTACCACACGGTGGCCGGCTTTGATAGCATTCCTCAATCGAGTGAGGTAATCTGCAATAGGATCTGTCATTGTTTTGTTGTTAAATTAATCCCGCCTGTCGGGACAATATTTAATAATGTTAATTTTACCAGCTAGCCTTCTTTACTCCCGGGATCAGACCTTTGGAGGCCATCTCACGGAATTGGATACGGCTAAGACCGAAGGCACGCATATATCCTTTCGGACGACCCGTCACTTTGCAACGGTTGTGCAGACGAACGGGACTTGCGTTTTTCGGCAGGCTCTGGAGACCTACATAGTCACCATCCTTGAGGAGTTGCGCACGTTTAGCTGCGTATTTAGCAACGAGCTTAGCGCGTTTTACCTCGCGGGCTTTCATTGATTCTTTTGCCATAGTCTGAATTACTTTTTAAACGGTAAACCAAACTCACGCAGGAGTGCGAAGCCCTCCTCATCGGTTTTAGCGGTGGTAACGAACGTGATGTTCATACCCAGCAGTTTGGTGATGTTATCAATGTTAATTTCAGGGAAGATGATCTGCTCGGTGATACCCAAGGTGTAGTTACCACGGCCGTCCATCTTGTTGTTGATACCTTTGAAGTCGCGGATACGAGGGAGCGCTACGCGAACGAGACGCTCGAGGAACTCGTACATATGCTGACCACGGAGGGTAACACATACGCCGATCGGCATTTGTTTACGAACCTTGAAGTTAGCGATATCTTTCTTCGAAACCGTAGCTACGGCTTTCTGACCAGCGATAGCGGTCATCTCTTGCAGAGCGACCTCGATGATCTTCTTGTCTGCTACAGCCTCGCCCAGACCCTGGTTGAGGACGATCTTCTGGAGTTTCGGGCACTGCATGACAGTAGTGTAGTTGAACTCCTTCATCAGGATAGGCACGATGCGCTCCTGATAGTCTTGTTTCAAACTTGCTGTATTCATAATCAGATCTCCTTACCAGTTTTTTTAGATACACGAACGAGCTTGCCATCCTTCTTCACACGGCCTACACGTACCGGCTTGCCGTCCTCAACCACGTTGAGGTTCGAGATATGGATAGGAGCTTCCTGTTTAACGATTCCGCCTTGCGGATTCTTTGCGTTGGGCTTGGTACTCTTGGATACCATGTTAACGCCTTCTACGATAGCGCGTTGCTTGTCAACGATCACTTCCAGCACACGGCCGGTCTGACCCTTCGAAGCACCTGCGTTTACATAAACGGTGTCACCCTTTTTGATATGAAGTTTTGCCATTTTTGTAATTGTTTAGATGATTAGAGCACTTCAGGTGCCAGAGAAATAATTTTCATGTTTGTTTGACGCAGCTCACGAGCCACCGGACCGAAGATACGGCTACCGCGGAGTTCACCGGCATTGTTGACCAACACGCATGCGTTGTCATCAAAGCGGATGTAACTTCCGTCTGCACGACGTACCTCTTTCTTCGTGCGCACTACGATAGCACGGCTAACCGTACCGTCCTTCATGTCACTCGAAGGGATAACGCCCTTAACGGCTACTACGATAGTATCGCCGAGGCTTGCGTAACGCTTCTTGGTACCGCCAAGAACGCGGATCACCAGTGCCTGCTTTGCACCGCTGTTGTCACATACTGTGAGACGAGATTCTTGCTGTACCATAATTACTTAGCCCTTTCGATAATTTGAGTTAAACGCCAACGCACAGTCTTGCTCAGAGGACGGGTCTCCATGATGCGTACGGTATCGCCGATACCTGCCTCATTCTTCTCGTCATGAACATGGAACTTGCGAGTTTTATTGACAAACTTGCCATAGATGGGGTGTTTCTCTTTCCAACGGACAGCGACCACGATGGTCTTCTCCATCTTGTTGGAAACAACTACGCCCACGCGCTCTTTTCTAAGATTTCTTTCCATTGTCTTTGTCGTTTTTTACTTGTTAATTTCTCTTGCACGTAACTCCGTTGCAAGGCGAGCGATATTGCGACGCGCAGCCTTAATCTGCAACGGATTATCGAGCGGAGAAATACTGTGATTTAACTTCATACGCACCAGGGCCTCTTTCTCTGCAGCGAGACGCTCCTGGAGCTCTTGAGTTGTTAATTCTTTAATTTCAGCTGTTTTCATAATCCTTAATTATGCGTTGTTGGTTGCGTCGTAATCGCGTCTTACGACAAATTTAGTGGTCACAGGCAGTTTCTGAGCGGCGAGACGAAGTGCCTCTTTTGCTACATCGTAGCTTACGCCCTCTACCTCAAAGATGATACGACCGGGCTCCAATGGTACTACGAATCCTTCCGGAGCACCTTTACCTTTACCCATACGTACATCCAACGGCTTCTTCGTGATAGGTTTGTCCGGGAATACGCGGATCCATACCTGTCCTTGACGTTGCATATAACGGGTAACGGCGATACGAGCTGCCTCGATTTGACGACCGGTCAACCATACGGTACCCAAGCTCTTGATACCGAACGAACCGAATGCCAACTCCTGACCGCGGTGAGCGAAACCTTTGATGCGGCCTTTTTGGCAACGGCGGAATTTTGTTTTCTTAGGTTGTAACATAGTTCTAATCTACAAATCGGTTAAACATTATTGTTTTTTGTTGCGGCGGAAGCCCTTGCGGTCTCCACGGCCCTCACGGCGATCCATGCCGGGACGACCTGCTTCTTGCTTCTGCGAGAAGTTAGGAGCCAAGTCCTTCTTACCATAAACCTCTCCACGGCAGATCCATACCTTTACGCCGATTACACCCACTTTGGTGATAGCACCTACGTGGCAGTAGTCGATGTCGGCACGCAGAGTGTGCAGCGGGGTACGACCCTCTTTGTACATCTCCTTACGAGCCATCTCGGCACCGTTCAAACGGCCGGATACCTGAATCTTGATACCCTCAGCGCCCATACGCATGGTGCTCTGGATAGCCATCTTTACGGCACGACGATAAGCGATCTTGCCTTCCAGCTGACGAGCGATCTTGTTGGCTACGATGGTAGCGTCCAACTCCGGACGTTTAACCTCGTAGATGTTGATCTGGACGTCTTGCTTGGTGATCTTCTGGAGTTCCTTCTTCAATTTGTCAACCTCTTCTCCACCTTTTCCGATAATATAACCGGGGCGAGCGGTGCAGATAGTAACAGTCACAAGCTTCAGAGTTCTTTCGATAACGATACGGCTGATACTTGCCTCTGCGAGACGAGCGTTGAGGTACTCGCGGATCTTGCTGTCCTCAAGCAACGTATCGCCGTAATTCTTGCCTCCAAACCAGTTGGAGTCCCAACCGCGGACAATGCCCAGACGGTTAGCAATAGGATTAATTTTCTGTCCCATAGTTAAAAATTACTTTTCAGCGTTAGTATCTTTGGTATCTACAAATATTGTAACGTGGTTGGAACGCTTGCGGATACGATAAGCACGACCCTGAGGAGCGGGAAGCATACGCTTGATCGACATACCGCCGTCAACCATGATTTTCGTTACATAGAGAGTTTCGTCCTCTGCTTTCTTACCGGTTTTTACTTCCCAGTTTGCGATAGCAGATTTCAGGAGCTTCTCGAGCGCGCGGCTGGCCTCACGTGTGGAGAAATGCAGCGCACCGAGTGCACGGTTCACTTCCAGACCGCGGACCATATCTGCTACGAGACGCATCTTACGCGGGCTGGTAGGAATATTATTTGCTTTAGCAAAGTACTGCTCTTTGCGAGCGGCCTTCATTGCCTCAGCGCTGTTATGTTTTCTTGCACCCATTTTAATCTGGAATTTTAAATGTTAATTGGATTTCAATGGATTACTTCTTGTTATTGCCCGAGTGACCACGGAAGGTACGGGTCGGAGCGAACTCGCCCAGTTTGTGACCTACCATGTTCTCAGTTACATAAACAGGAATGAACTTGTTTCCATTGTGAACTGCGATTGTGTGACCTACAAAGTCAGGGGAGATCATAGATGCGCGGCTCCAAGTCTTGACAACTTCTTTCTTGCCGGACTCATTCATAGCCAACACCTTGTCTTCCAACTTAACGTTGATAAACGGTCCTTTTTTCAATGAACGACTCATAATGTTAATGTGACTTTAATAGGTTATTTTTTACGTCTTTCTATAATGTACTGGTTGCTCTGGTTCTTCGGGTGACGTGTCTTGTATCCCTTAGCGAGCAGACCCTTACGGCTTCTCGGATGGCCACCGGACTGACGGCCTTCACCA
>DFHS01000001.1:5791-25427 GCA_002372695.1 Bacteroidales bacterium UBA3717
AACGACACCACGGTTGCGCGGACGACGACCCAGCCAACGGCTGCGACCTGCCTTACCGCTCTTCTCCAAAGCGTGATCACTGTTTCCTACTACACCAACGGTAGCCTTGCATGCTGCAAGCACCTTACGGAGCTCGCCAGAAGGCAACTTGATGATAGCGTACTTGTCCTCACGGCTCGACAACTGTGCGAACGTACCGGCAGAACGTACCATGCAGGCACCCTGACCCGGACGAAGCTCGATGTTGTGAATCAGCGTTCCCAGAGGAATCACCGACATCGGCAGTGCATTTCCTACTTCAGGAGCAGCGTTCTCTCCCGACATTACAGTTTGACCTACTTGCAGTCCATTCGGTGCAAGAATATAGCGCTTCTCTCCGTCAGCGTAGAAGAGGAGAGCGATACGAGCACTACGGTTCGGATCGTACTCAATAGTCTTTACTACTGCGGGTACACCGTCTTTATTGCGCTTAAAGTCAATTACGCGATACTTCTGTTTGTGACCACCACCGATGTAGCGCATCGTCATCTTTCCGACGTTGTTGCGACCACCGGTCTTCGTCTTACCAAACACAAGCGATTTCTCAGGAGCGCTCGCGGTAATTGTCTCGAACGCACCTATAACTTTGTGTCTCTGCCCCGGTGTTGTGGGCTTTAATTTACGTACAGCCATTTTTAGATATTGCTATAAAAATCAATTGTTTCACCTTCGGCCAGCGTTACGATGGCTTTCTTATACGCCTGCTGTGCACCTTTCAACAGACCGGACTTGGTCCAGCGCTGTTTTACTTTCGGAGCGCGGATGAGCGTATTCACATCCGTAACCTGAACGTTGTACATTTCTTCTACCGCTTTCTTGATCTCAACTTTGTTGGCATTGCGAGCTACAACAAAACCGTAACGGTTCAGTTTCTCGCCGGCGGCGGTCATCTTCTCAGTGACGATCGGTTTGATAATAATTGCCATAATTTCTACCTCCTTATGCGTTTAAAGTTGCCTCGATTGCAGCAGCCGATGCTTCGGTCAGAACTACAACATTCGAGTTCATGATTGTGTAGGTGTTCAGCTCGTTGACGTTCACTACGTTCACACGCTGGATATTAGCGGCGGACTTGCGAGCGTTGAGATTAGCGTCTGCTACTACGAAGAGCACTTTCTTACCCTCTACTTTGAGGTTGTTCAAAACCTCTACCATAGCTTTGGTCTTCGGTGCGTCGAAGTTCAGAGCGTCCAATACGAGCAACTCATTTTGTTTAGCGCGAAGCGAAAGAGCGGACTTGCGAGCCAGCTGTTTTACTTTCTTGTTCAGCTTGAAGTCGTAATCACGAGGTACCGGGCCGAAAATCGTACCACCACCTACGCGTACCGGAGACTTCAGATCACCCGGACGTGCACCTCCGCCACCTTTCTGGCGACCGAGTTTGCGGGTCGAGTGAGCATTCTCACTACGCTGTTTTGCTTTTGCTGTGCCCTGGCGCTGTGCTGCCAAGAACTGCTTAACGTCCAAGTAGATAGCATGGTCGTTAGGCTCGATTGCGAAGATAGCGTCATTCAGAGCAATCTTCTTACCGGTCTCTTTACCGGCTTGGTTCAAAATACTAAGTTCCATAACTAATTACTTGTTAATAATGACGATTGAATTTTTTGCACCCGGTACACTACCCTTGACCATGATCAAGTTGTACTCAGGAATCACTTTCAGTACGACGAGGTTCTGAACCGTTACGCGGTCACCACCCATCTGTCCGGCCATGCGGGTACCCGGGAAGATACGGCTCGGGTATGCACATGCACCTACAGAACCCGGTGCGCGCAGACGGTCATCCTGACCGTGAGTGCTCTGACCTACACCGCCGAAGCCATGACGCTTAACGACACCCTGGAAACCGTGGCCCTTGCTGGTTCCGATAACGTCAACGTACATGCCCTCCTCGAAGAGGTCTGCTGCTGTGATTGTTTGACCCAGAGCGAGCTCTCCGTCGAACTCGAACTCTGCTAAGTGGCGCATCGGCTCTACGCCTGCGGCCTTGAAGTGGCCTGCTTCGGCCTTGTTCGTGTGCTTCTCGCTCTTGTGCATAAAGCCTACCTGAGCTGCCTTGTAACCGTCTTTCTCTACGGTCTTCAGCTGAGTCACTACGCAAGGACCTGCCTCAATGACGGTGCACGGGATGTTTTTGCCGTCGGCACCGAAGACGGAAGTCATTCCGATCTTTTTTCCTAATAAACCTGGCATTGTTGCTTAGTTTTTTTTAATAATAATTGTTAATTAACTCCTCACTCGCCATCGGGTTAATTCTTAGGTCTTCCTAGGACTACCTAGGTCTTCCTAGGATTTCCTATTACCTCACTATCCGATGGATGAGGTTTGTTGTTCATCAAACTTTAATCTCGACTTCAACACCGCTCGCCAGCTCCAGTTTCATGAGGGCCTCAACGGTCTTGTTGTTAGAGTTGTAGATGTCGATCAGACGCTTGTAGCTTGCCAACTCGAATTGCTCACGGCTCTTCTTGTTAACGAACGTCGAGCGGTTTACGGTAAAGATGCGCTTGTGGGTCGGCAGTGGAATAGGACCACTTACTACGGCACCCGTTGCCTTTACGGTCTTCACGATCTTCTCTGCAGACTTGTCAACCAAGTTGTGGTCGAAAGACTTCAGTTTGATACGAATTTTTTGACTCATAATTAGTAATAATGTTTTTATTTTGTTAATACTTCGCAGAGCGCAGATAACCTTAAGAGTCATTTGCTAAGATGACCCACGCCCCACAGGGTTAATTTTGTTCTTGCGAACCTTATGTTTCAGGCCGTACCTCTCACCACACGCATGTGTGTACGTGTACGTTCCTTATTATTTTATATTCCTAATCGGTTTCCCGATTTCTCGATATATCGGGTTATCGATATTTCGAGGTTTCGATATACCGAGATATCGGAATTCCGTTTCTTAGACTAAGTCCACTCTACCGCCTACTTCGGTCAGTACAGCCTTTGCAATCGAGCTGGATACTGCCTCGTAATGACTAAATTCCATAGAGCTCGTAGCACGACCGGAGGTGATGGTACGCAGAGCGGTTACATAACCGAACATCTCTGCCAGAGGCACCTTAGCCTTCACGATGCGCGCACCGGTACGGCTGGTATCCATACCTTCTACCTGACCACGACGTTTGTTCAAGTCGCCGATGACATCACCCATGCTCTCTTCCGGAGTAACGACCTCGATCTTCATGATCGGCTCCATGAGCACCGGTTTAGCCTTTGCGCAAGCCTCTTTGAATGCCATCTGTGCAGCGATCTCGAAGGACAGCTGGTCGGAGTCAACCGGGTGGAAGCTACCATCTATCAGCGTAACCTTCAGGCTGTCAAGCGGATAACCTGCGAGTACACCGTTCTTCATTGCGGTCTCGAAGCCCTTCTGAACCGACGGGATGTACTCCTTAGGCACGTTACCGCCCTTGACAATATCCTCAAACTGAAGACCGCCTGGGAAATCAGCGTCTGCCGGCTCCACGCGAACGATGATATCTGCGAACTTACCACGACCACCGGACTGCTTCTTGTACACCTCGCGCAACTCTACCGGAGCAGAGATAGCCTCGCGGTAAGCAACCTGCGGACGACCTTGGTTACACTCTACCTTGAACTCACGTTTCAGACGGTCGATGATGATCTCTAGGTGAAGCTCACCCATACCGGAGATGACGGTCTGGCCGGTCTGCTCGTCGGTCTTAACGGTGAACGTCGGATCCTCCTCAGCGAGTTTAGCAAGACCTACACCCAGTTTGTCAAGGTCAGCCTGGCTCTTCGGCTCTACGGAGATACCGATCACCGGTGCCGGGAACTCAATGGACTCGAGTACGATAGGTTTGTTCTCGTCGCAGAGTGTATCGCCCGTGCGTATATCCTTAAATCCTACGCCCGCGCCTATATCGCCCGCGAGGATGGTCTCAACAGGATTCTGGTGGTTGGAGTGCATCTGGAAGATACGGCTGATACGCTCTTTCTTACCCGAACGGGGGTTGTAAACGTATGAACCTGCATCGAGGTGACCCGAGTACACGCGGAAGTAGCAGAGACGACCTACGTACGGATCGGTAGCGATCTTGAAGGCCAGTGCGCAGAGCGGCTCCTCATCGTTCGGGTGACGAACCTCTGCTGCATCGGTGTTCGGGTTGGTACCGTTGATCACCGGAGTGTCGAGCGGACTCGGCAGGTAGGCACACACTGCATCCAGCATCGTCTGCACACCTTTGTTCTTGAACGAAGAACCGCAGATAACCGGGAAGATCTTCATAGCGAGAGTACCCTTGCGGATAGCTACGCGGATCTCATCCTCAGTGATAGTAGAAGGATCATCGAAGTATTTCTCCATCAGCGTGTCGTCGAACTCAGATACCGTCTCCAGCATCTTGTCGCGCCACTCCTCAGCCTCAGCCCGGAGGTTAGCCGGGATCTCCTCCTCCACGTATTCTGCGCCCATGGTCTCATCGTGCCAGAGGATAGCTTTCATCTTCACGAGGTCAACGACACCCTTGAAGGTCTCCTCAGCGCCGATAGGGATCTGGATAGGACACGGAGTAGCACCCAGTACCTCTTTGATCTGACGTACTACGTCGAAGAAGTTTGCACCCGAACGGTCCATCTTGTTCACGTAGCACAAGCGCGGTACATTATATTTATCCGCCTGGCGCCATACAGTCTCAGACTGCGGCTGTACACCACCTACCGAGCACAGTGCCATTACTGCACCGTCGAGGATACGGAGCGAACGCTCTACCTCGACCGTGAAATCCACGTGCCCCGGAGTGTCGATCAGGTTGATCTTGTACTTGTTACCCGCATAGTTCCAGTAGGTAGTAGTAGCTGCAGAAGTGATGGTGATACCACGCTCCTGCTCCTGTACCATCCAGTCCATGGTTGCCGCACCATCGTGTACCTCGCCGATCTTGTGGGTCAGACCCGTGTAGAACAGGATACGCTCAGACGTAGTCGTCTTACCCGCATCGATGTGGGCCATAATACCGATGTTACGGTTTAATTTCAAATCATGTTTTGCCATTTTCTTATCAATCTTTTTTGCATTCCAGGATCCTAGGGGACTAGGGTCCTAGGGTCCTAGTTTAGAATCTAAAGTGTGCGAATGCGCGGTTAGCCTCTGCCATGCGGTGCATATCCTCTTTACGCTTGAACGCACCACCCTGGTTGTTGAATGCATCCATGATCTCAGCAGCGAGCTTCTCAGCCATCGAGTGACCGCCACGCTTGCGTGCGAAATTGATCATGTTCTTCATCGCGATACTCTCCTTACGGTCTGCACGGATCTCCGTCGGTACCTGGAAGGTCGCACCACCGATACGTTTGGACTTAACCTCTACGAGCGGAGTGATGTTGTCCAGAGCCTGTTTCCAGATATCCAGAGCACTCTTCTCCTCGCTCTTTGCTTTCTGCTCTACTAAGCCAAGTGCGCTGTAGAACACTCCATACGCGGTATTCTTCTTACCGTCAAGCATCAGGTGGTTAACGAATTTTGCCACCATTACTTCGCCATAAACTGGATCCGGCAGGATCACACGTTTTGTTGGTTTTGCTTTTCTCATTGTCTTAAATAATTTTAATTTTGGTTGTCGATTACTTCAGCGACTTTCACTCGTTCATCCGTTCACTCGTTCACTCGTTAAGTCCCTTACTCAACCCTCAACCCATTGTTTCGTCCCATTCTATGGAACATTTAGTTAGTTAATTCTAAGTCAGAACTTGTTTTTGTCAGCCGAATGGCTAACTTGCTCCGGTTCTAAACCGGTTACTTTTTAGCTTTCGGACGCTTAGCTCCGTATTTGGAGCGGCGTTGCAAACGGTTTGCTACACCGGCGGTATCCAATGTACCACGAACGATGTGATAACGAACACCCGGCAGGTCTTTTACACGGCCGCCACGCACCATAACGATGCTGTGCTCTTGCAAGTTGTGTCCCTCTCCCGGGATGTAAGCGTTCACCTCCTTAGCGTTGGTCAGACGTACACGCGCTACCTTACGCATTGCGGAGTTAGGTTTCTTCGGGGTCGTGGTGTACACACGTACACAAACGCCACGACGTTGCGGACAGCTGTCGAGCGCAGGGCTCTTACTCTTGTCCAGCAGTTCTGCTCTTCCTTTTCTAACTAATTGTTGAATTGTAGGCATTTTGTTGTTTTAATTAATTGTTTGTTTATAAATGTTTCCATATGCTTCGGCGCGTTGCCCGTACCATTGTTTTTGTATATACACATGTGCGTACAAGGCTCAGTTCGCGCGAAAAAGCCTGCAAAAGTACTACTTTTTTTTGACATGACCAAATATTTTTGTAAAAAAATGCAAAAAAAGTGATTTTTTCTTCGAAATGCAAGGTTTAGGTAGCAAATTAAGATCGATATACAGCCCAAAAGAAGGTCTGGCGAAATGGACTAAGGGGTGACGGGAAAGCACTTATTTTCGGAGAAAAGGGCACGAAAAGTATATAATACTATGTATTATATAGTAAATTGCATTATTTTACCATTTTCAGGGTTCCATCCTATGGTGATCCTATGGTGATCTTATGGTGATCCTATGGTTTAGGTCTTACTCTGAGCTTATATTCTTTCGCTGTGAGTCCTGTAACGCGCTTGAAATAGCGGTAGAAGGAGGGCGCAAAAAAAGAACGGCTCACGGGAGTGAGTCGTCCTGTTTTTACCATACTAATACCTTAGAGCAGCAGATTACTTCTTGTCCTTTTCTACGTGCTTGCGTTGGGGAGCACCTTTGTGCTGGCAATCGCCCTTGCACGGATGTCCGCCGTGGAAACGAAGCACTTTCTCTACCTGGCGGTCGTTGAGGTCCTTCGCGAACTTCTTCTTGAAATCTTTCCTCAACTCGAATTGCGCTTTTTTAAACTCGCGGTAGGTCTTAGCGAATTTCTCCGACTGCAGACTGTCGAGATAGAGCTCATCCGAGAGGATCTTGATCTCCATTTCCGTGCGCTCTTCGAAGGACTTCTTGCACTCTTTGTTCTCTTTTTTGCACTCGGCCTTTTCGGCCTTAACTTCTTGCGCGCTGATGTTTGCCGCAAAGATGGCAACTAATGCCATGACGAATAACTTTTTCATTTTCTTTTCCTCTTGTAAATAAGGGTTTTAACAATAATCTCTCGCCAATAAACTTGGCCATTTTTCAACCGGTTATCCCATCTCTCACAAACATCGTGCCAAATTTTTTTTACTTCCTTTCCTTCTTCTTTCGTACATTAGCCCCGCATAGATGCGGGTTCCCATTTTTTCATTCTTTTCTTGCATATTTCAATTTTTTTTTGTACCTTTGCACCCGGTTTTGAAAAAAAAATCCCCTCCTGCCCTGACGCGCAGGGAGCGCAACAGAACGCTACAGGGACGTAACGGTGGCAGAACGAGGGCGGAACGGAGGTGGAACGTATCCTGCACCTACCTATATATATTATAAATAATATATATCCAGTGATTTTAACAAATGGCTATAAAATTGTTCAAAATATCGGATAAACCGATTCGGAATTGTAAGATTCATCCTATCTTATACCACTTCTTCCTCCGCCTGAAAGACACGCTGGAGGCGGAGATGGTACATCGCCGCAGACGTACCTCTGACAAATCCGTCGAGATTATCTACAAAAACCATCTAAATGCCGCCCTCACAGGACGCCTCAACACCCTCCGCGAAGCGGAGGAGTGGGGATTTTGGGTCGTATGCCGGCTCCAGACCAAAAACCACGCGACGGTCTTCTACCACGGCCGCGCCGTCTACCAGCTCTTCCTCACGCCCGTCCATCCCAAGAAACGACGCGAGCAACAACCCGTCATCCATACTCTCACGACCACAAGCAGAACAATAAGCAACCAGGGGATATCTCCTACCGGCACCAATGAAGCGTTCGGCTCATCCTCTTCGTCTAAATCAAGGCCTCTCCGTACATGCCTTGGCTTATAATTCTGCCCATCCGCAGTATAAGCCATAGAAACCGACCCATCCACATTCAGCGCCTTCACCGTATAATACGTGACCGGCACGGCGCTCGTACTACGGAACGCAACCTGCGGAGCCTCAGCAGTCAAAGAATAATCGGACCTGAAGTCTGCGGCAGGCGAAGCAAGACTTGCCCGCGTGCCGGCAGACCGGTAAGGAGAATACGTCACGGCATAAGCTGCCGTACACAGCGCCAAACAGAGTAATACCAATAAATTTTTTACTAACTTCATTTTTTCTTAACAATCTTATGTGGACTCACGCCATCCATGATTATATACACTCCGTCCGGCAACGCACGAATATCACTCCCTACCCTACGTCCCAAGAGGTCATAAATCCCCTGCACACCCTGAGAATCGTAGCAGGATTGAATATCTGTAGCTATCTCATTCTGATGATTCATTCGCCTTAGAGGAGCATTACGTCCTTCGGGGTTCACTAACGAAGCATCAATATTGATCGTCAAGGACGAAGAAGCCGCTTTGCCCTCCAGCAACACACCGCGGTAAGGCGGCAGAAGAACATCATACTCATCCGTACTAACATCGCGATTGAAACTAATCATCTCATCTTTCTTCGGAATAGTTGTCGCGCCGACCGGCTCCAGATAGTACTTTCCCGTTAGTTTATCCTCATTATCCTCCACTAATTTGGATATATTGATGTACCCAAAAGTGGGATTACCCAGCAGGTAGATATTTTCGAAAACCTGCTTGAGCGTAATATCCTTATCGCCGTTCCAAGCGGGTTTGCCATAAGTCGCTTCGTCACGGGTGATATTCTCGTTATAAATCATCCAAACCTGCTGATTTTTCTCGTAATAACGATACATGTTATCCTGCTTTGGAAGACGGATAATAGGATCGACGTCGTTGTTCTCACAGTCGATTCCTACCATATTGGCGTCACCGGCCAACATGGGACGTGTCGTAGTGTTGGTGGCTACTTTCCATTTGTCTTTCTCTGTGTCATATTCTTTGTGATAAACCTGCCATTTGACGCGGTCCTCGGCATACTCTCCTACCGTCTGATTGATAGGTGCCACCACGAAAGGTTTTGTGCTCTCATGCGCGCTGACGAACAAGTCTCCGGTCACTACACCTTGAATAGGGATGGACGTAAGCGTCCATTTCCATGCATACTCTTTGACATCAATAAACGCCTGCCCATGAATATTGACATGCTCCTGACCGGCCATGGAGGCTCCGTCCGGAAAATAAATATGATGACAGTGGTTTTCTGTATAATTTATATCATACTGAGCCATGGATTCTTCATCAAATCGAACATTATAATCCTTATCCTCTAAGAGAATCACATCAGTCTCGCGCATCGGAATAAACGAATCCCAACTATCATCTTCATTCCATTCGCCACCTTGCCATGTGACGACATCCGGCACGATACGCAGCGTGAAATACGTATATCCGCGGTTACACTTGTCTTCCGCCGATTCCCCGATAAAGGCCATGTGGAACGTGTAGTCGTATCCCTCTTTAAGCGTACTTAATCTTGTTCCGGAGAGGGTGACTGTGTCTATCAATCCTATTACCTCTTTGTCGCTATTCAGCCGGATAGATCGCCAGCCGGCATAAGTGGATGAGACAATATAGATACTATCTACCCGATACTCCTCTCCGGGATCGCCTTCCAGGAAAAGCGGCAATTGGAACTTACCACTCTTCTTCTGCGCATTGGAGATCCGCACAATACGTGGTCTGTCCTTCACCGCTTGCGGCAGCTCTTCTGCAGAATTACCCACCTTCATCATATTAACGATTGCCTCTCCCGGATTCAAATGCAAGAACCGCGGTGTGAGACAGACCGACATCCCATTAGTCGCAGACCCATTAATCGGGAACGCTGTGTAACTAAGCGAAAGAGATGGCTGCATAATCGTCGAAGCAGAGTTCAAAACCAGCAGATTATTCCGCAGCAAATGCCGCACAATCGTTTTCGACAACTGCGTCGGATCGGAAGTGCGATAATCCTCCACTGCTTGCTCTATCTGCCGGAAGGTATAACGATAAACATCGGGGTTCGCGTTAACATACGTCGAGTCACCTATAAGCCAATCCGCCCTGCAAGGAGTAGTATATTCCTCCAACGCGTCCGTCTCTTCATTTCGCGCAATATACGTCAGCACGATATCCAGCGTATAGGAGCGGCTTCCACAGATATCTACTACCGAGTCGCCTAACGCTTCACCGTTAATCAAAATACGCGTACCGCCGGCTATCAACAACTCTGCTTTTGTACCGCAACCCGTTTCCGAACCCAAGTCCTCAGGACGTATCGCTACATAACCGGTATATTTAAAATTGGTACGCGCGTACATAGGCTGCGCGATGTACATCACATAACGCTCCGTTGATGCGTCCACAAACTCCTTCACATACTTAACCAACGGCACCTCTGTATCATAATATTTGGCATCGAACGATAAAAGCGACGAACAAGTATCTCCTGCAGCAATAACCGCCTCTTCGCTCTCCGGCAGGACGATCCGACCATACGTGGAAGAAGCTCCGCTATTCCCATTAAGATACGGCATCTCGATAGCTTCGTCATCGCCGTCTCTCCATTGATAATAGAACGTATTCTGCTGATCATCAATCGCCTGATAGTCCACACGCAAATAGGCCGTAATTGAATCAAAAGTTCCTGCCGGACAATCATACGTCGAAGCCTGGATAGGACGTACCGGAGGCTTCTGAACATATATACGGATATCATCTATCGCAAAGTCATTACCATCCGAAGAAGTACTCTTGTTGCGAATCCGAAGTCGATAAGACGGATAAGTAGTCTCGGCGGTAAACTTAACAGGGAACATTATTTGATGCCATTTGGCACGCTCCATTCGGTTGGTATTACTCCAGGCTCCTTGGCTTAAATCTTCCGGTGCATTGATGCCGAACTCACCGGTAGTAAACGTAGTCAAGGCGTGTTCTCCGCCTTCTGAATCCACACCCGTAACTTCAAAGTCCATATTTGGTGCACTACGGCCATTATTGCCACTCTTCTCGCTGGATACATCGCATAACCACGCCGTAAAATACATGGTTGCTCCCGGACACAGGTCTGCGCTCACCTTCAAGTCAAACACCAAACCCGGTTGCTGCGAACCATCAACATAAAGCATATAACCTTCTTTGGCATTATTAGCTACGTTTTCTGTGGAATCCACATGCTGATAGACCTGCGGAGCAGTTCCACTATCCACCCACACCTGCTTCCTGTTTGTGATGGCATACTCACTCCACGTGACATTTCCCTGACGGATCTTTCTTTGCGATGGAGAACCATCGAGGTTCTTGTTATAATATCCGTACGTGGACTCATCGACGTCAAGGTGTCCGAGCCAAAATGCAAAATTAGTAGTTCCAGGCCTCTCAAAATTGAAAGTCTGCTCGTAGATCTTGTCCATCTTCTTCGTCGTTGCAGGCAAAGAAAGAGCTGGTCCAACAGTATTCTGATCTTCGTACGTCACCCGAAATCGGGCTACATTGAAATAAACACCTTCTGCGGAATTATATTTCAACTCATACACAATCGTTCCGGGTGTAGTACTACTCATCGGCGCAAACTGGGCCGCCGTGCTTGGCAATGTTATTGTTGGATCTGCGACTCCGTCCTTGTACCAAATCCATTTGTTAGTTGTGGCGGCAGCTGTCGCATCGCCTTGACTGTTGATATAATAATAATTAGATCGCGCGTAGCACGTGTATTGTTTTAATGTCACTTTCTTGGTGTGAATCATATACTCCGGACCGATATAGAGTTGCCGTCCCGTTGGGGCAATCATATCATATTCTTCCAAAAAGCGGTCATTGGTGCCATCCATATCCTTGTATGGCTCCATTCGCTCTGCCATTTCGGAGGCAGGGTGAATCTCATAAATAATACGCTTGGAGAGAGTTGGTTCTGTAACCGTGCCGGATCCTTTCCAAGTAAAACCATCCTTCCATATAGACTCGTCGCACGCTATGCGATAGACCGAATCGCCTTTATGCATCCGGTACTTTATTTCTATATAAGATACGTCTGACGTAGTTACGCGATCCGACGCGTAGTCGTACGCAAACCACCCGTAATCATTATATGCTTTAAATTTGGGATTATTGGCTGCTGTGTCTTTTGCCCACGTACTCTCAATACGTGTTGCTGCAACAGGATTTCCCGACTTGTCTGTAGCAGGAGATTCATCTACGGAATAATTCTTAGGGATTGCACGATCTGTATCATAGTTATACCATCGTACATAGGAAATCATTGACGCTCTCTCCGGACGATACAGATATACCCATTCACCCGGTTTCGCATACAGAATCTGCGTCTCCGTGTGAACGGCTTGCATGCCATTATCCTGCAAAGCATCGTACATACCTGCCTTATGCACCAAACTGAACTCGGCTTGCGCGGGAAGGATCGCAAAGAAACTCGCTATAAGCGGTGTGACACCTATTAAAATCTTCTTAATACTAAAAACCATAATTTTACTTTTTTGTACCAAAATCGGCTGCAAAGGTATTACTTTTTATAAAACCACGCAAATAAACAATACCGCTCATTTGGGAGCGTCCCAAATCAGCGGTATTTTTTTACGCAGAGTCGAAAAAATTTACGCAAAGTCGATTAATTCTTCATCTTATACTCCGTTGGAGTGATGCCTATTTGCTGACGAAAAAGTCTTCTGAGATTATCCGGCGTCAACCCTACTGCCCATGCCACCTCATTAATTGTTTTCCGCTTCTCTCTTTTCAACAACTCACAGGCTTTCTCGATTCGTATCCCATTGAGCCATTGAGGAAAGGAGAGACCGTTCGCATTTTCCCGCAAGACTTTATTCAGGTTATGGCGAGAGAGACTCATGCGTGCTGCAAAGGTATCGCGATCCAAGTGTTGATCGACATACAGACACTCGTTCATAACTGCGTCTAAAAGACGCTGATACTCAGCCTTGCTCGACACATCAACCTTCTTTATCCATGCGTTAATTTGATGTTTAATAATGTTTCGCATAATAGCAAAATGAGTAATAATTACAGACTTTTATACCGTACTATTCACAAAAAATTGTGCAAAAATACTGCTTTTTTACGACATAAACAAAAAATATATACCGCTTATTTGGGTTTGTCCCAAATGAGCGGTAAAAATTTATTTATTGTCGAGTATTCAGATCGCCTATTAGGACTCACTCACTAAAATTACTGATTTTGGTTATTAAAATATACTATATAAATATATATGTAAAAAGCGTGCGCTTTCGTTCGTATCATTTGATCGTTTGAGGTTCTGGACTACCTTGTAAATTCAAACTTACGCACGGAAAACTCACGCTAACACGTGAGCGTGCATAAACCGTACTTGAATTTACAATGATTTGTCGAAAGTGTCCAGTTTTCAAACAATCAAGTTTCGGCTTATTACGCTGTCTTTCGCGCAACATCTTGCGCATTATATATATAAACCTATTTTACGTCTTGGTCATGGACGGATGGCTATAGCAACCTTTGCGGCTGCAAAGGTACAACTTTTTTGGGAGATACACAAGTAAAATCATAAAAAATCACAAAAAACTTGCATATTTCGGTTTTTTGTTGTACCTTTGCAGCCGCAAAGGTTTTAAGACACACAACCAAACAACACAAAACAAATAAATCTAATCAAAAAAAAGTATTTATGTCAAGCGTAAACAAAGTAATTCTTATTGGTAACGTAGGCGCAGATCCGGAAGTACGTTACTTGGACAGAGGCGTAGCAATCGCAACCTTTAATTTAGCAACGACCGAACGCGGGTATGTCATGCAGAACGGCACCCAGGTTCCCGACGTGACGGAGTGGCACTCGATTGTGCTCTGGCGCAACCTCGCCGAGTGGGCACAGCAGAACCTCAAGAAGAGCATGAAGGTCTATGTGGAGGGCAAGCTCAAGACACGTTCGTGGGAGAAAGACGGCCAGATCCGCCGCAAGACCGAAGTCATCGCGGAGAATATCCAGATCCTCTACCGCCCGGAGATCTATAGAAATGGTGGAATGAGCGCGGCTACGTCGCTCAATGATGAAGCTGCGCTTCCTAACGACGAGGCACAAGCTGCTCCTGAAGCACAAGAGCAAGGCGGGTTCTTCAACGGGTTGTTTAAGAATTAACGAGTGAACGAATGAACGAGTGAACGAATGACAAACAAAGAGCGATACATAGAATGGTCTGCAGCGCAGGAGTACATGCCTGTCTTCCTGCAGCCGTGGTGGATGGATGCCGTCTGCGCGGGCAAGGAGTGGGATGTACTGATCGCAGAGGACGAGTATGGCGAGATCATCGGCGCCATGCCGTACCTCTTGCGCAAGCGCGCGTGGCTCAAATATATTATCATGCCTCAGCAGACGCAGATAGGCGGTATATGGGTGAGAGAAGATATCACCGGCGATAAATGGAAGACGGCGGAAGTATGCCGTGCGCTCAAGGAGCAGCTGGACGGTCTCGGCCTCGCCTACTACTACCAGCAATACATGCCCGGCAGCCTCTGCGTCGATGCCATGCGTGGTCTGGGCTTCAAGACCAAAGAGCGTGTGACGTACCGCGTGGACGACCTGAGCGACTTAGATGCCCTCATCGCTTCGTTCAGCAAGAACAAACGCCGTCAGCTGCAAAAAGCCCTCAGCCTGCATGCCGAACGCGGGATGGAGGTAGAGGACTTCTACCGGTTCCACGTCCGTTGCATGGCGGCACGCAACCGCAAGATCCGCTACAGCCGGGAGTTCCTTCTGGTACTGGAGCGCAAGGCGCGACGCAAGCAACAATGCGAGATCCTGAAGATCTGCAACGCCGACGGACAGGTCTATGCGGCAGCCTTCCTCGTCTGGGACAAGAGCCTGATGTATTACCTCATCCCGGTCTATGACCCCGCTTTCGGCGACTCCGGCGCAGGAGCTCTGTTAGTCCTCGAAGCGATGAAGTTAGCCCGCGAGAAACAGGTACGTTTTGATTTCGAAGGCTCGATGGAACGCGGCACGGCGAAACACTACAAGCAGTTCGGCTCTACGCCCTATACCTATTTCTCCGTCGAGAAATACTACAAACCCCTCTTCCGTCTCGCCATCTGGTTCCAGAAACTGAGGGAACTGAAGTTCCGTTAAACTGTTAAAACGCCCCTTGCGGACGGCGCTTTTCAAAGCCGCTTACGAAAGCGTCTTGTGATAATTACGAACGAGGGAAGCGAACCACAATAGTTGTACCAAGAGGTACGCGAAACGCGTCCAAGCCAGCATGGAGATACTCCCCAAGAAGCTGTCTAAAAAGATACCGGTCTCTAAAGCAACCGCCATCATTAAGACGTAAACAACCTCCATCCAAAGGGCTGTTTTTTGTTTGCCGAAGACATCCGACAGGAAGCTGATAGTACCGCATATAGGCGTGAGAATGAGGTAGGGATAAAGCGTCCGGATGATATCCGCCGAACCAGTCCATTCCTCGCCGAAAAGGAGCGTCACTATCTGCGGCATGACGATATACAACAACGCCATTCCGACAACCAGCACGCCTCCCGTCACTATACAGAAACGCCCTAAGACACGACCTATCGGCTGACGGTTTTGCACGAGAACGGAGACCTTCTGAAAAAGCACCTGGTAGCAGGATTTCGTCACTATATTCAGCGGCACGAAAGAAGCCATCATCGCCAGGGAGAGCAACCCCACTTCCTGAAGACCGAAACAGGGCGTTAACAACCATACCGGCAACGCTTGACCGACGGAATTGACTAACGCGCGAGGTAAGCTATACTTGGGGAAATTAGCATACTCGCGCGCTACTTCTCTCATCGGTGCTGCAGGCTCGCAGAAGAGTCCACGCAGGTGTTTCTTCCATGCCATCCCGACACTAATCGCAAGGGAGACCAGCGGCGCCAGGACGGTAGCTAAGATCATCCCTCCGCGTAAGTATCCTAAAGCGCCGAATCCGACCTTGGCCCCGGCGGAGAAGAGGCTTTGCGAGACCTGATAGCCGCTGATACGAGCAAAAGCCCGCCGGCGGATATACCAGTAGTTGAGGATATTCCATGCCCCCATCACCACGATAGAGAGCGGCATGGTCCACCACCACCGCGCTAACTCCGGCGCATTGAAAAGTCCTGCTATAGGCTCCGCGAAAGGCAGAGAGAGACAGAAAACTCCTGCGACGCACAGGGTGATCATTCCGCTCAAACGCACCAACGCCCGGGCTTTCTCTTCCTCCTTCGGCAAGACGACCGCGTACTGGTACTCCGCCGTAGCGGCCAACCCTGCCACTCCCAAGGTGCTTGTGAAGAGCGAGAGCAAAGCAAAATCCTCCGGCGCGTACATACGCGTCAATATAGGATAGACAAGGATGCCTAACGCCTGCGCAAAAACATTCGCAGTAAGTAATCTGCCAACGTTCCTCGCAGAGCTCGATTTCCATATTTTTGATAGCCGATGGCTCATTTTTCGGGTGCAAAGGTACAAAAATATTTACAAATGCGCAAATTTTTCGAAATTTATTTGCATAAATCGCAAAAAAGTTGTACCTTTGTAGCCGATTTTGATTATCACGACCTAAAAAACACAAGATATGCAAGTTAAGAAATCAGAAAAAGCCAGTTTAGAGAAGGACAAACTCGTCTATGTATTGATGGGTTTGGTTTTCGTTCTGAGCCTCGTTTATGTGGCGCTGGAGTGGACTGAGCGAGAGGTCACGAAGTACGAGGTGACCGACACAGAGTTCCTCTTTGAGGAAGAAGTAGAGATTCAACAGACCAGCCAGGAGACGCCTCCTCCTCCCCCACCCCCTGCCGTACAGGAAGTGGAAGTGCTGAACGTGGTCGAGGATAACGTCGAGACCGAGTCGATCGAGGTGAACACCGAGGAGACGGAGCAAGAGGTCGTTATCGCTGCCCCGGTAGAGGCTCCTGTTGAGGAAGAGGAAGAAGAAGTCGTCTTCGTCGTAGTAGAGAAGATGCCGGAGTTCCCCGGTGGACAACAAGCCCTCTTCAAATACCTCAGCGAGAACGTGAAGTACCCGGTTATCGCACAGGAGAACGGTATCCAAGGTCGTGTGATCTGCCAGTTCGTCGTAAACCGTGATGGTTCGATCGTTGATGTAGAGGTCGTTCGTTCCGGTGGCGATCCTTCACTGGACAAAGAGGCGGTTCGCGTCATCAAGTCCATGCCGAAATGGAAACCCGGTCAGCAACGTGGTAAACCCGTACGTGTGAAATATACCGTACCGGTTAACTTCAAGCTCCAATAATTTAGTAGAAAGTCGAAAGACAAAAGATCGTCCTTCGGACTCAAAGACTCTTTCTACTTTGAGCGAAGCGGTCTTTCTACTTTGAGCGAAGCGGTCTATCATGGAATTATCTCAGAGAGATATAACGTATTGTAAGAATGTCGGTGCCAAACGTGCCGACATTCTTCGTAAAGAACTCGGGGTACAGACCGCGATGGATTTGTTGCGGACCTATCCCTACAAATATATCGACCGCAGTAAGTTCTACCGCATCGCCGAACTCAACGACGAAGACACCTACGTCCAGATCATCGGTGAAGTGACCGAGTGGCACACGATCGGTATCGGTAAGGCGCAGCGCCTCTCGGCGACCTTCTTCGACGGTACGCATCAATGCGAGTTGGTATGGTTCCAGGGCGCGAAGTATGTCAAACTTGCCAAGGGCGTCAAGTACCTCCTCTTCGGCAAACCCAGCCGCTTCAATCACCTCTATAACTTCGTTCATCCCGACCTCACGCCATGGTCGAAAGTGACGCCGGAGATGACGCAGGGCCTCGAGCCGTACTACAACACGACCGAGGTCATGAAACGCCACGGACTCAACTCAAAAGCTCTCCGCTCTATCATCGCGGAACTCTTACCCGACCTGAAGATGGGTGTACCGGACACGATCGGCGCAGACATCCTGCAGCAATACCGGCTCATGAGTCTGACAGACGCGCTGATCAACGTGCATTTTCCGAAAGACACCCTCGCCATGCAGAACGCACGGGCGAGACTTAAGTTCGAAGAGCTCTTTTATATCCAGCTCCAGATCCTCCGCCAGATGAAGCGCCGTGAGCAGAACCCGGGCTTCGCCATGCCGCTGGTCGGGAACCGTTTTCATGCCCTTTACAAAGCCCTGCCTTTCGACCTCACCAACGCGCAGAAACGCGTCATCCATGAGATACATGACGACCTCAAATCCGGTCGCCAGATGAACCGCCTCCTGCAAGGCGACGTCGGTTCCGGCAAGACGCTCGTGGCGCTGATGTGTTGCCTACTCGCCATCGACAACGGCTACCAGGCTTGTATCATGGCGCCGACGGAGATCCTCGCCAACCAGCACTACGAGACCCTCAAAGCCTTCTTGGCTCCGCTCGGCGACGCTGTCCACGTAGCCCTGCTCACGGGTTCCACGACGCCGAAAAACCGCGTACCTATCCACAACGGTCTGCTCAACGGCACCATCCATATATTAATAGGTACGCACGCGTTACTGGAGGATAACGTGCAGTGGCAGAACCTCGGCTTCGTCGTCATCGACGAGCAGCACCGTTTCGGTGTCGCCCAACGCGCCAAACTCTGGACGAAAACCCGGCGCGTCGCCGGAGACGGAAATGCGATGCCGGATTGCCCTCCCCACATCCTTGTCATGACCGCGACACCTATCCCCCGCACCTTGGCGATGACGGTGTATGGCGATCTGCAGGTCTCCATCATCGACGAGCTGCCACCGGGACGCAAACCCGTACAGACCATCCATTACTCCATCCAACGCCGCGCACAGGTCTATGCCTTCCTGCGCAAGCAGATACAGGACGGACGGCAGATATACGTCGTCTATCCGCTTATCAAAGAGAATGAGAAACTCGACCTGCAGGACCTGCAGAACGGGTTCAATGAGCTATGCGAGGCGTTCCCCGAATATAAGATCTCCATGGTTCACGGTCAGATGAAAGCCGCCGACAAGGACCTCCAGATGCAACGTTTCGCTTCCGGCGAGACGCAGATACTCGTCGCGACGACCGTCATCGAAGTCGGCGTGAACGTGCCCAACGCGACCGTCATGATGATCCAGAACGCCGAGCGTTTCGGTCTCAGCCAGCTCCACCAGCTCCGCGGACGCGTCGGACGTGGCGGAGACCAGAGCTACTGCCTCCTCCTCACCGATCTCGAGCTGAGCAAAGAGACCCGCAAACGGATGGATATCATGGTTGCTACCAACGACGGTTTCCGCATCGCCGAAGCCGACCTGCAGCTTCGCGGACCCGGCGACCTGCAAGGTACCCTGCAATCCGGTACTCCCTTTGAGCTGCATATAGCCAACCTCGCAACCGACGGCCAACTCGTCTCCCTCGCACGCCAGGCAGCCCTCGAGATCCTTGACCCCGACCCGCTGCTCGAGGATGAGAGGAACCGTATATACAAAAGACGCCTCGATGCGCTTCGGATTACTCAGAGTTATAACTGGGGAGAAATTAGTTGAGAATGGTAAATGACCAAATGGTAAATAAAAAAGACCGCGTTTGCGGTCTTTTTATTACATATCGTCGTGAGCGTGCAACGACTGCACATACTTCGCATGCGCCATCTTGATTCGCTTCAGCTCA
>DFHS01000028.1:0-56919 GCA_002372695.1 Bacteroidales bacterium UBA3717
CAGTTCGCCCCCGCCTTCTGCATCCCCCAGCGCTGGATGAGTGCTCCCTCCTGTCCGGCATCACCGCAGTTAATGACCTCTTCAGCCTGCGCAATCAGCGACTTGATGACATTAAACTGCTTATGTACCCCTTCGTCACCGGAGACTTTGATAGAAAAACGCGGAGGAATCATCGGCAAGGAACTAAGGCTCCAAGCCTTCCATTGGTCTGTATATTCCTGCGGATCGAGCAATGCGCATAAATGGCCAAAGGTCCAGGTCACCTGATAACCATTGCCCTCAAAATAGCCGTCCTTGCGCTGCTTGGCGCCCAGGACATTCGCTATATATGCACCCACAGAGGGTTTCTCCGCTACACAGACAATCACGTGATTTACAATTTAGTCATTTACCATTTACGATTTCTGCACTCCGTAACCATACCCGTATCCGGCACGAAGACCCTTCACGCCGTTGAGCACGCAGGTGACATTATGCATCCGATTTTGGGCGATGACATTATTGACATACTCGATCATCTCCGACGGCGTGTATTTATAGCGGCATACGAAGATGGTGATATCTGCGATGCGATCCAAGAGATAGGTATCGCTGACCAAAGCCACGGGCGCTGTATCCACGAGAATATAGTCATACCGCTTACGCAACTCCGCGAAGAGTTCGTCTATCCGCTCGGTCTGCAGTAACTCCGCCGGGTTGGGAGGTATCGTTCCGCAAGGGATGATATCTAAATTCGGATGCTCGCCGCTCGGTATAACGATATCGTCTATCGCAACATCCGGATCCGCCAGATAATCCGTCAGATGACCTTTATTGCTCAGCCCGAAATAAGCAGCTAACATCGGTTTGCGGATATCCAAACCCACCAACGCCACTTTCTTTCCCAAGATAGCCAACGACAAGGCGGTATTACTTGCCACATACGATTTACCGTCTCCGTTGATACACGAGGTCACCAAAATGACCGGAGATTTCACATCGGCAGGAATCACATAGCGTAAGTTCGTTCGGATCAGGCGGAACAACTCAGCCGAAACCGTTGACTCGCCTTCATGGATTGCAATATGCGCATTCCGGGAGTTTTGTACCAACTGCCCCAACAGAGGTGCATGAATTCGCTTCTCAAACTCCTTCGGATCGTCGATCTTGTCATTGATAAGGACGTAAAGATATAGTACCGCCGCCGGAATTAACAAGCCCATGAAGATACACAACAACAGCAGTTTTATCAATTTCGGAGACTGACTCTTAACATCGCGTTGCGGGACATCCAGCACTTTCGCCGGCATCGTCGTCGCGGCCAACATCAGGGCATTCTCTTCACGTTTCTCATACAGAAAAACATACAAACGCTCCCGTAATTGTTGCTGGCGTACAACGCGTACATACTCACGCTGCTGCTCCGGGGCATCTTTGATTTTACGGTTGTATTTCGAGTCCTGCGACAGAAGATTGCGCTGGCGGATCTTCAAACTCTCACGCACCGACCCTATCGTAGCGATGATGTTTTGACGCATGATAGCGAGTTGCGCATTCATCTGCTCAATAACGGGGTTGTCATCCGTGGCGGTACGAAGAATACGCATGCGCTGCAGCAGCAAAGCGTTGTATTCCGACAAGCCGCTCGACAGCGATGCATCCGTCACACCGATATTCGAAGGGATGAGGCTGTTACGTTTGGTTTCGTCACGCAAGAATTCATCGATATACTCCACCAGACTCAGCTGAGTCTCTATCTCCGCCATCGCGCGTTGCTCCGCACTGCTGGCCGAGAGAAACAGTTGCGCTTGGGCCTGGATATCAGCGATGTTATTGCTCTCTTTATAGTCCGAAACAGCATTCTCGGCGTCAGCCAGCTCCTTTGTGATGATAGCCAACCGCTCCTCGATAAAATTCGCCGTGTTCGTCGCAATCATATTTTTGTCCACCACGGCATTCAGGTTATATTGCTCGATCAGCTGATTCAGCAAGGCCTTATCGCGTTCGGGCATAGGGGACTTTATGGACATCTTGATGATGTTCGATTCTTTCTTGTATTGCGAAATTGATAGCATCTCGCCATAACCGGCCACTACCAACTCGCGGCGACAGTGAAAAACACGATACGTCGTATCTTGACTCAGCGCGCGGTTGGCATGGATCTGTATCGTTCCGATTCCCGTCTCTATTGGCGCATTCAAACTCTCCACACGGGTTGTAGAACGATGGAAGAAACCGTTTTTGGTCTTTATCTTATACCCTTTTGAGGTGGGTTTTACGATAATGGAGAAGGGTTTTTTCTCTGCCCTTTTCGTCAAAGCTATATAGTCCACAGAAAAAGCCGGATTCCGAAACTCGCCTTCCCATCTCAGCGAACCTTTTTTCGCATGTGCATCCCATAGATTAAGGGCATCAATAGCCTGATACAACAGGCCTCTCGAAGCCAACACCACTACCTCGTCTTCGGCTGCCTGATTGCCGGTCAAACCCAACATCGACAAAGATGCCATCTCTTCGCCAAAGCCGTCTTTTTGACGCAACATAATGGAGGCATCAGTCGTCCACTTAGGGCTCTTTCGCAAATAATAGCAGACACCCAAGAATACAAAACACGCTACTCCTATCGCAAACCACCACCAGTGCTCCAGCACAATGCGCATCACTTTGCGCAAATCTATCTCGTTATTTTGATTTGTTTCCATACACCCTTATTTTTTTACGACTGTCACAATAATCGTTGCAGCACTCAATGCCGTAGATACTACGCTCAGCCACAAACCGGAATTCGTACTACCGATAGCGCGCACCTTGTTCGGCGAGACATAGACAACATCGTTTTGTTGAAGGAAATAATAGGGAGAGGTATAGATATCTGCGTTCCCTAAATTGAGTCGCGCCAACTCTAACTTTCCGTCTACCTCGCGGGTGATCAACACATTGTCTCTACGGCCATACGGAGTCAGATCACCGGCTGCAGCAAGAGCGTCAAAGATGGTCATCCGACCACTCGGCATGGATACTTGACTCGGACGGTTCACCTCGCCTAACACAGACACTTTTGCGCCAACAACCGAAATCCGCACAGTGGGGTCAATCACCTGTCGGGACAAGACCTTGCGAATCTCCTCTTCTGCCTCCGGACGGCTCAGTCCGCCTACTTGTAACTTTCCCAACACCGGCATCTCGATATACCCCGCTGCATCCACAACATAGTATTGCAACATCGGAGTCGTCTGAACCTGATTCGACCCGGGAGCCGCATAAATAACCGTCGGAAGGTTATACGGAGCCACTGCCTCTTTATCAAGCGCTGATACAAAAACCGTCAGCGCATCACCCGGACGAATCACATGTTCCGTCCGGGGAGAGTATTTCGCATTGATGGAATCAACCTTAGACGCATCCGCATCATGCAGGTAAGTTAATTGTTTCTGCGTTACACAACTCACAGCCGATATAGCTGCTATAATCAACACACAGAATTGTCGAGTAATTTTATACATAGTTCTTCAAAAGTAATCAAAAGCGTGCAAAGGTACACATTTTTTTTGACATACACAAGAATATACACTTTTTTTATCAAATTATTTGCATATATGCAAAAAATATTGTAATTTTGCATGACATTTTGTCAGGTTTACTATGACGCAACAAGAATTATTAGCTATCAAACAGCGTTTCGGCATCATCGGTCAAAGTCCGTTGCTGAATCGCGATATAGAGATTGCCGTGCAGGTCGCACGCACGGATTTGAGTGTGCTCATCACCGGAGAGTCCGGTGTGGGAAAGGAGCATTTTCCGAAAATCATCCATGCTTTCTCCTCTCGTAAACACGGAGCCTATTTTGCCGTGAACTGCGGCGCCATCCCCGAGGGTACCATCGATAGTGAGCTGTTCGGACACGAGAAAGGCGCTTTTACCGATGCCAAAAACGAGCACAAAGGTTATTTTGAAATAGCCGATGGAGGTACTTTATTTCTGGACGAAGTGGGAGAACTTCCCCTTCAGACGCAGGTTCGTCTGCTACGTGTCTTGGAGACCGGCGAGTTCCTGCGCATGGGCTCCAGCCAAGTCCGCAAGACCAATGTCCGCGTCGTGGCAGCCACGAATCTGAACATGCGCCAAGCTATAGACGATGGGCGGTTCCGGGAGGATTTGTTCTACCGCCTCAACACCGTAGAAATACGCGTACCCGCGCTGCGCGAGAGAAAAGAAGACATCCCGTTGCTCTTCCGTAAGTTCGCCGTGGATTTCTGCAACCGATACCAGATGCCGCCTCTCTCCCTCAACGAAGAGGCTACGCGCTTGCTCCAAAACTCCTATTGGCGTGGTAACATCCGTCAGCTCAAGAACTTAGCCGAACAGATTGCAGTCATTGAGATGGACCACCAGATCAATGCCGACACGCTCCGCCAATACCTGCCCAAAGAGGAAAACCAACAGAGCATCGTCCTGCGAAAGACGCCGACTGAGTCCGCCGGAAAAGACTACTCCCACGAGATTGGCATCCTTTATAATATGGTCATGCAGAATAAGAAAGAGATAGAGGAACTCAAAGAGTTACTTCATCCTTCTCCGGCAAAAGAGCATGAGATCTCGCCCGCAGCGACCATCACCATCTCTCCGTCGCCCGACACAACGCCACGAAAAACCATCGAGGCAGAAGATATCGAAGATAGCTTGCGCGTGGATGAAGGAGAGAAAGAGCTGATCCGACGTGCCTTGGATCTAACGAATGGCAACCGTAAAGAAGCCGCCGCAAGACTCGGTTTCTCTGAACGAACACTATATCGCAAAATCAAAGAGTATGGACTATAATAGAGCAAATCAGACTGGCGAGACACTATCGAGACAGAATCGGATCGGTACTAAAAGGGTACTAAACAAGAGTAAAGTGCTATCATTCTGCGGTACACTTTTATTCCTGCTGGCCTCTTGTTCTATCTCCTATAAGTTCAACGGAGCGAACATCAACTACCAGACCACCCACTCCATCTCCATTGCCGACTTTCCGAATAACGCGCCGATGGTGAACCCGACCCTCAGTAACAATCTGTCGGAGGGCATCCGCGACTTATACCAACGTCAAACACGTCTGCAGATTCTACGAAAAGGCGGTGATCTGGAGCTGGAAGGCGAAATAGTAGGATACGACATCTCCCAAGGCGCCATCGGTGCCGACAGCTATGCTTCGGAAAGCAAACTGACCATCCGCGTCAACGTACATTTCACCAACAACATCAACCCCGAAGACTCGTTCGACAAGACGTACTCTGCATCGCAGACCTTCGACGCCAGCCGACTCCTGACAGACGTGCAAGACGAGTTATGCGCGATCATCATTCAGGAGATTGCGGAGAACATCTACAACGATACAGTAGCTAAATGGTAAAAAAATCAGCCTCGAAAGAGGCTGTTTTTATAGAAGTACGATTTCGACCCGCCGGTTCATCTGACGGTGCTCTTCGCTGTCATTAGGAACAATCGGATCTCTTTCCCCTCTACCCTCAATCTCGATCCGGCCGACATGAATACCGCGTCGCTCCATCTCGCGACGCACCTCTTGACATCTTCCTTCAGAGAGAGATTGATTGGAACGGTCCGAACCGATATTATCCGTATGTCCCACAATGCGGATTCGCTGGGTGGGACGGATTCTCAGAAATTGATACAACTCATTCAATGCCGGCTCAGAAGTAGCCAGAATACGAGTCTTGCCGTTCGCAAAATAGATGTTATGCAGCAAAAATGATTTCACCTCCTTCGGTGACATCACCACTCCGCCAAACAATTCGGGATCCGTGATAGTATCACGGAAAGGAAAATAGTCCACGGCTGTAGCCTCTATAGTATAATAGGGAATACGGTCATCTAACAACACCGCCAACACCGAATGCAGCGTATCCGACGTGGTTTGCATGATACGTTTCCGCTCATGATTGCGAACAATAACATTAGCTGCCACCGGACGCGATGTCAGCGAATCCGTCACCGTAAATGTCAGACGGGTCTCCGGATACAAATAAACCTTGACGGTATCTTCATCCGCCCGGTGATTAAAACGAACCGTATCGGCAGGAAAGAACCCGGTCTTCGCAGCCGCCGCCCAATACTGACCATTCGGCAAGCCACGGGAGACGCGTGCGCGTTTGTTATCCGTAGGCTTGTTGACCTTCGGCTTCTTATTCGGACGAGCGTTCTGCTCTTGTACCGTAATATGCGTTGCCGGTAGCGGTTCGCCGGTCTTCTGGTTAAAAGAATAAACGTACAGCAAAGGCTTGCCTTCCTTGATTCTTTTCTTCTTATCCGCTTTCAGCTTCGCTGCCCTTTTCTTCTCTGCCTTGCGTTTCGCTGCTGCTCGCTTCTGCTCCGTCTTCGCACGCTGTTTCGCACGCTTCTGCGCACTCGATGCCGCATACAAATCGCCACCTCCGATCATCAGAGCCAGCACACATAGATATATCACGATTCGAAAACGCATAAGATACAAACGTTGTTTTTTCTTCTTAAATATCAACAGGAGGATAGTCACGGGACTACCCTCCTGTCGTGGTCCCACTTGGGCTTGAACCAAGGACCCCCTGATTATGAGTCAGGTGCTACTAACCAACTGAGCTATGGGACCGTAGTCAGTATTATTTCTGCTGACGGGCATTGCTGAAGAGCACAAGGCTCTCGTCTTTGGTAATCTGCATCTCCTTCTCCGTCAACTCCGGAATAATCAGCTTAGTTCCCGGGAGCAATGCATTCGGATTAGAGATCTTCTCTTTATTGGCGATGTAGATATATACCCAGCAATACGTATTGTCATAGTATTGACGTGCCAACTTCGAAAGCGTAGTGCTCTTCTCCGTCGTAACCTCTTCACTCATACGCTCTTTGTACACGTTCACCTTCTCCGGACGACTACTCTCCGTCAGAGGCACTGTCTTCTCCGCCTCAGGACGGTTCGCTTTCTGGTCATCCAGGTTATTCTTCATACGCTCGAAAGTCTCCTTATCCACCAGACGTATAGCTGCACGACGGTTCGGACCATACGAAGCGGTGCTGCGACGGCCGATCACCTTACCCATTCCACCGCCATGCATACGCTCCATGTCAATGCCGTGCTCCTGAGCCAACTCATCCACTACATTGTCCGCACGTCTGTCGCCCAATGCATAATTGAGGCTGTTAGATCCGGTATTGTCGCAATAACCCGTTACAATCGCATACAAGGTGGTATCCTCTTGCAGACGCTCTGCTACCTGTTGGATTGTAATCAGACCCTTGTCGTCAATATCTGCTTTGTTGTTAGCAAAATATACGTAGTAGTATTGCTCCAACTCTTTCTCTTTCTGCTGGAAGGTCTCGCGAACAATAATCGAGTCGTGACGGATGATAACGGTATCATGACAAGGTTTCTGCTCCGCCTTCTTCTCCCAAGTCTCAAACGAACTGATGTTACGTACGTGGTTCTTTGACAGCGGCTCAAACTTGATACGCAAATTCAGTGTCACGTCAAAAATACCATCGTTGTTCTTCGACGCAAACGAAGAGGGGCTATACTTGTGATATCCACGTCCGTCCACGTAGTCACGGGTAAAATAGGAATAGTTTGCACGTACACCGAGCGCGAGGGTTCGGTTGAGGTTAAACTCCACATTTACACCTGCCTGCAGGTAACCGATAGACTTATAGTCCTTATCACGCTCCGGAGCCACTTCACCATCCGCATTGATATACGATGCCGTATTTCCTCTCTTGTGTGTCGGATTATATTCAATGCCCGTACGCGGATCAACATAATAATCATCCATATGGTATTTGGCCCTTCTATAGAACGCGACACCACCACCAATGTACGGAATTACGGAAACAATTTTCTTCTTTGCACGCGGGAAGATGATACTAATAAGGTCCATAGACAAGTAACCTCCAGCCTTATGCATATGACCGGTCAAGAGGGTATCTGCATGGCCTGTTGCACCCGTTACGGTGTACATGTCGTACATATACTCGATACCCAGGCTCCACACCGGAGTAAAGTTATACTCCAACGCCAAACCCGCAGCCGGTACTGCAACGGTATGCTTTGCCTCTGATGTAAAATCTCCATCGAAGGAACTGAATCCGATGTGAGGAATAATCGACCAGTGTGCATACTCCGGCGGAATATTCTCATTCTCCTCCACTTTGTAAGGGTGAGCGCCCTTTGCTTCTTCACTCTCCTGAGCCAACATAGGCAGGCTAAGAAGCAACAGAGACAAGATGTATAAGCCTTTTTTCATGATAAAATGAGATTATTTATCGTAACATTCACAATTCAGGGCGCAAAGGTACTACTTTTTTTTGACATATGCAAACTTTTTTGCAAAAAAATTTTTTTTTGTTACTCAGTATTGCATATATGGGATTTATTTTGTATCTTTGCACTCGATTTAGTTACATCGTATTTCAAATACTAAAACGCTATATATTATGGACATTTTAAATCAAATGATTGCGCGCGCGAAGGCTAATCCGCAGCGCATTGTGTTGCCGGAAGGTGACGAACCTCGTACGTTGGAAGCTGCTAACATTTTGTTGAGAGACAAGATTGCGCAGCTTATTTTGATTGGTGACCCGGAAAAAATCAAAGCCATGGCAGCGGAGAAAGGCTATGAGCATATCTGCGAGGCCAAGATTGTTGATCCGATTCACGACCCGAAAATGCCTGAGTACGCTAAACTGCTGTTCGAGTTGCGTAAGGCAAAAGGCATGACGGAGGAAGAGGCGGCTAAGAAAGCGCAGGATCCTTTGTACCTCGGCTGTCTGATGATCAAGGCAGGTGATGCAGACGGAGAGCTCGCAGGTGCACGCGGCACAACGGCAGACACCATCCGCCCCGCATTCCAGATCCTCAAGACCAAACCCGGTTGCTCCATCGTCAGCGGTGCATTCCTGATGTTCACTCCGGCTAAACACCTGGGAGAGAACGGATTCCTGCTCTTTGCCGACTGCGCCGTGAACCCGAATCCGGATGCTAAACAGCTCGCAGAGATAGCTATCTCCACCGCAGAGACCGCACGCGCTATCGCAGGCATCGAGCCGCGCGTAGCTATGCTTTCCTTCTCTACCAAGGGTAGCGCTAAGCATGAACTCGTGGACAAAGTAGCCGAGGCTACCAAGCTTGCCAAAGAGATGGCGCCAGAGCTGGCTCTTGACGGCGAACTCCAGGCCGACGCAGCGCTGATCGAGTCCGTCGCTGCTACCAAAGCGCCGGGCAGTCCTGTAGCCGGAAAAGCAAACGTACTCGTCTTCCCGGATCTCCAGGCAGGAAACATCGGATATAAACTCGTGGAGCGTTTCAGCGGGGCTGACGCCGTGGGACCGATTCTCCAAGGTATCGCTGCGCCGGTCAATGACCTCAGCCGCGGATGCAAAGTGCAAGACATTGTCCAAATGGTGGTTATCACTGCCAACCAAGCTATTAAATAATATAGAATATGAAGGTTCGTGCAAGTCGGGTGTAAGCTCGCTTACGCAACTCGACGTAGCCGGAGCTCCAGAATTTTAATTTATTAAAATTATGAAAATCTTAGTTTTAAACTGCGGTAGTAGCAGTATTAAATATAAGCTCTTTGAGATGGAGAGCAAAACCGTGATGGCGCAGGGTGGCATCGAGAAGATCGGTCTGCCGGACTCCTTCCTTCTGGTCAAACTGCCGAACGGCGAGAAAGTAAAATTTGAGAAGCCCATGCCGGAACACACCGTAGGTATCGAGCTCATCCTCGAGAAACTGGTGGACCCGGAAATCGGCTGCATCAAGGACCTCAAGGAGATCAATGCTGTCGGTCACCGCGTAGTCCATGGCGGCGAGAAATTCAACAAATCCGTACTCATCACCCCGGAGGTGAAAGCGCAGATCGTGGAGTGTATCGACCTCGCTCCGCTGCATAACCCCGCTAACCTCAAGGGTATCGACGCGATCGAGAAGATCCTGCCGGGCGTTCCCCAGGTAGCTGTCTTCGACACCGCCTTCCACCAGACCATGCCGGATTACGCGTACATGTACGCGCTTCCTTATGAATTATACGAGAAGTACGCCATCCGCCGTTATGGCTTCCACGGAACCAGCCACCGCTATGTATCCGCACGCGTATGCGAGTTCCTCGGCGTCGATCCGAAGGGCAAGAAGATTGTTACCGCCCACATCGGTGGCGGCGGAAGTTGCACGGCTGTCATGGACGGCAAGAGCGTGGACACCTCGATGGGTCTGACGCCGGTGGAGGGCCTCGTCATGGGTACACGTGCCGGTGACCTCGACCTCGGCGCTGCAACCTTCATCATGGACAAAGAGCATCTGGATACCGCAGCTTTCAACAACCTCGTCAACAAGAAGTCCGGTCTCCTCGGCGTATCCGGTGTCTCCAGCGACTGCCGTGACATTGAGGCTGCCATCAAGGAGGGCAACAAACGCGCTGACCTCGCACGGAAGATGTTCATCTACCGCCTGAAGAAATACATCGGTGCGTACGCCGCAGCAATGAACGGCATCGACATCCTCGTCTTCACCGCCGGTATCGGAGAGAACGATCCGTACATCCGCGCAGAAGTGATGAAAGGTCTCAGTTACCTCGGCATCGAGCTGGACGAAGAGGCGAATAACGTACGCGGCGAAGAGCGCATCATCTCCAAGAAGGGCTCAAAAGTAACCGTATGCCTCATCCCCACCGACGAGGAACTCATGATTGCCACCGATACCCAAGCTTTGGTATAAAAAACACACCACTATCTACCATGAACAAACCCATTATTTACCAACTCTTCCCGCGCCTTTTGGGCAACTACAACGAGACGCGCAAACATAACGGCACCAAGGAAGAGAATGGCTGCGGGCGATTTGTAGATATCAACGAGCGTGCGCTCAAGTCCATTTCGGATTTGGGCGCTACGCATGTTTGGTACACCGGAGTCATCCGACACGCCACAGCCCAATACAACAACCCGGCTATCACCAAAGGCAAAGCCGGTTCGCCTTATGCCATCACCGACTACTACGATGTCGATCCCGACTTGGCAAAGAACGAAGCCAAGCGTATGCAGGAGTTCGAAGCCCTTGTCAAACGCACCCACGATGCCGGACTCGGTGTACTTATCGATTTTGTGCCCAACCACGTCAGCCGCGAGTATAAATCCCTCTGCAAACCTGCCGGCGTAGAGGATCTCGGAGAGAAAGACCATCCCGAATGGGCCTTCTCCCCGCTCAATAACTTCTACTACCTGCCGGGTGAACGATTCACGATGGACAAGGACCTCCAGGGCTATGAAGAGTTCCCCGCAAAGGTCACCGGCAATGATTGTTTCACTTCGCATCCCTCCCTCAACGACTGGTATGAGACCGTCAAACTGAACTACGGTGTCTTCTATCAGGGCGGACGGGAGAAGCAGTTCGACCCCATCCCCTCTACCTGGATCAAGATGCGCGACATCCTGCTCTTTTGGGCGGACAAAGGTATCGACGGCGTACGGGTCGATATGGCGGAGATGGTGCCTGTCGAGTTCTTCGCGTGGGCGATTGCAGCCGTGCGGAAGAGACATAAGAAATTCCTTTTTATCGGCGAGTGTTACGACCCGAACCAATACGACGCATACCTCGCGGCGGGATTCGACTACCTCTACGACAAAGTGGGCATGTACGACTACCTCCGAGGTGTTCTCAGTAAGGGTTGGCCCGCAGAAGGCATCACCTCCAAATGGATGCAGCACGGCGACGAACGACTCAAGCACATGCTCTATTTCCTTGAGAACCACGACGAGCAGCGAATCGCCAGCGGCTTCTTCAGCGGAGACGGACGGTGCGCCGAACCGGCAATGATCGTGGCGGCTACCCTCAATCAATGTCCCGTCATGATCTACTCCGGCCAGGAGTTAGGCGAACGGGGTATGGAGATGGAGGGCTTCTCCGGCATCGACGGCAGAACCACTATCTTCGATTATTGGGGTGTCAAATCCATCCAGGCTTGGGCGAACAAAGGTAAGTTCGACGGCGCCAAACTCTCGCCGGAACAAAAAGAACTGCGCGAGTTTTATCAGAAACTCCTAACCCTCACGCGTGATGACAAAGCGATCCAGAAAGGCCGCATGTACGACATCACCTATGCGCAGGGAGAGGGTTTCGATAAACGCCAGCACTTCTCTTTCATCCGGCACATCAAGGGGGAGACACTCCTTGTGGTCGTCAATTTCCACGACCGCGAGCGGCAGATCCACCTCCGCTTGCCGAACGACGCCTTCGTCTATCTCGAGATGGACGGCAAAGCCAAGGCGACCGCCACGGATCTTCTGCGCGGAGGCAAACAGCCGATTGATTTTGCACCGGATGCCTTCTTCGACATCGCGCTGCCTGCTTGGACCGGGGTGGTCTTAAAAATCAAGTAAACTGAATACTGATAACTGAATGCTGAATACTTTCAAAGATATCATGCGTCTGGTGAGGTGGAGCAACCTGCTCTTCCTCGCCGCGCTGATATACCTCATGGAGAAATGGGTAGCCGTGCCTATCTTGGATGCGGCGGCGTTTGGAGAGCAACTCCCGTGGTTCATTACCCTTCTGTTGGCGCTGGCGACCGTCCTGATTGCCGCCGGAGGATATGTCATCAATGACTATTTCGATGTCAAGATCGACCGCATCAACCGGCCCGACGAGCTGATCGTCACCCGCACCATCCCCAAACCCACTGCCATGCATCTCAGTCTCTGTCTGAGCGGCGCGGGCATCCTCTGCGGACTCGTCATCGCCATACTCCTGCGCAGCATGACCCTCGGCATCCTGTTTATCCTCGTGCCGGGGCTCTTGTGGTTCTACTCCTCCTCGTATAAACGCCTCTTCATGGTCGGCAATCTCATCATCGCCTTGCTCGCAGGCCTGACACCGATGTTGGTAGCGATGACGAACGTGGCGCAGCTCCGGCTTCGCTACGCCCCTATCCTGCCTTACACCTCCCTCGAGCACGACCTCTACGCCTGGCTCGGAGGCTTCGCGATCTTCGCGTTCCTCCTCACCTGGATGCGGGAGATTGTCAAGGACATGCAGGACCAGATGGGCGACCGAGAGCTGGAGTGTCACTCCATGCCCGTCGTCTGGGGAGACACATGGACAAAAATCTTCGTGACAGCCCTGGCGGTACTCTCCCTCGCCATCATCGGCCACCTCTGGTACCGTGTCTTGCCGTTCCCCATCGGATGGAACAGCCTCAGCACGAGATATATTGTCCTGGGAATAATAACGCCCCTCCTCGGGGCATTATGGTTGTTGTGGGCAGCGAAGATTCCTTCGGATTATAAGAACTGCCAACAACTCATCAAGTTCACGATGTTCCTCGGAATGCTCTACAGCATCTGCTTGAGGGCCTTGTAAACGAGGTGCACGGGGAATCCCATGACGTTGAAATACGACCCTTTCATCCCGGTGCAGGCGATATAACCGATCCACTCCTGCACCCCATACGCACCGGCTTTGTCAAAAGGCCGGTATTTTTGTATATAGTGCCGGATCTCTTCGTCCGTCAACTCGCCGAAAGTCACATCTGTCTTATCGACCACGGTCTCCATCGCTTTCCCTTTTTGGACAAAAGTGACGGCGGTGAACACCTGATGGGTCTTGCCGGAGAGGGCTCGCAGCATCACATACGCCTCCGCCTCGTCGTGGGGCTTGCCTAACATCTGACCCTCCAGCCATACTATCGTATCTGCGGTGATAAGAATCTGCCCCTCCTTGAGCTTTCCCTCGTACGCGTGCGCCTTCGCGCGCGATATATAATAAGGTATATCGCCGCCCTGCAACTCGGCCGGATAATGTTCGTCGGCATCGATAGTAACAGCCGTAAATGGCAGGTCTAAACCTGCCATCAACTCGCGCCTCCTCGGGCTCTGACTTCCTAAAATAATTTCCATCAGAATAAATCTAATTGTGTATCTTGTGGCTTCTCGAAGGTCATCTTCACGCCTTCCACCTCTATCTCTTCAGGTGCCTTCTTCGCTTCTTCCTTTATCGAAGCATCCTTCTCTCCTTCCTCCTCCATCGGCTCCTCGGGAGCTGCGTCCTCTTCCTCTGGTTCGGGCTCCGGCTCCGGGGTGATATCTTCGATGCTCGCCACCTCCAAGGTTGTCACGCGCTTGCCCTTCGCCTTGGCGGATTTCTCGTCGATGAACTCAGCCATCGTGATCTCCATCGGCTCGTGTTTCTCGTCGCTGAACAGCACGCGGAACACCGCCTCCTCACGGTCGGACAACACCGCGATGCGGGATTCTTTGTCCTCTCCCAGGAACGACTGGATCTTCGCCTGCGCGTCGTCTAACTTAAACCGCTTTCCGTAGTAGTATTTCAACTCGCCGTTCCACTGAATCAGCGACCAAACCTTGTCCGCATCCAGCTTCTCAATCCGCAGGATGTTATCCTCGAAATGGGCGGTGAGATCATAACTGGTGGTGTAGTATGTACCATCGTTATTGATGACCAGGATCCGGTCGTCGTCCCAGAACTCGCCCAGATACACTCCGTGTTCGTCGTAGTTGACGCGCAGCACATCCGGGTCAAACCATACCTTCCGACCGCCGAGCGTCGAGCGGCCTTTCTGTTTCAGAGTGATGGATTTGACTTCGTATTTGGTCAGCAGATTGCCTCGCGCCGTGCGCGATTTGACGGCTAACTCGCTCAGATCCTTGCATACCTCTAACTTCTTGAGGTGCAACGCCGGCTTCAGCGCCACGCGGATCACCTCCGCCTCACCGTTCGGGTTGACGGTGAAATACATCACCTTCGACCCCGGCTTGCCTTGCGTCAGGTCGTACTCTTTATCCCGCGCCACACCGGTCACGGAGAAGCGCTTCATGTAGCACGGACCTTTCTTGCCGTCGCGATAAACAACGTTATAAACCGTCCGCTCATCGCCGCGCTGGAACACAGCGATATGCAATATATCCGTCCCGACAAACAGCTTCTCGGCTACCTTCACCACCTTGTATTTGCCGTCCTTGTGGAAGACGATCAAATCGTCGATGTCCGAGCAGTCGAACAGGTAGTTATCTTTCTTCAGCCCCGTTCCGACGAATCCCTCTTCGCTGTTCATGTACAGCTTGACGTTGTTCTCCACAACCGCCTGCACGTTGATCGCACCGAAGTTACGCACCTCGGTCTTACGCGGATAGGCCTCGCCGTATTTCGCTTTCAGCATCTCAAACCATGAGATCGTATAGTCCGTCAGGTGGTTGAGGTTCTTGATGCACGCCTTGATCTTCTTCTCCAGCTCCTTCATCAGCTCATCCGCCTTCTTGGAGTCGAACTTCGTGATGCGCAGCATTCGTATCTCGAAGAGTTTCTCGATATCTTCGCTCCTCACCTCACGGATCAGCTGGGCCTTGAACGGCGTCAAAGCCTCGTCCACAAACGCAATCAGCTTCTCCTTGTTCGGCGCGTTCTCGTAACCCTCCTCTTTATAGATGCGGTTCTCGATGAAGATCTTCTCTAACGAGGTGTAGAAATACTTCTCCTCCAGCTCTCCTTTCTCGATCTCCAACTCCCATTTCAGCAGCGCTTTGGTGTTCTCCGTGGATAGTTTGAGCAGGTTGCTCACGTTGGTGAAGATCGGTTTGCGGTTCTCCACCACGCAGCAGTTCGGGCTGATGTTCACCTCGCAATCCGTGAAGGCATAAAGCGCGTCAATCGCTTTGTCCGACGACGAACCCGGCGCCAGCTGCACGACGATACGCGCCTGGTCGGCGGTGAAATCGTCAATCTTCTTGATCTTGATCTTGCCTTTCTGGTTGGCCTTGAGGATAGTCTCGATGATCTTCGAGGTGGTGGTTCCGTAAGGAATCTCCGTGATGACGAGGGTCTTGTTGTCGTCCGCCTTCTGAATCCTTGCACGGATCTTCACCTGTCCGCCGCGTTCGCCGTCGTTGTACTTGGTCACGTCGATCACGCCGCCGGTCGGGAAATCCGGATAAAGCTGGAACTCCTGACCCCGCAGGTACGCCAACGAAGCGTCGCAGAGCTCGTTGAAGTTATGCGGCAGGATCTTCGAGTTCAGACCCACGGCGATACCCTCAACACCTTGCGCCAACAGCAGCGGGAATTTCACCGGCAGGTGGATCGGCTCGTTCTTACGGCCGTCGTAACTCTTCATCCACTCCGTCGTCTTGGCGTTGAACACCGCCTCTAACGCAAACTTACTCAGCCTTGCCTCGATATAACGGGGCGCCGCAGCGCCGTCACCCGTCAGGATGTTTCCCCAGTTTCCCTGGCAATCGATCAGCAGGTCTTTCTGCCCCAGCTGCACCAGCGCATCGCCGATGGACGCATCCCCGTGAGGGTGGTACTGCATCGTCTGGCCAACGATATTGGCGACCTTGTTGTATTTGCCGTCATCCACCGTCTTCATCGCATGAAGAATACGGCGCTGAACGGGCTTCAGGCCATCCTCTATCGCCGGTACAGCACGCTCCAATATCACATACGACGCATAGTCCAGGAACCAGTCCTGGTACATTCCCGTCAAGTGATACTTCACAGCATCATTGAATCCGCCCTGACCTGCCATCAGCGGTTATCCCTTTCTGTTAATGAAAATATAGGCTAAGATACCGGCTACCTCACATACCATACCGGCGATCAGCATTCCATTCTCCGGCAGAGCAAATCTGTACACCACCAGGAATACTACACCTAAAATCAGGAGACAAACTCCTAAATACTTCTTGAATAATTCCATAATAACGTGTTATTTCGTTGCCCAAAGGGCATGATTAATCATTTCACGCTGCAAAGTTACTACAAAAATTTGGAATATGCAAGACTTTGACTTTAAAAATCAAATTTATTTGAATTTTTATAGGCAATAAGGCTTGTTATTCGCACAAACGTGCGAACGTAACTTCGAGGTGGGACGGCTTGCCGTGTCGGTGCCCTCGAAGTTACTACAAATTTTTGCAAGGTGCCCTCGAAGTTACTATATTCCACGGTGCCCTCGAAATAATCGTGCCCTTGCGGCTAAGAAGTTACTACAAATTTTTTAAATAAATTCCTCCCGGCAGAGCTCGTACGAGCCCTTCGATCTCTAACATCGTCAGCTCGGATGCCACCTCGCCATATGCCAGACCGGTCTCCATGACGATAAGGTTGATATGCATTCCCTCCTCCGCCTCCTGCAGCTTGGCGAGGATGATCTGCTGCTCCTTAGTCAGGTTGTCCATCAGCCCGATCAGGCTGGTCTGCACACCTTCCGAAGCACTCTTCCGGGTCTTCCATTCCATCGCTTCAATGAGGTGGTCAGCTCCGGTGATCAATCTGGCTCGGCCTCCACGGATAAGGTCGTTGCAGCCCTCAGAGGCAGGGTCATTCGGCCGGCCCGGAAAAGCAAAAATAGGCTTGCCGTAGTCGTTCGCCATGCGGGCAGTGATGAGGCTGCCTCCGCGGGCATGACTCTCCACAACGACCACCGCATCCGCCAGACCCGCCACAATGCGGTTCCGCCGAACGAAATTCGACTGGATGGGTTCCGTCCCGGAGGGGTATTCGGTCAGCAACCCGCCTTTCGCCAGAGAAGCGACCGCCTCCGGACGATGGGTGACAGGATAGATCCGATCCAACCCGTGCGCGGGCACAATGATAGTCGGAATGCCGGCCTCCAGCGCCGCTCTATGTGCCGCAATATCAATGCCGTACGCCCCGCCGGAAACGATAGTAACGTGCTCTAACCGGTCCGCCAAATCGCGTACCAGCGCTGCCGTCAGTTCCTTTCCCCGCTCCGTCGGTCGCCGCGTGCCCACGATAGAGACGATATGACCTTCCGATGGACATACATGCCCTTTCGTATAAAGCAGAAACGGCCGGTCGGGACAGTTCCGCAGGCGGTAAGGATAGGCCTCGTCATCCTGCGTCAGCACGCGGATGTCATGCGCCTGTATCCACTCCCACTCTTTCTCCGCACGAGCCATCACTGCCGCTTTCTCCGGCTCATCGACCGCAGCCCACGCAGACTCCGCCGAACCGTACCGGTCCAGCAGACTCAATGCCCGCCGCAAGCGGCTGTGAAAAAGCATCGAGAGGGCTATATGGTATTTCTGGCTACTGATTTCTGAATACTGAATACTGAACACTGCCTACTACAATCGCCACTCCCACGAGTGCGCCCACGGCGTCAGCGTAGAGATCCGCCATCTCGCCCGAGCGCGACAGGGTGCAATACCGCTGAAGGACTTCCATCAACGCCCCGTAGCCGGTCGCCCCGAGCCAAACATAAATATACGGCATCACGCGCCCGCGCAGGCGCGCACCGAGAGGCACCAACCACGCCACCGCCAACACGAAGTACATCGCCCCGTGCAACACCTTGTCGCTCATCGATAGCGAGGACGGCATACGGGGGTTCTCCCATAGGGAAAGAACAGCAATGCCCGCTGCCACAAGGACAGCAGGCATCCATTTAACGATCGGAGAGATGGATCTTTTGACCATAACATAAATCGCCGGCATCGCCAAGACCCGGAACGATATACTTCTTCTCGTTCAAAACGGGGTCTATAGCCGCGCACCAAAGGGTGACATCGTCGCGGTCGTTCAGCGCCTTGCGCATATAATCGATCGCTTGCGGCGTGGCAATGGTGCAACAAAGATGCGTATGTCGCGGCGTGCCATGCTTCAGCAGCGCCAGGTATCCTACCTCCATCGACATGCCGGTCGCTAACATCGGGTCAACCACAACAAGCGTCTTGTCGTCTATCGACGGCGCCGCCATGTACTCCGCCACGATCTCCAACTCGCCTTCCGCATTAACCCGCCGATAGGCGCTCAAGAAACCGTTGTCGGCATGATCGAAGATATTCAGGAACCCCTGATGAAGCGGCATGCCGGCACGCAAAATGGTCGCCAGCACCAACTGGTCGGAGATAACATCCACCGTCGTCTTCGCCAGCGGAGTCTGCACGTCCGTGGACTCGTAGTTCAGCACCTTGCTCAACTCGATCGCCATGACTTCACCGATACGCTCGATGTTCCGGCGGAAACGGAGACGGTCCTGCTGGATATCCACATCGCGGATCTCGCGAAGGAAATTCTGGAGCACGCTATGGTGCTCCGAGAGGTTGATAACTTTCATTATTGCATGGATTTAGCGGCTTTCTGCTCGGCCTTCACGCTGGCTACGCGGGCTTTGAGTTCTGCCTCGATGTTTGCCAGGGCGGTCGCCTTCTGAACTACCTCCTGATTGTAGGTCTGCAGTTTGGTCTGGTGGTTTGCGATCGTGGTCTCCAGATCCGATACGGCGCGCTGACGCTCTGCCAACTCACGAAGTGCATAACCCAACTCCTTCTGCTGTTTGTCGAGGAATGCGGTGTAAGTCTCGCGGGTCTCGTCGTTCAACTCTTTCTGCTTCGTCAGCATCTTCTGCTGACCGGTTACAACCTTCTGCATGCTTTTCAGTTCGCCCTCTTCTTTGCTGTACAGCTTCTTCATCGAGGCAGCCATCTTGATGGCACCCTTCAGCGAACTCTCCATCTCTTTGGACAGTTTCTGCTCGCTCTTGAGCTCCGATTTGGCAGACTTCAACTCTGTCGCATTTTTCTCCAGAGCCTGTGCCACTGCGTCCAGCGACGCCCTGTACATAATCGGCTCCGTCATGTAAAGCGTACGGAGGGAATCTACATTGAACTCTGCCAGTGTGATATTCACCGGCGTTACTTGCTGGGCCATGGCGCTAACACTCAAAGCCGCAAAAGCCATTAAAAAGAATTTTTTCATATTTCTTTGATTTAAATAGTTAAATTTATGTGCGGTTTTTATTCCTCTGTTCGGAATTTCGCTGCAAAGATACTAAAAAATTTGCAAATGTCAAAATTTTTCTCTATCTTTGCACGTTTTTTATTAAATCCGTATATGAAAAATTTCATTTATGCTGATTCTACGATAGCTTTTGTGACCGCCGCGGCGCAAACATGCCTGCTCATTGAGCAGACCGCGGACCACGATCGCGAGGAATGGCGGGAGCAGATGTTACGCCTCCTGCCGGTGCTCTATCTGAGGACACGTTTGCTCGAACCGGCCGGGACGGTCATGGAGGACGAGCCGCAGCGGTTTGTCACCGAGGAGGATTATAACTTCGCCTTAGTAGGCATCCGCAACCTCTTGGGACAGGATGACGCCTACCTGGATGTCTTTGTCGATCAGGGTATCTACACCGACGAGATCCAGACTGCCTATATCTCCGAAGGGCTCGCGGATATCTATCAGGAACTCAAGGACCTCGCCGCGGCCTTCCAGACTGGCGAGGAACCGGTCATGAACGACGCTGTCGTGCTCTGCCGCCAAGCGTTTGACAATCACTGGGGTCGTAAACTTTTAGCGGTCATGAGGGCTTTGCATGAGATATCAGATACATCATATTAACTCCGACCTGCTCCAATGGATGCCGGTCGTCGCTTTCGACGGCGAAGTGATTGTCGTGGACCGCGCGGAACAGGTTCCCGAAGCCGTGGCGTACCTCTCGGCGCAACCGGTAGTAGGCGTGGATACGGAGTCACGGCCTTCTTTCACACGAGGCATCCATTATCCCACGGCGCTTGTCCAGATAGCCTCCCATGAGCGGTGCTATCTCTTCCGACTCACCCATATAGGCATGCCTCAGGAACTCGCGGATTTCTTCGCCAACCCTGCCGTCTGCAAGGTCGGACTCGCTTTCCGCGATGACATCAACGGCCTCCGACGCAGGCGCAACTTCACCCCTGCCAACTGTGTGGACATCCAGCATATGGTGCCCCGGTATGGTATCCTCGACCTCGGCCTGCAGAAGATCTACGCCATCTGTTTCGGCAAGAAAATCTCCAAAGCGCAGCAGTTGACCAACTGGGAAAACACCCACCTCACCCCCGAGCAGGCGCGCTACGCCTCTACGGACGCATGGGCGACACTCCTTATTTATGAGGATCTGCTCGCGCACGAGCAACTCGACCCCGATGAGGTCATCGCCCTCAAACGCGAAGAGAAAGAGCGCCAGATCGAGCACCAGCAGGAGATCCAGGACCAACGTCTGCGCGAGCAGGGCATCGAGCCGCCGCCCCACCTGACTCTCGAGGAGCGCGAGGAACGACAAGCCGCCAAAAGACGCGAAGCACGAAAACGCAAACGCCACCGCCAGGCGGCTAACAAAAAGAAAACCGCATCGTGCATTAATGCACGATCTAAACAACAAAAACCCAACTTATGAAACGCTATTTTTGGATTTGTCTGTACTCTGTACTCTGTATTCTGTACTCCCTCTCCGCCTCCGCCGGGATCAAGTACATCTTCTATTTCATCGGTGACGGTATGGGCACCAACCAGGTCCTCTCGGCAGAGATGTACCGCTCGGCAATCCAGGGCGAGCCCCTCGGCCGCGTACAAACGCTGATGACCACTTTCCCCTATTCCGGGCACGCTTCGACGTACTCCAAGTCCAACGGTATCACCGACTCCGCTGCCGCGGGCACTTGCCTCGCCACGGGTTCCAAAACCAACAACGGCATCCTCGGTCTCGATGCCGACGGCAACCGCCTGACGACCATCGCCGAGGACCTCAAAGCCCAAGGATGGGGCATCGGCATCATGACCACCGTCGCCATCGACCATGCAACGCCGGCGGCCTTCTACGCCCACGTGGAGAAACGCAGCGACTACTATAAGATCGGCAAACAGCTCTGCGCCTCCGGGTTCGATTTCTTCGGAGGTGCCGGTTTCCATCACCCTCAGGGCAAGCACGACAACAAGTCCACGAACCTCTACCGCTTAGCCGGGCAAAACGGCTACACCATCGTCCGCAGCCTCGAAGAGGCCCGACAATCCATCATTCCATCATTCAGCGGCGAAGCCGCGGCTCATTCCATCAATAAACTGATCATGGTCCAACACGGCGATACCGGTATGGTCCATGGAAGTAACCTCCCCTATGCCATCGACCGCAAGGAAGGCGACTTGACCCTCACGCAGATAGTCTCAACCGCCATACCCTTCCTCAATGCCCGCTACGAGCGCTTCTTCATGATGGTCGAGGGCGGTATGATCGACTATGCCTGCCATGCCGACGATGCAGCAACCGCCATCGGTGAGACCTGGGATATGAACGACGCCATGCAAGTCGCCTATGATTTCTATCTCGCGCACCCCGACGAGACCCTCATCCTCGTCACCGCCGATCATGAGACAGGCGGTCTGGCGCTCGGCAACAGCGATTATACGCTCCATCTGGACCTCCTCCGAAACCAGAAATGCTCCTCCGCGCTCCTCTCCGACCGCTTCACAAAGCTCTTCAAAGAAACATCCAAGCCCAAATGGACGGACGTGAAACGTCTCTACCGCGAGAACCTCGGTTTCTGGGACACCGTGAAGATCTCCGACGACGAGGAGGATGACCTCAAAGACCTCTACGAGAAGGCCTGTGAAGGCAAAGCCAAAGATGTCAAAAACATGTACAAGTCCATCAACGCGCTTGCCGAAGCGGGCATCGCGCTCCTGAACAAGAAGACCCACATCGGTTGGACCACTCGCGCCCACTCGGCACACGCCGTTCCGATCTTCGCCATCGGCCCCAACGCCGAACTCTTCTCCGGCTGGCACGACAACTCCGACATCGTTCCTCTCCTAAGAAAAGCGCTTGGCAACTAAGCCAAGCGTTTTTCTTGAGGCCTCTGCCTCCTACCATCCTCTCCCCTGAACCCGCTTTGAGCCCCCATGAGCCCGATTTTGGTCTCCCGTGAGCCCTATTTGAGTCTCTCGTGAGCCCATTTACGGTCCATTCCCGCGACCTCATCGTGACCATTACGGACATCTACGTAGAGTCCCTTCCGGATTTTCTTAGAAACTTATTCATTTAATTCTGCAGAATAGCGCACGATGTGTGTCTTTAATTCAGGAATGTCTCGAGTAATCGTCTCCCATAACATCTCTTTACTGATATGTATATAGTCGTGGACCAACACATTGCGCATAGCAACTATCGGACGCCAATTCACCTCCGCATGCGCTTCTCTAAAATCATACGTCAGCAGGTTAGCCGCCTCGCCTATGATCTCTATCTGCTTAACTAAACCATAATAGAGCAGCCTATTTTCGAGCAATTCCTCCTTGGGATACGTCGCCAAACCGGTTTCTATCACGCCTATAGCATCTAAAATGTGCTCCAAACGCTCTTTATCTCTGTTATGCTCTCTCATAGATCAGTAATTTATCTCTATTTGCTGTTTCTTGCGCAAAGGGCAGTAACTCATCTTGCTCGACCAAATCCACCTCACGTTGCAATAAATCTTGGAGATCCAACTTCATGGTTACATACTGAAACAATCCTATCGGCTTGGACTTATCCAGATCCACTAAAATATCCACATCGCTATTCTTTGTCTCCTCGCCGCGGGAACAAGACCCAAATAAATAGGCCTTGTTAACTGGTTGCGTTGCAAAGAAACGCTGCATCTTAGGGATCATATTTTGTACTTCAGCCGTTGGCATGTCTCATTCCTTTCATTTTCGGCTGCAAAATTACTACAAAAAAATCAAATATCCAAATTTTTGACGAGAAAAATTTATTATGCTCGCATAAATGAATTTTTAGCGGCAAAAGGAGGTGTTTGCACATTAGTGCGACTGTAACTTCGAGGTGGGACGGCTTGCCGTGTCGGTCCCCCTCTGTGCCCCCCTCCCCCGCATCCCTGCGGGCCCCTTTCGTTCATTGCGCCGCCTGAGAGGCGGCATCTCCTCTGTGTCCATTCCGCCGGATGCTATCCGGCATCCACTCCCCGCATCTTTGCGGGCCCCTCTGTGCATTTCTCGCGCATCCTTGCGCGAGCCCATACCAAACAGCCCTGCCATTTCTGACAGGGCTGCTTGACTTGTGCCGGTTTAGTCCACCGTGGGGATAGGAGTACTTCCTCCATCACCACCACTAAGGGCATTATTATTCACTACCGTACTTCCGGTAAGTATAACACTACCGAGTATTAACTCCTCTATTTGGCTTTCGGGTTGATTATAATTCTTTTTCATAATTCTTAATAATTAGGATATGTAACGTTATTAAGCAGCTTTCAGTATATCGAGCACGGAATAAACACGCGTCATATGCTCAAAAGAGAAATATTGATCATCCAAAATCATCCACTCATTGCGGCGCTTTACCGACATATGCTGAATGTCAGGAAACATGGATACGGGAACGATAATCACGCGACCATCGGTAAGAGATACAGCAAACTTGCCCCTGTAGGAAACAAAGTCCATATCTTTAATGCCTATTTTTACATCTGGTATCTTGCACATAATTAGTCCTCCATTTTATTTTCCTATATTCTTGAGTTCTGTTTTGCGTTTACGATCATTCTATTCCTCTTTCGGCTACAAAGTTACGGCTTTTTTTTGACATATGCAAATTTTGCCGTAACTTTTTGCCGAAAATCGCATTATTTTACCAGCTGACCCTTAGCGTCGTACATCTTCTCACCACGGATGATGTAGAGCTCACCGTTGATCAGCACCTTGCGCGGAGCCTCGTTAGTCTCAGCATTCTCAATACCGGTTGCAGTCTCTGCTGCATGGTTAACCAAGGATATACGACGACGGCCTGGAGCTTGTGCAACCGGAGTCGATGACATCTGGCTCATATCGAGATATGCGCGCTCTGCCGGAACGTTGAATTGACCAGCGCCACAGAGACGGATCTCATTGCCATATACAATGTAGTACTGATATGCCTCCGACTCCGCTGCAGTTACTTCCAATGTAAAATTAGAAAGTACGCCTGTGAAACCATTGTAGTTATGCAGGACTGCATCCTCGCCTACCTTAATACCCTTGATTGCCTCGCCTTCGGCGATGAACAAGTACGGTTTACCACCAACAAGAGCAGCACCCGGCTCAACCTCGTCGAAGAATACCTTGTACGGTTGGCCTGCAACTTCCTCTTTATAGGTCAGCGTGTAGAACGATGCGCCGGCAGGATATTTAACGTCCTTTGAAGGGCAATAGGTTCCCCATTTGCCATCAAATAAACCATCTCGGAGAACATCGCGTGTGACGAACTGAGGATCTGCTACAAAGCTTGCGAGCTGGCTATAACCGCCATCTGCAGCCTTTCCTGCATTTCCAGCAGAGTAGTTCTTGTATTTAGCACCATTACCTTGATACAAGAATGTACGTCCGCTTACATTGTAGTAGTAACCCTCGTCGCTCAGAGTCCAAACAGTTGCATCATCGCTGAGTACAAGGGCATTGCTGCTTCCTACGGCCATGTATTTATTTGTACCGTATTGCTGGAACATCGCTGTTGAACCATCGGTGGTCTTTGTCCACTTAATTTCATCCTCGGTTACGCTCAAATCAACAAATGATCCATCGGCTGCTCTTTCTACTTCAACCGCGGTAAAGTCATGCTTCATTGCAAATAACTTATCTTCGAACTGAGAAAGTATGACTACTGTCTCTACGGTCTCGGTAGAACTCTTTACGCGTACGTTGAAAGTAATCGAAACTGATGAATACGGAGCCTCTGCTGCAATTGTTGCCTTAACGGTAGTATTACCAATTGCAACCGGAGTTACCTTACCATCTGCAATAGTGATAACTTCATCATCATAATCCGAATAAACCACTACTGCTCCCGGTTTGTTAGTGGAATATACTATGGTAGTAGCATCTGCGTCATTCAAAATCACCATATCTTCAATCACCAAGGTAGTAGTTGTTCCTTGTGCATATTCGATATCTATGGATTTGATATATGCTGCACTACCGTTATTGGTAAATGTGACGGAATTGGTAAAGCCTTCCCAAGAGGAATTAGTGTAATCACCATCACTTGGAACAAGGTTGCCTTCATTACCAGAAGTAAAGTGGAATACTATTCCCGTTATCTGTTTTGAATTAGAAGCATTGAATGTCAAAGTAGCCTTGTTGTAAAGACGCGCTTCTTTATTATTATTATTATAAGCAGGAACATTACTACTCTCAGCTTTCGCCCAAGTCATGGATACATTCGCATCAATAGCAATTGTCTCATATTCGCCACTAAAGGCAGTGTTACTCTCAATGCCTTTGCTTGCAGCCCAATCTTTTGCAACCCAAGTAGCCTCACCGGAACCTTCCGGACGAACGAGGAGAGTAAACGAAACTGCAGGTCTTGCATAGTAGTTCTCAGACTCAGAGAGAGCACAACTAATCGTTGTTGTACCTACACCTGCAATTGTCAACGCACCTGTCGTAGGATTAATCGTTGCGACATCAGTGTTGCTGGACGCAAAAAGCTTTTCGCCATCAGAATTGGTCTTGAAGTAAGGATTGAAATCCGCATTCTCCTCAATTCTATATGTACCGGAAATGGATTCTGCCTCAGGAGTATTATCTACAAACCATTCTGCTGACGGAGCTTCTTTGGATGTCTGTTTTACCATATCAGCCGTACTGCGCGGGCTGATTTGGAGTGTTTCATAATTTCTGTTCACCAAGCCTTTGACTGCGTAAACAGCACCATCTTCAAGCGTCAGATTTAATTTGTATGCATCGTAATACGCAATCTCATTGCTTCCAGCGTCAGTAAACTTATCATTGGCTGCGTCATAGGTCAAATTACCCAAATCTACAATCATACCAATGTTTGCTACAGACAAATCTGTAATAGCTTTATTTTGAACCGGCACAGTTTGGTCGCTTGTGATAGTCAAGTCTGTCGATTCTGCATCAAAAACTGTCAACTCAGCAGCTCCATGATATTTAGTCAATGTAGTTGCATATGCCGTTCCCGACTTGCTATTTATCAAGTCTCCTTCTGCCAATCCATGACCGGCATTTATGTAAATGATTGCGCCGTAAGTACCATCGCTGATAAATGCTTGTTTTTCGGACGTAACGGCAGTTACTAAGATATTTTCAAACTTGAAGTCAATATCTCCATTCGCATGACTTTGAAGTGCTTGAATGGTAGAAACGGGCAAGTTGATAACATAAGCAGCAGAAACTACCTCACTATGGTTGCCATCTATGTCGTATGCAATTGCTTTCAGCGTGCAAGACTCGTTGATTGCAATTCCGGTAGTATGGTTGTAAGCAACAGATGTACCTGTCGGATCCAAGTTGCTATCAGCAGCAGGATCTGTACCATCTAAAGTATAGAAATACAAGTAGTCATCATCATGGTTGCTAATCCTAACGGTCTTAACCTCATAGTATGTACCAGTCGCAACATCAAATTCCGGATCAGTAACAACTACTGGGCCTACGCAATTGGTCGTGTAGCCTGTTGTGCTACCCGGGATAATTTTGAACAACTCTGCATACTCCATTCCGACATTTGCGACCTTTGTTGTCAAAGCAATCTTAATATATGCAATTGTTGCACTTCCGCTTAATGTATAACTATAATCGTTCTGGTCATCAAAATCCGTTTCAGGTTCACATGTTTTCGAATCCAGGACATTATCACCTGAATCATATGCGTAAATTGTAAAGACAGAACCAGAGTTTTGTTGAGAATTATAACCTGCTCTAAATTTAACCACAACCGATTTTAAGTTTTCGGAAGAGATATTAGGAGATGTGATATTGTCTCCTTGTGTGTCAAATTTCAGACCATGATTAGCATAAGATCCCGCTCCTGAATTAGTCCAACCATTCCCGTCGATAATACCACCGGTGTTTACACCTTCCGAAAGAGACGCTTCGCTATCCGCGCTACTAACACCCCAAACAGCATAGTAGTCAGCATTGTCCGTTACGACAGGAACATCCTCCGTATAAAGTGGCGTAGGAGCATCGTCGCTCTTAAAATAAGTACCGGTCGTCCAACCTACCAACGAGATAGATGCATCACAAGGGGTAACACCAACAGGTTTTGTAGGAACAGTACCTGCTGCATAGTCAGCGTAAGAAGTCTCTTCTGTACTTTCTTTGATAATGTGCCAAGTAACACGACCCTTTACGGTCAGCGTGTAAGATTTTGAGGATTCAGCATAACCGCCTTCCTCTTCATTAGAAGCAGTAATTGTGGTTTCACCTACGCCCTTGATAGTTACGGCTCCATTCGTAGCAATTTCAGCAACGTCAGTATTGGAACTTTCATATGCAATAGTCAAGCCATGCTCATTCGTCAAAGAAGGAAGAGAATAAGGCGTCTGGCCTTTTACAATAGTAGCCGTGTTGCTGCTCCATGACAACTCAGGATCATCCAAAGCTGAACTTATGAAACTGGCAGTTACTGTTGCTGCACCTGTGACGGTAATTGTAACAGGGTTATCGTTTGCACCACTCAAAGCAACTTTCGTGCCATCCGAAGAAGTCCAACCATTGAATACAAAATCTGTATTAGGATCAGCTGTTAATTCTGCTGTTTCACCATGAGCTACCGTAATAGATTCTTTATCTACACCACCAACCTGAATCTTTCCATTCGTTGCAGAAAGCGTTACAGTATATTGTTTCTTGGTAGCCGTTGCTGTAATAGTTACATTCATTGCCGGCATCGTAAATTTACCAGCCGTAACAGGAATCGTATTGTTTTCAGCGTCTTTTACTACGAAACCAGCATTCTCGTAACCTGTTTCGGTCGATGCAATAGAAACATAAACCTCGTCTCCCGCCTCTGCGGTAGTAATAGCCGACGTTCCGTCCGTTACAGACAACGTACAACCTGTTTCGTCTTTACCGATAGAATAGGTTACTTTATCAACCAAGTCAAAATGTACACTAGCATAACCGATTTGGTTGCTGCTATTCTTACCAGCGACTTGTACAGCATTAACCTTTGCGGGAAGGTTCAACTCTTCGATTACAAAGTTAGTAGCTTCCTTCGCAGGGTCAAATGCCGTCCAACTGTCACCACCATCGGTTGAATATTTAAGAACCATAGTCTGAGCCTTAGTTCCCCATTGCTCTCCGACGAATTTAACAGCCGAGATATATTTATTCGGATCATCCAATATCAAGTTTACCGCACCATCCTTTGCGACGGGTTTATCAGTAATAGTACCTGATTGTTTCGATGCAGATGCAAAATTAACATGACAATCATTTCCTGTATGCCCGTTGTAAAGATCAAAGTTAACTGTATGCGCCGCATATCCACCCCATGATGACCAATCTGAAATAGTAGTCGAAGAGAATGCTTTGTTGTATGTATATACGTGTGCCGGAGCAGTAACGGTCGTTGACAGAGCCACATTTACATTTTCAGTCAAACCACCACCGGAAATAGTTATATTGGCCTCTTTTGTACCTGCGCTCTCAGTAATAGCAGCTTGCGGAGTAACTGTTATTGTCGCTGAAACGGATTTGCTAGTAGGTGTAAGACTACCGGCCGTTACTGCACAAGCATAAAGAGTAGTATTTGAAGATTCAACCGTTAACGCACCTGTTAAGTTAGAACCGGAAATAGTAAATGTCTTTGAACTCGGTGCACTACCACCCTCCTCAACTGCGTCAAACGTCAACGATGTTGGATTAGTAGAAACAGTCGGATTTGATGAGCTACTAGAGTAGGTGACAGAAATGGATGTGATTTTAACGGTTGCACCACCAGTAAAAGTAACCGATTGTGCACTACCAGACCATGACAAACTATTTTGAGAAAGAGTACCAACCGAAGCCGTTCCGACCGTACCACTATTCATAACAAAGGTAATTGCTGTTATATTGTTTCCAGAAGCCACAGACAGAGTCATCTCGTCACCAGAATAGTACCTCACTATTCCCGAACTGGTATAAAATCCAGGTTGATTGTTATTATTCGATTTTTTAGTAACTGTGCAGGTTACACCACTAAATTCTTTTGAAACAGATGTATTTTGCCCTGCATTACCTTGAGCCGTTACTTCTTTAGTGCTGACAGAATTTAAAACAGCATCCGCTCCCCACACATTCAGACTGCCGAGCAAAAACAGCAGCATAAAAGTTAGGTGTTTTAGTGCCGAATACCGACGGTGAGCCGACGGTGAACCGACGGTCAAAGCCAACGTCGTTCCGACGCTCTTCCGCTCTGACTTCCTTAAAAAGTTTAAATTTCTCATAATTTTTATATTTTAAAGTTAATAATGTTGTTTATCTTCGTTTCTATTAAAGTTTTGACAACTTTGAAGGGTACTTCGTTTCAAGACGTTTGAATTGCTGCTCTACATTCGTTTTATCAAGAGATGCTAATTCATCTATCGCCATTTGTTTTAAAAACATATATCTCTCTTTTTTCTCCATACCTCTTTTAATCAATTCTGCATTAACGACTTCCATATTGGATAATACAATCAACTGGTTGATAGAAGCCGTATCTCTTAGGTTAAGTCCCTTAGCAGCTAAAGAAGGATTATGTTCCTCCCAATCTTTTGCCCTGCATCCAAACAATGCCATGTTTAGCATGTCTGCTTCGGATGCATAGACTAAATATTCTTTCGCTTTTTCCACGGACAAGGCCGGAATAATATTATCTTTGATAGCATCTGTGTGTAACTGATAATTGGTTTTGGAAAGTATTCGCTTAATATCCCATTGTAACAATAGCGGATTTGCTTCACTCTCTTTAAGACGTTGAAACTCCTTTACTACCAATAAATTGAACTCCGGAGAAAGCCACATTCCAAAATGATATGCAATATCCTTATGTGCGTATGTTCCTCCGTAGCGCCCGGCCTTTGCAAACAACCCTATGGCATTTGTCTTCTCAATGAATTTGTTTACAGACATATAGAAGCGATTGCTGCCGGCTTCCATTCTAATTCCCCCGAATTCGGGGGTTTTAAAATCAGGATTATACAGTTGCTCCCATACTCCCAAAAAATCTATAGTGCTTTTGTTATTTAGCCATTTCTCTATTAATCTGCTCCCTTCCTCAAAACCTTTGGTCATATCCGTCAAGCAGATATAATCATTTTGATTCATATCCAACAGCACATTGATGGCAGTTCCTTTTACCACTATGGATTTTGTCTGTTTCATTAATTCTTCATTTCATTTATGAATCTAAACCATCTTTCACCCCACGCTGAATGCTATCAGCATCAACATGGTAAAAAATAGTTTAACTTTTCTCATAATTTTTATATTTTAAAGTTAATAATGTTGTTTATCTTCGTTTGATTTGTTATTCTGATTGCTTAATCATGCTACTGCCAAATGGCGACGCTTAAGAGCGGCAAGCACACATGCCGAAGCCATAGGATTTAGTCCACGAAAAGTAGTACGGCGTTTCAATTCCTCAAGAGGCATTTCCAATAACACCTTAGCGATGCACTCATCAGCAAAAGAATTACTTACTACATTTACTCCCGTAAAATCCAATACCACGCGCTCATCTTGTTGCAAAAGCGGCAATAATCTTTCTCGTACGACTGCCCCTAATTGGCGCGTACCCAAATCCTCTCCATATTCTCTAAAAGCAAATGTTACCATAGCTGCTCTAATTCGTTGTCGTTTAAAAATAATGTATCAAATTCATCCGTCACATCGGTACGATAAGCAACCACTTCTTGCGGATCTATTTCCTTATCGGTTTGAAGTTGCATATAAACGATTGTACCCTGCCAAAAATCACTTTCATTTGTTGATATGACCCCATCGATTTACTTCTTATTTCATTAATTCGCGGCAAAGTTACAAAATATCTTTGATATTTGCAAATTCTTTTGCAGTTATTTTCATTTTGTCACCAAAATCGCTGGTTTTATGAGATTCAAACTATCTCCACTATCCGATGCTGAGGACGGCCATCAGCAAACAAGCGAAAAATAGTTTAAATTTCTCATAATTTTTATATTTTTAAGTTAATAATGTTATTTATCTTCGTTTGATTTGTTGCTTGAAATCTTTATCCCTCATCATGTTCTACAATATAATCATGGAATGCAGCAATTACATGATTGTGCTTTGGATGATCTTTTCGCAAAATGATACTCGAGAAATATTGCACATTATCCAAGGTCATCTGCTCATTATACATCGTATATGTCTTATTGAGTATATACGTGTTAAACCAAATTCGGAACAATCTATCGCGTGAAGCTTGACGTTTATCTGCTGTATCGCATATATATAACATCACTGGCTCTTTCTGCGCAAAGAATTCCTCTATAATCACACGCACCGTCTCAAATACATTATTGTCTTGCCCACCATTCTTTCCGGCAGAAGCAATCAGAAAGAACTGAAAAACGCCATCTTCTAAAAACGAAGTATCGGGTACAAAGCCTGCAGAATATATAATCCCGTATTTTGTAGCAAAGGTAAAGATACTACTATCCACCTGTTTTACGGGATAAGGAGCACGGGCATTAATCGCTTCTGCAGAAAGATCTATCATAACGTAACTTGCATTTCAGACTGTTTTGCCATAATCTCCCTTACGCGAGCCTCAAACTCTTTTCTCATACCGACCATGCGGCGCTTTGCTGCCAACCGCTCCTCTTCTGAATTAAATTTTACCGGTGTAAAAGTATACATATTATTTTCTCCTTTCTCCTTATTTATATTCCAACAAAAAAACGCTGTTTTATGAGTTCCTTAAACTATTCACCCCACGCTGAATGCTATCGGCATCAACATGGTAAAAAAATAGTTTAACTTTTCTCATAATTTTTATATTTTTAAGTTATTAATGTAGTTTGCCTATTGCGTGACTGATTTGAATACAAAAGCAACAACTCCCGTTGGAATTGCTGCATATAGGACTGAGCTATTTAGTAGAATAAAAGTAAATGCTTATGAATTATTGCTTTGAGAGAGGCATCCAACTCATCGATGGTATGGAGATTATCCCAATTTTCCATAGAGATTGTTCCTGTGGTTTGCATTACCGGTTGTTCGAATGTCGTTTGCATAATTATTGTTCTTTCTAAACATTTACGGCTGCAAAGGTACAACTTTTTTCTAACATATGCAAGTAAATGAGTAAAATTTATTCATTTTCTTTCTTTTTCTCATTCCTATATGTACACAATCTGTCAAAGATCTCTCTTTCTATTAACGCCGCGCGCGCCACCTTATTATATAGATAGCGCGCACGTGTATATGGGTGTAATCTGTCTCTCCTTCGTCAGGGAGGTTGTCGAATAGATGCTATGGACCTGTTGTTTTTTCATGACGATGGCAATGTCTTTACGTTCCTTTGGAAATTCGACTGCAAAAGTAGTAATTTTTTTTGATATATGCAAGTCTTTTTGCAAATAAATTTATTTTGTCGCCAAATACCCCGAATTTCCCCTTATTTCTTATACGGCTACTCAAAGTTCCTCAGCCAAATAGCCATGAAACGATCGTAAACGATGTATCCCTCCTCGGTGGAATAGAGATATTCCTCTTCTATTAGAGACGCTAACGCTCGTTGTACGCTACTCGCGGAACGAAGATGATATTTCTTAACAAAAAGGCCTGACGTTGGTTGTTTGACCTTACCCTCTACTGCCACAGCACGTAATAGAACAGCCTGCACTTGAGTCAAGTGGTGATATTGCTTCTTATAATCCTCTTCCTCCGATCGGATAATAGTTATAATAGCTTGCTGCACAATTACTTCTGTTACCTCAACATCCGACAGCCTATACAACCGATGTAGGATAGCTTGAATAAACCAAGTCACGCCATCTACCATCGAATAAATCTGATGGAAGATTTCCTCCGAGAGTCGAACATTCTTCTGCTGCAGATGATACTGAGCGAAAGCGTAATACTTGTCTTCGTCCAATGCGCCGAGTTGCATTCGTTCTGTACTGCGGTAGAACGGATGTTTCGGAGATGAGAACATCAAGTCCATCACATGAAGCTTGCTACCGGAAAAGATAATGTGCACATTGTGGATACGCTCCAGAAATGAACGCAAAAGGGCTTCTACGTTATCCTCGGGGTACTCAGCTACTTGCTGAAATTCGTCTAATGCTATGTAGCAATCGACATTGGATTGCGCAATATAAGCGAAAATCTCCTCTAATGTCTGCAGTGAATTTTGTGGTGCGTAGGATAAACTTACTTGAGGCAGATTTGTAAACGGATCTACGCCGAATGTCAATTGCGTACTTCGAAAAAAGCGCGTCACAAAGCCTTCCGCCTTTTGGATGGGAGTATCCAACTGTCCGATGATTGCCTTTCCCAACAGATTAATAAAGTCAGAAAGAGACCGAGTCGGGTATAAGTCAATATAGAAACACCGAAAATCACTCTTGTGCTCCTTCATGTATTGGAACGTGTGGTGAATCAACCCGGACTTGCCAAGTCGTCGAGGACTTATCAAAGCAATGTTTGTACCATTGCTCATGGACTCAACTAATTGCCGAGTCTCTTCCTCCCGGTCGCAGAAATACTCGGGACCTTCATAGCCATACAAAAGAAAAGGATTGTCGATCATATCGCTCTCATTTTTAAGCAGTTATAATAATACGCATCTTGCGTAACGCAACTTGCGTAATTTGTTTCGACTGCAAAGGTACTACAAAAAAATCAAATATCCAAATTTTTGACGAGAAAAATTTATTATGCTCGCATAAATGAATTTTTAACGGCAAAAAGGTGGTGTTTGCACGTTTGTGCGAACGTAACTTCGAGGTGGGACGGCTTGCCGTGTCGGTGCCCTCGAAGTTACTATATTCCATGGCGTCCGAAGGTACTACAATTTTTTCCTCCTAAAACACATCAAAGGCAGCCGTGAAGCTGCCTTTGATGATCTGTGCATCCTTTCGGATGTAAGTAAGGAAATTAATCGCCGTATATGTTTCCATCTGGGGGTACAGGGTCACCTTCCGTGATACTTGCGCAGATGGTTACCATCGGTTGTAACGCCTCGGCAATCTCTACAATCGGTTGATTATAAATCTTCTTTTTCATAATTGCGATATATTTACTAAAGAGCTTTGCGTAGGCGTGCGCCACAATGCGCACGCTTACGCTCATTCATGTTATTTTACCAGCTGTCCCTTAGCGTCGTACATCTTCTCACCACGGATGATGTAGAGCTCGCCGTTGATCAGCACTTTACGCGGAGCCTCGCTCTCGAAGCCGGTGTTCTCAATGCCGGTAGCTACCTGCTCGCTGTAAACGCTCATCGAGATACGACGGCGACCCGGAGCCAAAGCAGGCTCAGACGGACTGATTTCACCAAGTTCAATGTACGAACGGTTGCTCTTGATCTTCGCGGTTCCGAGGGTTACCACTTCGCGGTATTGGTTAGCGTTAAGGATGTATGCACCTACCGGTACATTCATCTCAGCATCAGCGTTAGCACCGATGAATCCATGGAGACCATTTGCGTTCTTAGCACTCTCATTTGCTTCGTCTGTGTAGTAAACCGCAAGTTGGCTTGCACCTTCCTTCGGCAGGAAGATATACGGAACACCAGCTTCCATCTCACCATTGAGAATCTCGTCGAAGAAGATCTTCTTGGATGTCTGACCGTAGTAAGCTACCTCATAAAGCGTTGCACCTACCATCACACCGCCGTTCGGCAAGCAGATCGTTCCATAACGACCTTCCGTCACGTCACGGCTATAGTCAATCGGATACAACTGTACGCTCAATTCGCAGAGACGGATACTATTATCACAGCACAGATAATAAGTTCCCGGCAGTTGGAGAGCACTGCTCATACCAGACACATAATCTGCTGATGATGTCGTTGCGTAAGCAATCGATGGATCAAGAGTACCGCCCTTGGTCTTGGAGATAAATAAGCTGCGTGAACCTTCACCATTTCCTCCTCCTACCAAACGGAACTTGGCAACATAACCTTCAGGAACAGTCATTTCTATATAACGTGTATTACCATCGTTGTCACCTTTTGTTGCACTGCCAAACAGATTTACGAAATATGGATAGGCTTTCCCATCAAATGAGCGGTCCTTACTGGATTTTTCGAGAGTCTTTGAATCCTTGATTGACCATGCGAATCCGGCAAGTGAACCTGTTTCTGCTATATTCATCGTCGTACTACCGTCGTAGATCACAATCTTCGGAGTAGTCGAAACAGAGAAGTTGATGGTATAAACCTTCTTGTAACTTTCACCTGCCTGCGGAGTCACGGTGATGGTTGTTGCGCCATTAACACCGTTTTCTACCTTAACAGCCGTTGCCAAACCTGCATCCTCTACAGCGTACGTAATTTCCGGAAGAACGGTCGTTCCATAATCCAGAACAATATTGTAGTCCTCTACCTCCTTGTTGAAGTCAAGCGTATAGCCTGCAACGCTCAGCGATGCCAGATAAGCATTTGTGCTCGGAGCGGCAATATTAACTGTAACTGTGTAGTCAGTATGAAGCTCATTATAAGCATCCGTTACAGTATAAACAACAGGGTTTGTGAAGTTGGTTGCACCGTCCGGAGTGTAAGTAGCGCCATTATTACCGTAAGCCTCAACCGTCGGAGTCAGAGCCGTTACGTCTGTTCCATAAGCAACCTCGTATGTAATAGTCTTTGCCGACTCGTTGATAGTAGCTGCATCATCGCCAAACTTGAACGACTTGATAGCCGGAGCCATCTCACGTGTTACCTCAATGTATGAGAAGGTCACATTCCATTGCTCTGAATTGTCAACATTCTCACGAGAGAGGTAGAGAGACTTCTTGCCATTAGCTGCAGCAGGCAATACCAGCATCATTTCACCTGTCGGGCAAACTACAGGAGATGCCACATCAGGCTTAGTATAAACAATACCCTGATCTGCTATTAACTCGGTGCGATCTTTATCTGCAAATACCATGAACTTACCTAAATCGGCAGCGGTAGCAATATTCACGATGAATACATCTCCTTCTTGGAATGTCTCATCATTAGCCAGAGTCACACCGAAATAGTTGGTCTTATTCAGTTTGCGAGAATTAGCATTACCCGAGTATGATTGATCAATTGTACCACCAATAAGACCGGTTACTACATTATTCGTAGTTGCCTTGATGATACTTGTACCGCGTTTAGCGTCGATTACAAACTGGATAGCGTAGTCTGCGGTCGTAGTTCCATCACCGGCAGTTACCGTGAAGGTAGCTTTCTTTGCCTCGCTGTCATAAGCGATAGGACCAACCGTTGCGGAAGAAGCCGTCTTGGTTACACTGATCAAGTCTTTGTCAATCGCTGTACCCCATTGCAGATGAACCGTGTAAGTAGCAACACCGTCTACATCCTCTGCGCTCGCTACATTGATAGCATTGCCGTTGTAAGAGAGAGCAGAGATAGTTGCATCGGTCTGTGCTACTTCCCAAACAGCGGTCAGCGTTGCGTCTGCGCTGAAGGTCTCAGAAGCAAGATCTACATATACAACCGGTTCAGCCGAAGCGTCACGGGTCCAGCCTTGGAATACATAACCGGCCCTTTCCGGATCTGCCGGACGGTCACCTGCTGCCAATACTGCACCCTTATCTGCGGTCTTGGTGAAGTCGTCCTCACCGTTTGCCGGAGCAAAAGTAACCGTTACCGTCTCCTGCCATACAGCGTCCAACGTAAAGCCTGGAGCGTCACCGGCTACAAGAGTATAATCAAAGTCGTAATCCACACCACTCTTTTGCCACTTAACGAAGCGATAACCGGCTTTCTCCGGAGCTTCCGGCTCTGCTACATTGTCGCCTACAAACAACAGTTGAGATTCCACGTCACTGCCACCATTGGAGTTGAAAGCGATTGTCATTGAAGCCGGAGCCGCAACGAACTTGAGATTCGTTATAGTGACATCCGACCCTTGCGGGTTGATGTACCATGTACCTGCACCTAAGTTAATGTTATTATTGCCAGTAACGGTAGCTTTCTTATCATCGCCAAGTACTTTGGATACATTATAAGCACCGCCACCTGTCGTTACTTGCAACTGACGAGTTTGACCTGTCGGGATTTCAAACGATACATAATGTGTTCCTCTTGTCGTTAACTTGAGATTACTACTATTATCTATCTTGTAATCTGCATTGTTGCAATAGGTCATGCCTTCAAATGTCTTTGCCGTATTCTGTTTTGCAGTAAGACGACCTTTATTGAAACTAATATTGTAACCTACTTCCGGTGCGAGAAGTAGTGCATCACCACTCTCTACAACTACAACCTGGCAAATCTGAACATCACCACTTGTGTGACTTATTAATACTTCTGCATTTTTAGTAACATTGACTTCGCAACTCAGCAAATCACCTTTGCCTGCAGGAATATCAATAGTTTTCGTTACAATATTCTCTCCTTCTTCTTTGACATACACCTTAATGCTCTTACTTCCACTATTTTTGTTATATGCATAGAAGTAGAACGTATTCGTTTTCTTGGTCAAAGTATATTGCAGCAGATAGTTATCCGGGCCAGCAGGTTGTGAGCCCCATGAACTACGAGAACTCAAGTTGATGTATTTAGAATATGTAATGCCTTTGATCGTGCGTTCTTGGTCTTTCAAAGATGCACTTGTCCGGAAATTACCCGTCAAAACACCGTCCTCTACCAACTTGATACCATCAATCTCACTCGGAGCGGAGATAGTAATGGTAGCATCTACCGATTTAGTCTTGTACGAAGCCGTTGCAGCCTGCGTAGCTGTTACGACTGCCGAACCGGCTGCGGTTGCACTAAAGTTAGTACCGTCAATGGCTGCACCTGTCTCGCCTGCGGTCTTGACGCTATAAGTAACGGCACCATCGCTATTCGAAGCAAACAAAGTACTCAAATCCAAAGCTGCGCCTCCAATTGTATATGCGCCATTATTGAATGTGATCGTCGGTTCCGGAAGCGGGGTTGCCCATTGAGCCGTCAGCGTTACTGCCGAAGCACCCATCGTGTATTCTGCTCCACCGATGTATGTAGTAGTACCATCATTCCAACCGGCAAACTCTTTGTCTGTCGGAGCAGTGATACCATCCTCGCCATCGTGTAAGTTGAACTTATCACCCACATAGTGCGCACTCTCAGTCGGCAACGTACCATCACCGCCATTCAAAGCGTATGTCACATTATGAGGATAGGTGATCTCCAGTTTCGTCATTGATAACTGATTGCTTCCATCAGCCGTTAAATAAACAACTCCTCCGGCTGCGACATCAACGATAAGCGGACTTTTATTTGAAGAGCCATAAGTATCATAATTTCCTGCACTTAGGTCGCTTCCTACCTGCATTTTGCGCGTGTTATTTTCAGTAAAGGTAACTTTTACCTTTGCATTTGCGGCTACCTTGAATGCCAATGAACGATTCGTCTTTATTACAAGACCACTACTCCAAGTGTTTCCTTCGCCAGCGCTAAACAACTTACCGCCTTCAGCTAAAGTGCCACCTGCAATAGCAGCACTCGGTGTAAACGTCCAGTCATCCGCGATAGTTACCAAGTCAGCTACCGACGGAGCGGTGGTCGTGAAGTCAGCCTCCGCCTCTAATCCGAACTCACAATAACCGGTAGCACCTTTCGCCTTAACCTTGAAGGTGTATTCCGTGCCTTGTGCCAAATCGGCTGCTGCGTATGAATTCGTTGCGCAAGCTGTCCAAGGAATAACCTCGCTTGCATCATCCTTCTTAATGATTGAGATTTGGTAGCCGTCTGCATTAGCTGCCTCATCCCAACTCAAAGCTGCGGAATTATAGGTGATGCTTCCCGCTGCCAAGTTCGCCGGTGTACCCGGTTTGGCGCAAGAATTAACCGTCACATGGAAATAAGGCGAAGTATCACTACCCGAAGTGTTGGTAACTACACAGTAGTAGTACAAATCGCTTGCTGCATCGTTTGCCGGAGTATAAGAAGCCGTTTGAGCGCCCGAACCAAGAGAGGTTGCGCCTTCAGTAGATGCACTACTATTATAGTACCACTGATAAGTCGGAGCAGGATAACCCGTTGCAGTAACTGCCAACGGAGTAATCGTGTTGCCAACATTATATTCAGCACTCTGATCTTCCGTCGGAGCCGTAATCGCCGGAGCTACAGGAGTCGTCGAAATAATCTCGCCATCAATATAAATCGGAGTATTCAAACGATAGCCATCTGTGTTTCCCCAAGTCCAAAGTTTGAGATAGTTAACTCCGGTCAGGGATACCGATGTACTTGAGAAATCCACGTCGCCAAACACATTCTCGCACGCGTCCTTTGCTAACGTCTTTGTTCCTTCTACAATCTTGTTTCCATCTGCATCAGTTATCCAAGCACGATGTTGTTTCTCATTTCCGACAGAGAATGCTTGCACACTAATTGCCGATACATTCAATGCATAGCCATCAGCGACCTTGAAAGCAAGAACCATATAGTTCTCTGCGTTCTCAGTATCATATGAACTAATATTCGAAGAACGGGATCCATTAGCGTTTTTTTTGTTCACATTGATAGCACCATCTCCTGTACGAGAAGGATTGAATGCACTTAGGTTACTAATATTGGAGTAATCGTTTGTTATAATATAAGACCCCCAAGATGCTCCATTTGCGATATCCAAAACATTCTCAATCAAGTGTGTCGGAGCCGCAACAACTTTGATGGTTGCCTTTGCCTCTCCGGCAGCGTATTCACCGCTGGCAGCAATAGTAGCCGTAATCTCAGCAGTTCCAGCCGCTACAGCAGTTACGATTCCGCTTCCATCCACGGTCGCTACGCCTTCCGCACTACTGCTCCAAGTGACAGCACCGCTTCCAGTATTTCCTGTCAAAGTAGGAACCGCCGAAGTCAGTTTGGTCAATACCAACATCGGGTTATCATAGCTCAATGTCGGATTGATCTCCGTTTTCCAAACAGCAGTAAATTTCGTATCTGCACCAAGGGTCGCAGTCTTTCCGTTAGCTATCAAAGTTCCTGCACTTACCTCTTCCTCATCAACAGTAACCGCCTTGTCTGCTGTCCAACCTACATGTGTAAAACCTTCAACACCAGTAATCTCAGCCAAAGTCACAGAAGCAACATCCTCCTCATTATCTGGAGGAGTACCTTTTGCACTTTCATACGTTGCGTTGTAATCTCCTTCCGCAGAAGAAGCAACGCCTATAAATCGAATTTCTACTGCTTTCGAATTTGAGGTACTTCCACTCGTCACCTGAATAACATACTCGCTACCAGCATCTAGACTCGCATTTACTACAATATCATTACTACTATTATAGTCTGATTTGATTGTTGTATTAAATTCAAATTGCTTTGTAGCTGTATTATACTTGAATACATTAAGCCATATTCTCCTTTCGCCACTTGTATTGTTGGATCTATTCAAAAGAGTAACCGAAGTGCAGTTTTTTACACGATAATTATGGTATCTATCACTATTAATTCCTATACTTCGCGTTGCGGCGACAAAGCCCAATTTGTCAGCATCTGTTAAACCATCAGCATAACTCAACGTATGACTCCCTCCACCATTTGTTGCTTTACAATAAACCCATGGAAGATTTGTTGTTTTAGAAGCATACTCCTGACGAAGCGAATCGCAAACTAAAACATAATATGGTTGATCCGTTGCCGTTGTTCCGCTAGCAGATGGAATAACCTTATATTTATCTTTGGCACCTGCCTTTACGGTTTTTGCGAAATCACTAATATCCAAAGTGGCAGAAGGAAGTTCTCCGTCACCAATTGCAGGATCCGCCGCCCACGCATTGCCGATGGCGAATGTGAAGAGGAAGACGAGCGTCATTAAGACCTTCCATCGTTTCGATAGAGGGGTTTGCTTGTAGTGACGTTGGCTTTGACCGTCGGTTGACTGTCGGTTGACCGTCGTTCGACTGTCGTTCAACATCGCTGCTTTGAATGTTAAATTTCTCATAAGCATTAAATTTTTAAAGTTAAACAAAAAAAATTGGTTTTTAATTATTTATTTTGATTTTAAATCATTTTGATTTCTTAAACAAATCGGAATGAGTACCTGTTCGTACGAGAGCTACCAAACACACTGTTTCTTGCACATCATACACCAACAGCCAATTCGGTTCTATATGACATTCCCAAAATCCCTTATAGTTTCTCCCTTCTAACTTATGCGGAAGGTATTCTTCCGGAACTTGTCCGTCTTGATGAAGATACTCAAGAACTTGCTCTATATTCGAGAGATCATAGCCTCTCTTTTTGCAGAGTTTCAAATCCTTACGAAACTGGCCGGTTGGCTTCAAATCATACATATTAGTCCAGAATATCGTTCATCATTTCTTTTACGTCCGAATAGGTCTTCAGGTCTCCGTTCCGAGCTTCCTTCATAGCAGCAAGAGTTTCTTTAGTCGGCACATACTCATCCGAACGACTGATAATCTTAATGCCTTTCACTTGCTGGATCAGCTCGATTATCGGCTGTACTAACGCGTTCGACGGGTTATATTGTATTGTCATTGTCTGCATAAGCATTTAATTTTTAAAGTTAAACAAAAAACTTGGTTTTTAATTATTTATTGATTGTTATATTTCCAGAAGATGTCCGATGACATGATTATTGTTAAGGTACACAACACTAACATAACCATCATACTCCTCAAAAAACGCATACCAGGTAGTGTTACGATTCTTACGATAAGACACGTATTTTAAATCATTTGTCATCACACAATACCTTTTAAAATACACAGGTGCCGGTCTCACCACCATATAATCAATATTCAACTGAAAAAAGCGCACAATATCTGTTAAATAAGACACAGCGTAGTCTTCATCACTAAAATAGTTCTTCTCCACTAACGCCTGAACACTCTCGCTAAGTTGATCAAGCACGATTTTTTCAATTCGGAACTGTTTCATTTGAACATTGATCGAATACGTGGTTCCATTTGAGCGATAAACTCATCTGCTGTCAACAAATGGTGAACAGACATGCTGCCGCCATCCATTTCATTGATCTGCGCTTGCTTTGTGTAGTTGTCTGTCTGCATAAGCATTTATTTTTAAAAGTCAAACAAAAAACTTGGTTTTTAATTATTTATTGATTGTTAATTATTTCTGCCATGTAGCAACCTCCTGCATGAAATCCGAATGACTCATCATACCCAAGCCCTCGGCATATTCCCGCTCTGCTTTGTTAGCAAATGCTATGATTTCTTCCGTTGAAAATTGGCATGGCGCACCATCTTCGCGAAGAGAAACGATATAATTCAGCACTCTATTCATCTTCTGCTCATCCTCTATCATCGGTCCCATAGCATTGAGGAAACGACTACTTGCTATTGCCTGCGCTGCACTCATAAGCATTAATTTTTTAAAGTCAAACAAAAAAGTGGTTTTTAATTATTTATTTTGAGTTATTTTTGGTGTCAATAATATAATTTTGAATGCACTGCATCATATATAGCTACATACTGCTCTCCATCCTCATCAGTCTCCACACGGTAGGCGATATGAAAATCTTCTACGATTGTTTCTTTATACTCAGCTGCTATCCAACTTTTTTTAAGCCGTGCGTCGGCATAAATGAACGGATGTTTGCCCAAATCATACATAGCCCCGATCAACCTCTCCACTTTTGCCAGTACAGTCTCCTCGTCTAACGTTGGATGCAATCGCATAGAGATTGCGTAAAATTCCAAAATGGCCTGATGCACTTGCTCCTCAATAATGACTTTCATATAGCTTCCTGATGGATACGAGGTTGTGCATAATAATCATGCACCATTTTTGTCAAGTCATCGTGCAACTGCTCGACTGTCACAAAATGCTCTGCTATCTCCGCCTTCGATATCGTTTGTTTCTTTGCACTCATAAGCATTTAATTTTTAAAAGTTAAACAAAAAAGTAGGTTTAATTTATTGATTTTTCAAACTGTCAAATACAATTCATCGGTAATTTTAAGAAGATATTCGACCGCCTCTAACAACGGCGCGAGATCGTTCTTGATAACTGAAAATACATATTCCTCATTTATATCGAAATATCCGTGAGCTATATGATTGCGCATTCCCATTATATCTCTCCATGGTATCTCCGGTCGCCGATTCAGAAACTCCATCCCTAAACGCTTTTCAACTTTTTTTACTTCTTCACCTATTACTTCTACCATCATTGCGTTGCCTGCCAGCCTCTGCATTCCCAAAGATGACGTCAACCACTCATCAGGACTCATAATTTCCTCATTCCACTCCTGCAACATGAGGATTGATTTCTTCACATTCAGAAGCGTTTCATGAGCAAGTCGCACATTTTCAGAATACTCTAATTCCATCTCTTTTAACCTCGTTTAGGAAAAACGATGTAAGATTACGATGCTTCAAAATCATATCTACACGTCTTCCTGTTAATTGTTCCAAATAATCATGTGCGCCGCCCACACCACGCAGCGTTGCAGGCATTTCGACGAACACATCTATGTCGCTATCCTCTTTATGTTCCCCGCGAGCCACAGAGCCGAAAAGTTGCATAGAAGTCATACCAAACCGCTCACGCAGGATTGGCGCATGCTGTCTCAATGTCTCTATGTATTCCGCTGTCGTCTTCATCGTATTTTTATTTTTGCGGGGCAAAGGTACGAAAAATATTTCACATACGCAAGCGCGAGGGTGCAAGGGCGCGAATAATTACACAAAAAAGGTTATTTTCGTCAATTTTTACACATCGGCACAAATAAAGCGCCCTGCTCGTGAGGAGCAGGGCGCTTTATACTCAGCTTGTTGCTGAGAGATGGACTAGACTATATTAGTCTTCGCCGTTGAGGGCTGCTTCGGCAGCCTCGCGGGCTGCCTGGATAGCGGCATATTCTTCGGCGTTATGAACGACGATCTTCTGGAACTCACGCATACCGGTACCAGCGGGGATGAGGTTACCGCAGATAACGTTCTCCTTCATACCTTCGAGCAAGTCCACTTTGCCGCGGATAGCTGCTTCGTTGAGGACCTTGGTAGTCTCCTGGAAGGAAGCGGCAGACATGAAGGACTTGGTACCGAGTGCAGCACGGGTGATACCCTGGAGAATCTGTTTAGCGGTAGCAGACTCTGCGTCGCGCGCCTGAACGAGTTTCTTATCCCGACGGCGGAGTGAAGAGTTCTCATCGTGGAGACGGCGTGCGGTCACGATCTGTCCCTCATGGAGGAGTTCGGAGTCACCGGCGTCGGTAACGACCTTGCGTCCCCAGATACGATCGTTCTCCTCGAGGAAGTCGAGTTTATCGACGACGTCTCCTTCGAGGAACCGTGTGTCACCGGGTTCGAGAATCTCGACCTTGCGCATCATCTGACGCACGATGATCTCGAAGTGCTTATCGTTGATCTCCACACCCTGCATACGGTACACCGCCTGTGCCTCGTTGACGATATGGTTCTGAACGGCAGTCGGACCCTGGATAGCGAGGATATCGTCCGGGGTGATAGCACCGTCAGAGAGGGGTGCTCCTGCACGGACGAAGTCGCCTTCCTGTACGAGGATCTGCTTGGTCAGCGGGATGAGGTACGCCTTCTGCTCACCGAGTTTGGAGGTGATGAAGAGTTCGCGGTTACCACGCTTGATCTTACCATAAGATATCTCACCGTCGATCTCGGCAACGATAGCGGGGTTCGAGGGGTTACGCGCCTCAAAGAGCTCCGTGATACGGGGGAGACCGGAGGTGATATCACCGCCGGAGTTCTTCGCACGAGCCATAGAGAAGAGGGTATCACCGATCTTGACGGTATCGCCATCCTTGACCTCGAGGTTAGCCTTCACCGGGAGGTTGTAGGAACGGAGGATATTACCATCCTTGTCGAGGACATGCGCCTGCGGGAGTTTGGTCTTATCCTTGGACTCGGTGATATAGACCTCGCGTTTGCCGGTCTGCTCATCGGTCTCGGTCTTACAGGTGACTCCCTCGATGACATCCTCGAAGCGGATATGTCCGTCCTGCTCGATGAGCAAAGGAATCTTATAGGAATCCCACTCGCAGACACGCGTACCCTTCTCGTACTTCTCACCGGGTGTGACGAAGAGCTTGGAAGAATACGGTATATCGAAGGTAGCGAGTACGACTCCAGTCTTCTCGTCCTTGAGGGAGAGGGTGTTCTTACGCGATACTGCGATGACGTCTCCCGCGGCTGTAGTGATGGTACGGAGATCTTCGATCTCAACGATACCCTCGCGCGGTAGGTCGTAAGTCGATTGCGCAGCGGAACCACCGGCGAGACCACCGGAGTGGAAGGTACGAAGGGTCAGCTGTGTACCCGGCTCACCGATCGCTTGGGCAGCGATGACGCCGACAGCCTCACCTTTCTGGACCATCTTACGTGAAGCGAGGTTCCGTCCGTAGCACTTGGCGCAGACGCCATGCTTGGACTCGCAGGTGAGCACGGAGCGGATGACCACCTCTTCGATACCTGCTGCCTCTATTGCCTCGCATTGCGGCTCGCGAATCTCCTCACCGGAAGCGACGATGAGGTTGCCCTCTGCGTCGTGGATATCGTGTACAGAGACACGACCGAGGATACGCTGGGAGAGAGAAGCGACGACGCGGTCGCCATCCTTGACAGCGCGTGTAGCAAGACCACGCAGGGTACCACAGTCTTCCTCATTGATGATGACATCATGCGACACATCGACGAGACGACGTGTGAGGTAACCGGCATCGGCGGTCTTGAGGGCGGTATCTGCCAGACCCTTACGGGCACCGTGGGTAGAGATGAAGTACTCGAGCACGGACATACCTTCCTTGAAGTTCGCGAGAATCGGGTTCTCGATATCGGTACGGGTGTCGGTAGAACCGGCTTTGAGCGGCTTACCCATGATACCACGGATACCTGCGAGCTGCTTGATCTGGTCGGAGTTACCACGTGCACCGGAGTCCATCATCATATATACAGAGTTGAATCCTTCGTCCGCCTCCTGCATGTGCTTCATGACGATACCCTTGAGTTCCTCATCGATCTCCTTCCAGGTATCGACGGTCTTGCGGTAGCGCTCGTCGTCGGTAACGAGACCGTTGACGTAGTTGAAGTAGATATCGTCCACGATGGCATTACCCTTGGCGATCTCCTCTTCCTTCTCCTTCGGGATGATGATATCGTTGAGGTTGAAGGACAATCCTCCGCGGAAAGCGCGGTAGTAACCGAGGTCCTTGATATCATCGAGGAACTTCGCTGCGCGCGCCACACCACAGGTCTTGATGACCTGAGTGATGATCGCCTTGACGGCACCTTTCTTCATGAGGGTATTCTGATAACCGATCTCCTCGGGCACGTATTGGTTGACAATGACGCGACCGGGGGTAGTAGCGATGATCTGTCCGTTGATACGGACATTGACCTTCGCGTGGATATCAACACGTCCTTCGTTGAGGGCGATGATGGCTTCCTCCTCGGAGTAGAAGGTGAGTCCTTCGCCTTTCGCTCCTGCGCGCTCCTTAGTGATATAATAAAGACCAAGGATCATATCCTGGGAAGGTACGGTAATCGGGTTACCGTTCGCCGGGTCGAGGATGTTATGGGATCCGAGCATAAGGAGCTGTGCCTCGAGGATCGCCTCGTTAGAGAGGGGCAAGTGAACCGCCATCTGGTCGCCATCGAAGTCGGCGTTGAAACCGGCACAAGCGAGCGGATGGAGCTGTATAGCCTTACCCTCGATCATCTTCGGCTGGAACGCCAAGATACCGTGACGGTGCAATGTCGGCGCACGGTTAAGGAGTACAGGGTGTCCCTCCATGACGTGCTCGAGGATCTCATAGATAACCGGTTCGCGGCGATCGATGATCTTCTTCGCAGACTTGACGGTCTTAACGATACCACGCTCGATGAGCTTACGGATGATGAACGGCTTATAGAGCTCTGCCGCCATCTCTTTAGGGAGACCACACTCGTGCATCTTGAGCTCCGGACCCACGACGATGACGGAACGCGCGGAGTAGTCCACACGTTTACCGAGGAGGTTCTGACGGAAACGTCCCTGTTTACCCTTCAGCGAGTCGGAGAGGGATTTGAGAGGACGGTTCGCCTCGGATTTCATCGCGGTGGTCTTACGAGAGTTATCAAAGAGGGAGTCCACCGCCTCCTGGAGCATACGCTTCTCGTTACGGAGGATGACATCCGGCGCTTTGATCTCCATGAGTCGTTTCAGACGGTTATTACGGATGATGACACGACGGTAGAGATCGTTGAGGTCGGAAGTAGCGAAACGTCCACCATCCAGTGGTACGAGGGGACGGAGCTCCGGCGGTGTCACGGGGACAGCCTGGAGGATCATCCACTCAGGACGGTTCTTCCCTTTCGACGCACGGAAAGCCTCTACTACCTGCAGACGCTTGAGCGCCTCCTGACGGCGCTGCGCCGAAGTAGCCTTGTCGGCGGTAGCACGGAGGTCGTAAGAGAGTTGGTCGAGGTCGATGCGGCAGAGGAGGTCATAGACAGCCTCAGCACCCATCTTGATGATGACCTTGTTGGGGTCGGTATCCTCGAGGAACTCATTATCCTCCGGCATGATCGCCAGGATCTGCTGGTACTGATCCTCGTCGAGGAGCATCTTATCCTCAATCTCGATGCGGATCTTATCGTTCTCATGCTTCTCACCTATCTCCTGTCCGAGGAGAGCACCTGCCTGCACGACGAGGTACTTCTCGTAATAGATGACGGTGTCGAGTTTCTTAGTCGGTATGCCGAGCAGCGCTGCCATCTTCGAGGGCAGTGAGCGGAGATACCAGATATGTGCAACGGGTACGACGAGTTTGATATGACCCATGCGCTCACGACGCACTTTCTTCTCGGTCACCTCTACGCCGCAACGCTCGCAGACGATACCTTTGTAGCGGATACGCTTGTACTTACCGCAGTGGCACTCGTAATCCTTGGTAGGACCGAAGATACGCTCGCAGAAGAGTCCGTCGCGTTCGGGCTTATAGGTACGATAGTTAATCGTTTCCGGTTTGAGGACCTCTCCGGACGAGATCTGCATGATCTCATCAGGTGAAGCAAGACCGATAGAGATCTTGGTGAAACCGGTTTTCTTATTTTCTTGTTTAAAAGCCATATTAGTCCTCCAAAATTATTCCATGTTGATACTAAGAGCGAGACCTTGCAGCTCGTGCAGTAGCACGTTGAGCGACTCGGGTAAACCGGGCGTCGGGAAAGGTTCGCCTTTGACGATAGCCTCGTATGTACGTGCACGTCCAGTGACGTCATCGGACTTGATGGTGAGGATCTCCTGCAGCACGTGTGCGGCACCGTGTGCCTCGAGTGCCCAGACCTCCATCTCACCGAAACGCTGACCACCGAACTGCGCCTTACCACCGAGCGGCTGCTGGGTGATGAGGGAGTACGGACCGATGGAACGTGCGTGCATCTTATCATCGACCATGTGACCGAGCTTCATGAAGTAGGTGACACCGACGGTAGCCATCTGGTCGAAGGGCTCACCGGTCTCACCGTCATAGAGCTGGGTCTTACCGCCACGGGGGAGTCCGGCTTTGTCGGTCCACTCGTCGAGCTGCTCCATGGTACAACCGTCGAAGATCGGCGTAGCGAACTTCACGCCGAGTTCCTGGCCAGCCCAACCGAGAACCGCCTCGAAGATCTGGCCGATATTCATACGTGAAGGCACACCCATCGGGTTGAGGACGATATCCACCGGCGTACCGTCGGCAAGGAACGGCATGTCCTCGACACGTACGATCTTGGAGACGATACCCTTGTTACCGTGACGACCTGCCATCTTATCACCGACGCGGATCTTACGACGTTTAGCGACATACACCTTCGCCATCTGGATGATACCGTTAGGCAGCTCGTCGCCGATGGTGAGGTTGAACTTCTCGCGCTTGAGCAGCGCGTCCATCTCCTTATACTTGGCGATATAGTTCATGATACACTGCGCCACGAGCTCGTTCTTGTGCTCGTCCGCGGTCCATCCCTCAAGGAGGACAGAGAAGAAGTCGATCTCGTTGAGACGCTCCTTGGAGAAATGCTGGCCTTTGGAGATGAGCTCGGTACCGAGGATATCCTTGACAGAGACCGCCTGACGGCCGTTGAGGAGGTTGTAGAGCTTGTCGATGAGGAGGTCACGGAGGGCGTCTGCTTTCTCGCGGAACTTGAGGTCCATCTTCTGCAGGGTCTCCTTATCCTCCATCTTCTGCTTACGGTCCTTGGTAGCACGGGTATAGAGTTTCTTATCGATGATGACACCATCGAGTGATGGCGAGCACTTGAGTGAGGCATCCTTCACATCGCCGGCCTTGTCACCGAAGATCGCCTTGAGGAGCTTCTCCTCCGGCGACGGGTCGGTCTCACCCTTCGGAGTGATCTTACCGACGAGGATGTCACCCGGCTGCACGTAGGCACCGATACGGATGAGTCCGTTCTCGTCGAGGTCCTTGGTAGCGTCCTCGGAGACGTTCGGTATATCCGCAGTGAACTCCTCCATACCGCGCTTGGTGTCGCGTACCTCGAGGAGCTGCTCAACGACATGCACAGAGGTGTACATATCCTCGCGCACGATACGCTCGGAGAGGACGATGGCATCCTCGTAGTTATAACCCTTCCAGGGGATATACGCCACCTTGAGGTTCTTACCGAGAGCAAGCTCTCCGCCTTGGGTCGCATAACCCTCGGTGAGCATCTGGCCTTTCTCCACCTTGTCGCCCTTACGAACGATCGGCTGGAGGTCGATGGTGGTGTTCTGGTTGGTCTTCTCGAATTTCGGAAGCTTGTATTCTTTCTCCGCGGAGTCGAAGGAGATGAACTCCTCTTCCTCGGAGCGGTCGTACTTGATACGGATGGTATCTGCGTCCACATAGGTGACGGTACCGTCCGCCTCGGCGATGATCTGGGTACGGGAGTCGGTGACGAGCTGTTGCTCGATACCGGTACCTACTATCGGCGCCTCGGAGGTGATCAAAGGTACGGCCTGGCGCATCATGTTCGATCCCATGAGGGCACGGTGGGCATCATCGTGCTCGAGGAACGGGATGAGTGCGGCAGCTACGGACGCTATCTGGCACGGAGCGACATCCATGAGGTTGACCTGATCCGGTGCTACGACAGGGAAGTCTGCGCCGAGACGGGTCTTGACCTTCGAACGGATGAACGAACCGTCGGCACGGAGGGGCGCGTTACCTTGGGCAACGACCTGCTTCTCCTCGTCCTCGGCGGAGAGGTAGATGACATGGTCGTTATCAAGGTCCACGATGCTGTTCTCGACCTTACGATACGGGGTCTCGATGAAACCTAAGTTATTGATTTTCGCATAGATACACATCGAAGAGATAAGTCCGATGTTCGGTCCTTCCGGCGTCTCGATAGGACAGAGACGACCGTAGTGGGTGTAGTGCACGTCTCGCACCTCGAATCCTGCGCGGTCACGGCTCAGACCACCAGGTCCGAGGGCCGACATACGGCGCTTGTGGGTGATCTCCGCCAACGGGTTCTGCTGGTCCATGAACTGCGACAGGGCGTTGGTGCCGAAATACGAGTTGATGATCGAAGAGATCGACTTCGCGTTGATCAGGTCGGTCGGCGTGAAGACCTCGTTGTCACGGACGTTCATACGCTCACGGACGGTGCGGGCCATACGAGCCAGACCGATACCGAACTGGTTGAAGAGCTGCTCTCCGACGGTGCGCACACGACGGTTGGAGAGGTGGTCGATATCGTCCACCTCGGCGTTGGAGTTGATGAGCATGACGAGGTACTTGATGATCTCGATCATGTCCTCCTTGGTCAGGACGCGTGTGTCATCGGGGATCGACATGTTGAGCTTGCGGTTGATGCGGTAACGACCTACCTCTCCCAGGTCATAACGCTTCTGGGAGAAGAAGAGGTTCTGGATCATCTCTCGCGCCGTAGCATCATCGGCCGGCTCCGCGTTACGGAGCTGACGGTAGATATAGAGGACCGCCTCTTTCTCAGTCTTAGCCGGGTCTTTCTGCAGGGTGTTGAAGATGATGGAGAAGTCGTTCTCGCGCTCCTGGTCCTTGTGGAGGAGGATGGATTTCGAACCGGACTCCATGATGATGTCGATGACCTCCGGAGTGATCTCCGCCTCACGCTCCACGACGATCTGGTTACGCTCGATGGACGATACCTCGCCGGTATCCTCATCGACGAAATCCTCGATGGTGGGCTTCATGACGTATCCCGCGAGTTTGCGGCCGATGCAAGCCTCGAGGGTCTCCCTGTTGACCTTCACCTCCTCGGCGAGGTCGAAACAGTTGAGGATGTCCTTGTCGGACTCGAAGCCGATAGCACGCAGCAGGGTCGTCACGGGCAGTTTCTTCTTACGGTCGATGTACGCATACATGACCTTGTTGATATCCGTCGCGAACTCGATCCACGAACCGCGGAAGGGGATGATACGCGCCGAATAGAGCTTCGTGCCGTTGGAGTGCATGGATGTTCCGAAGAACACACCCGGCGAACGGTGAAGCTGCGATACGATGACACGCTCGGCACCGTTGATGACGAAGGTGCCTTTGGGGGTCATGTAAGGGATAGTACCGAGGTACACATCGGAAACGACGGTGTCGAAATCCTCATGATCGGGGTCCTCGCACGACAAGCGCAGCTTGGCCTTCAAGGGGACGGAATAGGTCAGACCACGTTTGATACACTCTTCGATCGTGTAGCGGGGACGGTCCACCGAATAGTCCAAGAAAGCCAACGTGAAGCTGTTGCGAGTATCCTGGATGGGGAAGTTCTCCGAGAATACCTTAAAGAGTCCCTCTTTACGACGCTGCTCCGGAGTGGAATCCATCTGCAGGAAATCTTGGAAGGACTTCAGCTGAATTTCGAGAAAGTCAGGATACGGCATATGCTTCTGCATACGGCTGAAGTTGACTCTCTGTTGATTTTTAGATGTAGCCATTATTTTGGATGGTTAATAAATGATTAACAGAACTAAACTGTTGGTAATGAATAATTTAGACCTAAATTGGAGGGTAGATAATTTATAGTATTTTAATCTTCGCCCGTATTGTATTACCAAATTTTTCAGTTTTTTAAGTATTCTGTTCTATTGAGCAGAAAAGGTTTAGACCCACATTTGCATGCGGATCTAAACCTATTCCACTCGAAATAGAGTGGTTGGTTGAGGGAGGTTATTACTTGAGTTCTACCTCAGCGCCTACCTCTTCGAGAGCTTTCTTGAGAGCCTCAGCGGTAGCTTTGTCAACGCCCTCTTTTACGTTAGAAGGAGCAGCGTCAACGATGTCCTTAGCCTCTTTCAGGCCGAGACCGGTTTGCTCTTTAACAGCCTTTACAACCTGGAGCTTGTTAGCGCCAGCGGATTTCAGAACTACGTCGAAGGAGGTCTTCTCCTCTGCTGCCTCAGCAGCTGCAGCACCTGCAGCAGGAGCAGCAACAGCTACTGCAGCTGCAGCCGGCTCAATGCCATACTCCTCTTTGAGGATAGTAGCGAGTTCATTTACTTCCTTAACAGTAAGGTTAACTAATGTTTCAGCAATAACTTTAAGATCTGCCATTGTCTTATAAATTTTAAATGTTTTTTGATTCAGTTAATTAATTTTTTCGGGATACCGATATTTCGATAAATCGATATTTCGATTATTCTGCGCGCTCGCCGAGGGTCTGGAGTACACCATGGATGGTGTTCTGGCCGCTCTGGAGAGCAGAAACGACGTTCTTCGCAGGCGATTGCAGCAGAGCAACCAATTCTGCGATAAGTTCGTTCTTGGACTTGATAGCGCAGAGGAACTCGAGGTTCTGCTTGCCTACGTATACAGTCTCTTCTACGTACGCAGCTTTGAGTTCAGGCTTAGCCTCTCCGGTCTTGTCGCCCTTGGTAAACTCCTTGATGAGTTTAGCGGGAGCGTTGCCGGTGTTGCTGAGCATGAGTGCGGTGTTGCCCTTGAGAGCGCCGAAGATCTCAGCCTCCACGCCTTTTTTCTCGAGCGCTTTCTGGAGGAGGGTATTCTTAGCTACCAAGAGTTTGATGTCCTGTTTGAAGCACGCGCGGCGCAGGTCGCTTGTTTTCGCAGCGTCCAGACCCTCAATATTCACGAGGTAGAAGTGCGAGTACTCAGCGAGTTGAGCACCAAGGGCTTCAATGACGAGATTTTTATCTTCCTTTTTCATACTTGTCTGTGATTTTTAAGAGATTAAAGCGATTTGGTATCGATCTTAATACCCTGACTCATCGTGCTGGAAAGATAAACGCTCTTGATGTACTCACCTTTGGATACAGCGGGTTTCAGGTGCTTGATCATCTCGATGAACGCAGCAGCGTTCTCAGCGATCTTGTCAGCCGTGAAGCTTACTTTACCGATAGAGGTGTGTACAATACCGAACTTGTCAACCTTGAAGTCGATCTTACCGCCCTTAACCTCTTTGACAGCTTTCGCTACGTCCATGGTAACGGTACCGCTCTTGGGGTTCGGCATGAGTCCGCGAGGACCGAGCACGCGACCGAGAGCACCGATCTTACCCATGATCTGAGGCTGGGTGATGATGACATCAATGTCTGTCCATCCACCTTTGATCTTTTCAATATACTCATCCAGACCTACGTAGTCAGCACCTGCCTCTTTGGCAGCTGCCTCCTGATCCGGAGTACAGAGTGCGAGAACGCGAACCACTTTACCGGTACCGTTCGGGAGAGCTACGACGCCGCGAACCATCTGGTTAGCCTTACGGGGGTCAACACCCAGGCGTACGTCGATATCTACGGAGGCATCGAACTTGGTAGTAGTGATCTCTTTTACGAGAGCAGCTGCCTCCTCGATGGTGTAGAGCTTGCCTGCTTCAATCTTCTCAGCAGCAAGTTTCTGTTTTTTTGTCAGTTTTGCCATAATTGTTGATAATGATTGAAGTTGATTACTTAACGGTTATACCCATGCTGCGTGCGGTACCTTTGACCATCTTGAGTGCAGACTCCACGGTGAAGCAGTTGAGATCCACCATCTTGTCTTGCGCGATCTGAAGAGCCTGGTCCTCGGTGATCGAAGCCACCTTGGTACGGTTAGGCTGGTCAGAACCGCTCTTCACCTTAGCTGCCTCGAGGAGCTGGATAGCTACAGGAGGAGTCTTAACGACGAAGTCAAACGACTTGTCAGCATAAACGGTAATGATTACAGGCAGCACTTTGCCTGCCTTGTCTTGCGTTCTGGCATTGAACTGTTTGCAAAACTCCATGATGTTCACACCCTTAGAACCCAGAGCCGGGCCTACCGGAGGTGCAGGGTTGGCTGCGCCACCCTTGATTTGGAGTTTGATAAAACCAGCAATTTCTTTAGCCATAGTTTTACTTTTGTTAATAGTTTTTGGCCCGGAGCGTCCTTCCGCTTTCGGAAGGAGTGGCCTCCGCCTAGAAAGGCTTCATGGAGGTTCCGTGCCTGATTAATACTTAATTTAAAAAAACTACCGAGTAGTGACTAACGACCCGTAAGAGGTCTCCTACTCTTTTTCTACCTGATTGAAGCCGAGCTCCAGAGGAGTCTGGCGATCGAAGATAGTGACAACGACTTTGAGTTTGTGCTTGTCCTGACTCACCTCCTGAACCTGGCCCTTGAATCCGTTGAACGGACCATCTACAACCTTGACACTCTCTCCGACAAGGAAAGTGATCTCGCTTGCCGCTCTCGTCTCCGACTCCGAAGCGATGCCAACCAACTTGTTGACCTCCTCCTGGGAAACGGGTTCGGGCTTCGCCGAGGTCTTGCCGCCGCTGAGGAAACCGAGCACGTTAGGGATGTTGCGCAACAAAGGGAAGCTCTCGTCGCACAAATAACACTCCACCAGAAGATAACCCGGCAGGAGATTGCGCTCCTTCTCCGTACGTTTACCGTTCTTGAGGGTAACGATCTTCTCACGTGGAATCAGGACTTGCGATACATACTCGCGGAAGAGGGACGAAGAGACGAGCGCATTGTTGATGTACTCCTCCACCTTGTTCTCCTTGCCGCTGATAGCACGCAACACGTACCATTGTTTCTTGTACTCTGCCATAACAGTTAATGAATTAATGATTAGAGCAGACCGTAAACAAAGGTCATGATTGACTCGAAGCAGTAGTCCATAAGCCAAACGATCAGCGCCAGTATTATGGAAGCGATCAATACTATAACGGAACTTTGAGCCAACTCCTTGCGGGTAGGCCAGCTCGTCTTATGAACTAACTCGTTGTACGATTCTTTGCAATATTCTACAAACTTCATATATATAGTAGATTTTCTTATTTGTTACCATACCTTATTCCGCGCCAACAATCCGGCTCTAGCACCAGCTAAAGTCGAATCGGAAGCTATGTCTTTATGTTGGGCTTGGCGTAACAATTCCAAGCTTTGCACGGAAGGCAGGAATCGAACCCACATTGACGGTTTTGGAGACCGCTCTCCTACCATTGGAGGACTTCCGTAAAATTGCTCGGGGCTCGACACCCCGAGCGTTTTCCATAGGACCACCCGGGTCAACCCAGGTTTACCTAGCGATCGACGAATTAGTCGATCAGTTTGGTGATCTGACCGGATCCTACCGTACGGCCACCCTCACGGATTGCGAAACGCAGACCCTCAGAGCAAGCTACCGGATAGATCAGCTTAACCTGAATCTCGAGGTTATCACCCGGCATTACCATCTCAGTTCCTTCCGGAAGAGTGATCTCACCGGTAACATCCATAGTACGGATGTAGAACTGCGGACGATAGTGGTTGTGGAACGGAGTGTGACGACCACCCTCTTCTTTCTTCAGGATATAAACCGAAGCCTTGAACTCGCTATACGGTTTTACCATACCCGGGTGAGTCAATACCATACCACGTTTAACCTCGTCTTTGTCGATACCACGGAGGAGCAGACCTACGTTATCACCAGCCTCACCTTGATCCAGCAACTTGCGGAACATCTCAACGCCGGTTACAACAGATTTCTTACCCTCTGCACCCAGACCGATGAGCTGAACCTCGTCACCTACTTTGATGACACCGGTCTCGATACGACCCGTTGCTACAGTACCACGACCGGTGATAGAGAATACATCCTCAACCGGCATCAAGAACGGTTTGTCAACGGCACGTACAGGCAGCTGGATCCAGTTGTCGCAAGCATCCATCAACTCCATTATCTTCTCTTCCCACTGCGGAACACCGTTCAGTGCACCCAGTGCAGAACCGCGGATAACCGGGGTGTTGTCACCATCGAAATCATAG
>DFHS01000030.1:0-122428 GCA_002372695.1 Bacteroidales bacterium UBA3717
CTTTTTTTTGACATGACCAAATATTTTTGCAAAAAAATGCAATTTTCAGTCATTTTTCTTGTTTTTGAGACCCGAATACCTCATTTTTTGTCTTTCTTTGCCCTCGGATGCGTCTCCATATATACACGCTTGATCTGCTCAAAAGTCGTGTGCGTATACACCTGCGTCGTACTCAAAGACGCATGACCCAATAACGCTTGAATCGTTCGGATATCTGCCCCGTTATCCAACATCGTCGTCGCAAACGTGTGACGCAACACATGCGGCGAGTGCTTCTTCAACGTACTCACTTCCCCCATACGCGTGCGCACGATATTATATAAGGTGTTCTTCGTCATCGGCACAACTTCGCCGGACTTGGATTGCTTGACGAAAAAAGTCTGCGGACCGGTGATGAGTTCCGCTCGTGCCTCCATATATTCCTTGATCTGTTCCGCTAATGCCGGCCCGAAAGGCACAATCCTTTCCTTTCTCCGTTTACCAAAGATACGTACTTGCCCTTGCTGCAGATCCAGGTCCTTATCCTGCAATCCCAACATCTCCGCCTGACGCATCCCCGTCTGATAAAGCATCTCGATAATCAAAGCGTCGCGGATATCCTCAAACGAGTCGCCGCACGTCGCTAATCGCTCATCACTCAACCGTTCCTCTTCCTCCATCTCTGCAGGACGGAAGAATACCGGAAGCGGCTTATCCGCCTTCGGAGGAACAACGCGCGCCGTGACATCACGAGTCACCTTGCCCGTACGAAGCATAAAACGATAGAAACTACGCAACGCCGACAGCTTGCGCTTGACAGAACGGGGAGACTGTTTATCTTGCTCCAGCATTTCCAGCATCCAGGTCTTGACATCATCCTCTCCTACTTTACGAACCTGTTCTGCGCTCACCACCAAAGGATCGGCTCCTTTCGCTGACCAACCCATGAACCGACCAAAATCCCGCAGGTCATCGCGGTATGCCTCCACCGTCCGCGGAGAATACTTCCGCTCGATAGCGATATAGTCCAAAAAATGCCGAATCATGGTGCAAAGGTACAACAAAAGTTTGACATATGCAAAAAAATCGCCCATTTGAGCGATTTTTCCTTTATTTGCGTTGCTACTTATACTATCCTTACTACTTCTCAACGGCTTAGCTTCCATTGAGGAGTGAAGGGTTCGGCAACCGTTCCCAAGAACGAGTCATTGCGATAGACAAAGGCCTTCTCCGCTTCAAACAGGTTGGAGAAATGCGCAGAGTAGTAACGCAACGTGACCTCGCCCTCCTGCGCAGAGAGATAGAGGAAGAAGAGCCCTTTTTTATATTCGGCTACACCCACACATTCCTCTCCTACGAAAGCAGCGAGCATATCGGATTCACCTACCACCTTATCATCGACGGCTTGCCCTTCAAGAGATGTGACTTGGACGACCACGGTCATAGAAGACAACATATCCGAACTATCGGAAACCAGCCAAGTAGGACGCGGTTTGTTCCCCTGAAGCGTTAGGGGATCATTATTCTCCTTCTTGCAACCCACTGCCAAAAGCAGCATGGTGCAAAGGAGTATAAGCTTACAATTTCTTACCTGTAACATCATATTTTTCATTGTTTCGGATGATTACTACATGATTATTTTCAATGATCTTATACACGCGGCTCGAATCCTCGGGAACGAGAATGACGGGTTCCAGAAGCGATCCGTGATGTGCATCAGGAGCATAATGAACAGAAGATGGATTATTGAAGATGGTCAATGGGGTGCCATTCTCTGTTTCAAAGCGAACCGGTGAACCGCTCAAATCGGACTGGATTGTAATGAAATAGAGAGAGCCGATTGGTTCAGACACTCCTGCCAACTCATCCCCTATATATACACGGATAGGTGAGGGCTGCGTACTGACAGCCGACCGCTCTATCTTCGCAATCATGGTCATGTTAGTCGCAGCCTTGGGGTTCGAGAACAGGGTTGATTGTGCATCTTCCTGCTTGCTCATCTTCTTGGGTGCCTGCGTCGTAGTCTGGTGGTAGAACGGTATTACAACCGAACCCAATCCCAGACGTCGGAAGAGGTATCCTTCTCCCGGCCGGAGAGCAATAAGGTTTCCTTCCCATCTCTTATCTTCGGAGAAGACGGCAAAGCGGTCATGCGCCTTGATGATGTCGCCCGGTTGCGCTTTCTGGAAATAACTTGCGAGCGCTTCGGAGATCGGTGTGGTACGGTTGAAGAGGCAAGGCAGCATACTCCATTGTCCGTCTCCCCTGACCGTCACATGCATCGAGTCTTCCGGCAGCAAGTCACCGGCTATACGCATTCGGTTTTCATGCTGGCTATAGACCATATAGATTTGCGAATAATGCAGTTTATCCAGCGTACCCATAAATTCCGCCGAGGTCTCGTCATAGGTGCCAAACTTGCGGGTATTGGGGTTCTTGATGATGTCGCCTTCTATCCATGAATCATTGGCTGTCATGCAGGTGGACAGCAAGCCGCCGGACGCCGTGAGATCCATATTGACGGATATCCAGTTCCATCCCTGCTCCAGATCAATCATCTGTACTTCGCTGCCGAAGGTGGTCAGGATGAGAGGATCGGTGTCGCCGCAGTTATAGACAAATCCGTGGGCAAAGATCACATTGCGGTTGGTTGACAAGTCATAGACCCTGCCGGTAGAAGCTCTCCATAAGCGGAAGCGTATCGGCTTGCGGTTCATCGCATCCTCACCGTAAACAGTCAGGAAGACTTTGGCCTTATGGGTATTCTCGTTGAAGGAGACATGATCCATACCGACACACTCGTTCTGATAGAAGGCATAGACGATATCATTGGGATCGGTGTCATATTCAGTGTCGTTCAGTTTGACTTGCGCGCAAACAGACATGTTGAGCGGATATTTGTGCTCGTCAATCTCCTCGTAGGGCGCTACCGCCTCGATGGTCAGTTCCACGCGCATAGGCTCGCTCAGTCCGTTCTCGTCGGTCACGTAAACGATATCGTCGTACACACCGGGAGCCATGTCGGTATTGGCGGAGAAGGTGAGATAGAGTTCCTCCGTGGGGTTGATCGAACCATATGCAGCGTTAACAGTGAGCCAATCGGGCAAGGACTCGATGGTGTACGGATGCAGTTTGCCGGAATGGTTGAGTACGCGGGTGACATACTCCACTCCGTCGGTCTCCTCGCCGTAGATAGCGTGCATCTTGATGGTCTTTTCCTCCCATTTGAGCGCGTTCTTATCCACATAGGCCGTCCAAGTAACGGGAGAAACCATCGGGTTGCCGTTCAGGTCCTCCACGTCGCGGACGGTGACATAGATAGCACGCTTGTTAATCTCACGATCCAGCATATTCAGATTGATCATGAGTTCGTCATTGTTAAACGCCCAATCGAAATTGAGTTTGGTCAGTTTGCCCATGTTATGAGTCGGCGCGGAGGTCGATTTATCGGCATAGGTTTCGATTGGGGAAGCGGTAGTGTTGAGAATGAGCGGTACCTGTTTGTTAACAATCGTGCCGTCAGTGGTCTTGAATACACGCTGGTCATTGACCGAGAAGATCTGCTCGTAAACACCATTGCTGTTCTCCTTCATCTCATTGAAAGGCAGAAAAGCCATCAGACCCATCTCGTTACCTACCGGAGAGATCATGGAGATGGACTCCAGGAGGGACTTCGGCAGAGCCTGCTCAAAGATCGCGAACTCGTCAATATTACCGGCAAAATTCTTACCTCCGAAATACATAGCGCCACTAATCGGACCCAATTTGCGGGCAGCGAAGGTCTGCTTCAGGATACCGTCTATATACACCGCCACATTATTATAGGTTCTATTGACCGCCATGGCAACATGATGCCATGCATCATCCGAATAGGATCCTGCCATCGGCCACGAAGTGCTGTCCGAGTAAAGGGTCAGGCCTCCGCTCGTCACCATCAGTTCAAAACCATGCTTGTTATCCGTCCTTCCGGCGGAGAAGAGCGTACCTGTGCCGGTCGTTTTAAACCAGAAGGTAAGGGTCTCATCCTGAATGTCGGAGCGGCTCATCAGGTTACCGTCAAGGGGTATCCGTTCATTCTCCGGAACACGGAGCGATATACCCGTCTGATGCTCCCAGGACGTTCCATGCGTGTACAGCGTCGCACCGGTAGCTTTGTCCATCAGGACATCACCCGTACCCTCATCCATCGGATAGTACGCAATCAGTTCGCGCTCGTAGCCGGTCAGCCGGTGCATGTGGGTCTCTGCTACCTCATCCGCACTCAGCGCTTTGGACCAGAGGCGTACCTCCATCATGTTTCCATTCAGATTCCGACCGATAACAATAGGTGCATTAATCATCGATACCTTGACGAAATCCATGAGAGGAGGCGTATTCGGATTGGTTATATCCTGCGTTCCGACAAAGAAACGCACAGCTCGGGTGGTATGGTCATATTCGGTCACAAAGCGCGTAAATGCAGTCGGGGGCTCGGGTAAAGGCAAGGAATGAGTAGCCAGTAACCCATTGATCAACAACATCAAGTGATTATTGCCATATACCAGATTAATGCTTCCCTTCTCGGATCGCAATTCAAGAAGCATGGCAGTCTGACTCGGATCATTGAGACGAACCATCATGTCAATCGTAAACGATTTATCCAGGAACGACCGCAACACTTTGGACTCGGCATACGAATCCATGGTACCGCCAAAATGGAGTGATGTACCGGCCGCAATACCCGATTCGTTGGTATATCCTGCCAACTGGAAGTTATTGTCCTCGTCCAGATAATTACCGGCTATCGGTTCGTTGAACCGCAGCTTGAGGTTGTCGCCTACGCCCAGTATCGCGTTCGCGGGTTCGGGTTCGCCGAAGACGCGTGGCGGACGGGTGTCCTTGATACCGGTCAGGACAGGCGAAGACTTGGTTACATAACCCGAACCGTGACGGCAGTAAGAGACGGCGCGCAGATCGTACTGCTGCTCCATCGGATCCCGCTCACCATAGAAGCGGAAATTCTCTATTCGTCCGCCCTCGATCATCGCTTTGGACCCCGAAGCCTGTTGATAGAGACTATCCTCCGCATAATAGGAACAAAGGTTCACCCATGCGTCATTGGACTGGGTCGTTAGTTTGTATTGCAGTTCGATATGGTCAAAACCGTCGTAGTTCACATCAAAGCCGTCGATCGATACCGGCATGTAATAGCCGTTCTCGTCACGCGGAGAGAGTGTGTTCATGATCCATTTATCCGATGGAGAGGATATCCTTACATCACAGCTAACCGGCATGTAATGGACGGAGAAGCACACTTTCTGACAGGTGATCGTAGGAGTACATTCCGATTGCAGGATAAGACAAATATCTTCATAATCATAATCATCTCCGGCACGTACCTCGATGGTCTTGATGATCGGCGTATTGCCTTGGAAGCGGAACTCGCGTCCATCGGATAGAGGTACACCATCGATACTTATCTTGGCGCCCTTGATATTGGTGGCATCATCCATCTTGAGGGTCATGAACACAGCCGGACCGCTGGCAGCCCCCACGACCTCATCGGCTTCGTTCCACATCGTCAGCTTGAACTTAGCGGCTTGATCATGCGGCACATTGCTGATCTCATGACGGTTAATAACCATTTGCGGGTTCTCTATCTTCTGAGTGGCAGCATTAAGCGGTGTACCCGGATTGTAGAAACAGGTCGAGTCCGCCGCCTCCCAAGGACACCTGGTAGCGCCACCTAAAGTGGAGTACATCAGTGAGCCAAAGAGGTATTTGTTCTTATTATCACTATTGAAGTCGTGTGCCTCATAACGCGTCTCTTTCGATTGCTCATTGAAATCATCCGTCAGCGATTTATACACATTGAACGTCAGATGCTCCAACGGATTGAGAGACAGTACGTAGCCGGTGGTCTTGCTCGAGCCAACGCTCTCCCCATTCTCCGGCAGGAGGTTAAATCCGGTCTCTAAGATAAACTTGCAGTCCAGATCGAATTTCACACCACCCACCTCCGCTCGTACGTACTGCGAAGGAGAGGTACCTTTGTCGGCGGCATTCAGGTGTTTCATCAGTAATTGCAATCCTTTAGACCCTTTGAACAAATCCTTAAGACGCGCTATTGCCAAAGGACCAAAGCCGTCTCCAAAAAAGCCGCTCGAGCTCGTTACTCCTTCACCTGTCTGGTGATTCCACGGCCAAGCGAAATAAGCAGAACGGGTATCTACATACGAATACGACTCGGAGTATGTCTGCGTCAGACCGCCGCTGATAGAATGGGTGGCAAGCGGTGTTTTGGTCATAGCTAACACTTTCTCCGCCTCGTTGGTAGCAAGAACTCCGATCCAATTATCCACGGCTTTGTTGTCCAGCTGTACCTGGTCGAAGATCATCCAGTTCTGCCCGTCCGGCGTGATGATCTCGTAGTATCCTTCTTCACCGAATCCGAGGGAGTCCGGATGCACCTTACTCCAATAAACCGGCCGGTCTTTGGCTATAGCTTGGGTCACCGCTTCCTCTCGGGTGCCGGTCAACAGAAGACTGTTACGATGGTAGAGCAGATCCGGAATGATTGTACCGACTATATACTGATGGGTATAAGCGAAGGAGGATTGGATAAATTTCTTGATCAGCACATCCTCGGTTCGCATCAGATACCAGGGTTTGCCGTTGGCGTCCACACCCTGCTGAACGATGCGGTAACTCTTGTTGCCGGTTTTCGCTTTTATCTGCTCGAAAGAGATGGAGTCCACGATGCGGAAAGCGTCGGCTTTGGAGGTCATCACACCGTTGGTCACACCGATATAGACATCCCCGTTGGTGCCAACCTGGAAAGGACCGGAACCGGTCTGAATACGTTCGGTGGTCTTAAACTCGTAGTCCGCCTGGTTATATCCATACCATTGTACCGTAAGCGGGAAATTCCAATCGGTCGTTTTCTCGACGGTATTGAGTACGCCTGCTGTAGCACCTGCTGCCGGAGAGCCTGCGTATGTACCTACGAAATACTGACTGTTATTTCCCCATTTGACGAAGAGGTTCAGTCCCACACGGAAATTAGAAGGTTCTTTGTATTTGACATGATAGGAAGTACCCTTCTCGAGGTAAGCATACGAGCCGCTTCCGGGAGGGTCACGAAGTATATCGAGTAGTGTTATACCGGTCGAAGCTGTATCGCGCTGCATGAAATCCGTTGCTTTCTCCACCGCTCCTAAGACATACGCCTGCAGCGGATTGGAGGTAACATACTCTCCTTCGCTCTCCACCGAGAAATCCAATGAATGCAACGCATTCTCTCCGGTCTGGACATAGGTCACCTGGTCGAAAATCACGTTCACCAGAGCGGAACCGTTGGCATCCAGCGGCGCGGATTGGATATCCGTTGTTTCACGCATGCCGTTGTAAATCTTAAGGTTTCCTCCTTTCAGGTAAACACGGTCGGGTACGCGCGTGCGGTCATTATTATAATAGTAATCCTCATGGGCGGACACGCGGAACTGGTACTGCCCCGCCGTAAAGACCGGAGCACCAAAGAGGTAACTGTAACTTCCGTCCGCTTCTTGCGACACCAGATCCACTTTCATCTCCTCCCCGTTGAGAGCTTCCGCTGTCCAGGATTTCAGACCGTAATAATCATAATCGTTGCCGTAAAGCGATTGTTTATAGGTCACCTCTATCGGTGTACGATAGGTGATGGAGAAGATACCGGGTTCGGTGTTGCTCAGATCAATCGTCTCGCTGGTTTTTCCTTGCGCGAAGAGCGTAGCGTAACCCTGCGCCGTAGCTTGTACCACCTTGTACTTGGTCGGGAACAGATCCGCCTCGTACTCACCGGTGATGGGATCGGGGTTGATGACGATACGCTTATGTTGGTAATGGATCCGGGTGGCACCGATCGTGTATTCCAAGGTATCACGGGTCAGATCTTCGGGGTCACGCACGATATAGGCAACATTATCGCCCTCGAGTTCGAGTACTAACTGCAGGTTATCACCGATATTATTACGGCTCAGCCCTTGTCCGAGCGGTAAGGAAGCCTGGTCGATACCGCCGACCACCCTACCGGCGAGACGTACCTTGGTCTGATCCCATATACGTACGCCGTCCAGCGCCTTGGAGAGGGTCAAGAGACTGTCGCCGTCGATACGGACAAAGCCGTCGCCCTCGAAGGTATGACCCTTCTTAACGATCTGCAGCGTGAAAGCGGATCCTTTCGGTACCGAGATAGAGAAATTACCGGACATGTCGGTCTTCACCGCATCACCGGATTTCTTGACCATCTTGCCGTTCAGCAGGATATTGGCATCCCGTACCGGCACCGAGGACAGTTTATAGAGCACCCTTCCCGAGAAACGAACCGAGGAGATATTGTCAAAACTGAGGTTCTCCACCACATTGTTCTCCGCGGAGAGGGTGACGGTAGCCGTCGGGGAAGAAGTATTGTTGAAGACGAACTGCGCCGTCTGGGAGGTAGGCACAATCGAATAGGTCGTCGAGGTACCGTAAAACAGGCTGTCGAAGAGGAAAGCGCCCCTTTCGTCGGTCTCTACATGTATATCCTCCGCGCCGTCTCGTGAGAGCGTGACGGTGGTACCATAGCAACCGCTTCCATCCTCGTATTGCACCCTACCGGCTATCAAGCCGTAGGGCGAACGACGGCCTTCCGTGGAGGCTGTATGAACCGTCGTCGTGCCGTTACAGGAGAAAGAGGTTGAGACGCGATACTCGTAGCGCTGACCGGGTACGACCGGGTGCGAACCGTTCGCCTCGTCGAAATAACCCTCTGTCTCCAGAATAGCGATCGTGTCGAAAGGTGCCTCCGAGCCTTGTATGCGGCGTTCGAGGATATAGTGATCTACCGAACCGGCGGTAGGTTGCCAGGTCAGGATGACGCCCCGTTTGTCGGTACCGTCGGTAGCTTCAAAAGAGGCGATCTGCGCCGAGGCGTTGGTATAGAGGTCCGGACCGGTGATCTCTATCGGCTCCAGCTGCTCGCTCTTCTGTACCTGGAGCAAGGCGTTGCTCTGATCAATCCGCACATCATACTTGAAATGTACACAACTCATATCCACTACATCTGTCACGTGCGCCAGATACGACCCGTCGGGCTGCCGGATGATACTGTCTTTAGGAACTCGGATCTCCTGTTTCAAACCGCTCTCCACCACCGTGCGGGTGAGTACCAGGTCCGCGTTGCGCTCCCATACGCAATGGTCTCCGGCTAACATCGTTTGCACTTTGGCTTCCAAAAACGGGTATAACCTGTTACGAAGCTCGTCCTGATCGATCTGCGCAAGAACCCTTGCCTGCAGCTCCTCATCCGTGAGGACATTACGCTCGTCCTTGGCTTGATTATAGGTCAGCGTGAAGAGATTTTTATCGGAGTCTACCTTAGTGTTGGTATAGACAGTTATTCCGCGTGTCGGAACCGGGAACGAGAACGATAACTCGTTTCCTACATAGCCTTTCGACTCATCAAAAGCATCTTTCCAAGCCTTGGCTTTCACCGTCACACGCGCACCGCTCTGCGCAGTAAACGTATTCCACGGGTGCTGTATTTCGAGAGGGGTTATTACGCCGTTCAGCTCTTGCACTACCGAATAGTGTACAAACAAGTAATCGAAACTGCTCCACCCTGTATTATCCGATTTGATCGCCACCGGTACGGATACTCCGTAAGCCATATTCGGATCAACCGTTATCTCCAAACTGGTACGATCGACGCTGGGCATCACCGGTTCTATAGCGGGGTTGTCAATCTTGAGCAAGAAATGTACCTTCCGGTTGTTCTCAAAATCCGGATCGAGGGTATAAGGTTCCTGTGTAGGAGCCAAGGGAGAGAGATAATTGCTCTTGACAATGGAAGTGGTAGCCATATAATCGGACGGGTTCCATCCCCACGTAGCGGCAGATGCACGGCGCACGCGGTAGAAGAGCGAAGCGCCCGGGATATTCACATCCGAATGGAGCGTAGCGGTAACGCGTGCATGAAGCCCATTAGCGTTTTCTACCTCCACCTCATTTTGCGTCACCGAGATCTTGTTGGTATAGGAATCGGTATAGAGACTGTCGTCGTGGAAGAGCTGCAGCACATCCTCCGCGGCATCGGTATAGGCGTAGTTATTCTCGCCGGCGCTGTAAGGCACCACGGCGATTGACTGCGCGTCCGAGAAATCCTCTTGGGTAGCACGTTGCACCTCGTACATATCCGCCTCCAAGATGTCCTGGTCATTCGGATAAAGCGTGTGCCAGCTCAGCTGCACATCGCCCGTCACGCTGTTCTGCGCATCCTTGACCTCCTCTGCCTCAAAACCGTAAATCTTATGGTAAGCAGGGATCATGACCGAGTTGGTTTTGAGACGCTGTTTGACACCGCCGTCCTTGTTGACCCATACATTGAAATCCGCATAGAAATGGTCCTGTACGGAGTCCTGCATGTCCACCAGGATCTTCTCGCTCCGCTCTGCCTGAGCTATCTCCTTTGATGGGTTTAGAGAGGTATGATACGAGATCGGGTCTTGGAAGGTCATATATTGAATACCGGCTTTTCCCAAGGTATTGATGTCACTTCCCGCCATGCTGTAGAAGAACGGATCGAAGAGCTGCGGACTCTGCGGTATATCGCCGCCGTCGAAATAAGTCTCCCATTGCCACCAGTACGCATTATGGAGATTGTTGTTCTTGACGTAGTAATCGCGGACATTCAGACCGATGTAGAACTTCTTGTTCTGCAGCTCCACGGGGATATACCAGTCAAACTGGATATAGACATGATGCTTGCCATAGGAAGAGTTCTTACGCGTGACATAGATCCAATTGGCTGCGCTGCTCTCATCATTATCGTTGATAATCCAGTGGGATTTATCGTGGGCTTGAAGGGTCAGAGGAACCGAATTATAGGTGTTGGTTACGACGCAGGTACCGGTATCTACCAGCAGGTAAGCAGTACCGCTTCCTCCCGAAAAACGCCCCGAGTAATTAGGGTTACGGGTCGCACCGAAAGAGGCGATACGGTGTACATTCGCCGAACCGCGTCCCTGCCCGGGCTGCTCACTGAACCATACATAGGAGTTGTTCGTGTTGTTGTTGTTGGCTGTTTGGGGGTTCAGATAATACGTATTATCATCCCCCTCACCGTAGATCCACAACGGGATGGTGAACCGCAATACGCCATTACCCATACTCATGATGGAGTAATTGTCAAACTTCTGTAAATAATCGTTTCCCGCCTGCACTCGCAAAGGAACAAGCATGAAAACGGTCAATGCAAGCAAAGTGATCATCAAATGCTTGCTGAAGGGATGGATTTTTGCTCTCATCGCATAATTGCTTTTAATGGTTTATTTCTTTTTCAGAATACCCGTCTCCGGGGTGCCTGTGCTGTCTCCTGATCGCCACCTTCACTGGTCTCAATGCTGGCACTTAATATCAGCCCCACCGCCTGTACCGGCAGCATCTCCACGGAGGGAGTTATGTATTTACGCATTTTCATATTTTTGCATTTACTCATTTTCGCATAGGGTTATTTGATGATTTCACCGAGGACGTTGTATTCCTTGCCACCATGGCGAATAAGGAGGACGCCGTTCTTGATGACCTTTGTACATGGTACATTGTCCCTTTGTACATTCTCAACGCCGGTAGCCGTATTCTGTATGTGCCAAACGGCAGGCATATTGCGGTATCTGGCGGCTACTTGGGACTGAGACTGGTTATTGAACTCGTGCCCGTTCGGACCGCCGCCGTCCAGATAGAAATAGGCTCGGAAACCTTTCATCTTCGAGTCCGGATATTTTATGTCATCCGGCCAGTAGAGCGTGTTGTTTGCCCCCAGGAAGAAATTGTAGTGGGGAATACCCACGGTTTCGTTATAGCCCGGAATACGTTTCCGGGGATAGAGGCCGTGGAACTTAATGTTCTCGTTGCCGGGGTCGGACGGCGCTTCTGAAACGCCTGCTGCTGCCCAGTTCTCTACGCCGTCGAAACGCAAGAAAGTCATCACCTCGCCTGTGTTCGCCCATTGGATGAGATAAGGCACGCCCGCCGAGAGACGATTGCCCGCCAACGGACTCACCGATAAGTTCAGCTGCTCATTTCCCGTCGTTCCACTCACCGTGCCGCCATCAAACGTATAAACCTCTGCGCCGGCCAAAGGCGAGTCCTCTATATCCGGCACATCGAAGGGAAGGCAGAGGGTATAGAACGTAGCGTCTTTCCCCAAGGTACGGCGCATCAATGCAAAATTCCGTTTGCGTGCCTCCGGCAGTTTTGCCAGAAAAGCATCCGTCTCGTCCATCTCGTCTAAGACAACAACCGTCCGAGCCAAACGAACGGAGTAATAGGTATATTTGTCCTGATTATTGAGATCGTGAATATCCGACGCACCGGATTGATCGTTGAATCGCATGCAATGAGCATTTTCTGCACTATGCGCATCCGCTGCCCAGTACGCACCGTGATCACTATCATTCTCGGTCTTATCCGGATTGTCTTGTATCTCCGTACTCGGAACAGGAGTGTTATATCCATAGCCCTCACAAGGCAGGAAAACGGCGCCGGACGATGCCATGATCGCCCATTGCTCTGCGGTATAACTATTCTGATCATAACCAATCTCTTGCGACACCGTCACAAAATTAGGCACGCCCTCCGGTTGCACCCAACCGTCCGGCAAAATGACCAAACCGTTTTGCCAGGTTTCTTCCCCCGTTTTGATTCGTCCCAAAGCATTGAGGTCATTGGCATTCTCGCGACCCTCGCCGGCTGCGTTCACCAGGAGATAGCTCCATTCCGCACTCGTCAGTACTCGCCAACCGTAGGCATCCTCCGTAGGGATAGATGCCCATTGCTTCAATTTCGACTCGTTCGCCTCTTTGAACTGGACGTACCTGTTGGGGCCCACTGAGAAGATACCCCGCGGAGCCTGCGGGTATGGGTCGCCTTGCCCCATAGCTGGCAGACATATCGCGGATACCGATGCCACCACTGCCAACAAATAAAGAATATTCTTTTTCATCATTTATATATATGTATATAGTTTTTGTGATTATTCACAACATAAACAATATCGGCACAAAATTACAAAAAAAATTGTGCGTACGCAATATGTACACGCAAATTTTTACGCAAAGTACCTTTTTAGGTCATTTTTTTACGCAAACTACCCTCAGGGTGTCAATTTTTACACATAAATAAAAAAAACGCACCCGAAGATGCGTTTTTTTCTACTCGTGTATCAGTACTGCGCGGACGAAGTTGCCGAACTGACAGATACGTTTCTTGCCGAGGACGGAATCGGGTTTGCCGCGGAGTTGGGCAGCATGACGTTCCACCATCTCCCGGTACCGCGGATGGTTCGGATCTTTCGCGATACGCGATGCCTCTTGGCAAACGGCTTTCCAGCGTTCGTACTGGGTCTGTTCGGCAGGCGTGCGGGGATTACGCTTATAATCGCGATTCTCCAGTTCATACACTTCCTTTGGACCGCATCCGAAAACCCGGCCGTCAGGGTAATGCCATTCTTTCTTTCGCATCACCAGACGCGAGTGTTTTGAAAACTTGCCGGTTAAATCATCGATACCGGCTGCTGTAGTAAATATTGCCATAATGTTTCTTAGGGTTTAATAAGGGTAATGATTAACTAATATTTAACTTATCTTTAACTTATCACTAACGGGCGCTTGCTTTAATACTCGTGCGAATCGCAGCTCTGCCGCTCATATGGCACTACGTATTAAGCTACGCTTTTCGAGCTGCAAAACAAGTTTCACATCTCGATATTAAAGAAATTTGCATGACCAAGTTGGCAAACTTGACCAACTTCAGGCTAACTTTGTCAACTTGGTCAAGTTTGTCATGCAATTTTTTTATACACTCCATAACGGATCTTTTGTACTAATCCATGCGCCATCCATTCTTCGTTCCAACGAGTAGAAGTACGCGGAGAGATTCCTTGGGATTGTGCTTCGGCGACGAGGGTTTTGGATTCAAACTCGGCGGGAAGGAGAGAGAGGAGAATGGCTTTCTGGTCGAGGGGTTTGACTTTCGGTGCCTCTATCTTCTCTGTTCCTTTTATCAACTGATATGCCTGTGCCATGTGGAGGATGAGTTTGTTGCCGATGAGCTCGGCGGTAGCGTAGTCGATGTCGGAGCAGACCAGATTCTCGGGCCTGACGTCCCGAGCACCCGACAAAGAGGAAGTGTCCGAATCCCAATTCTTAGCCGAAGGCACGATTATTACGGACGAAATGGACGAAGGTTCTTGCTCCGCGGAATACCGCGGAGAGCAGGACCGGAGGGCGGAGAGGATGAGGGCGATGCGTTCGATATGGACCGCCATTCTTAGTATCACGGAGTGGAAGTCTTCTCCGAGCATGCGGATGAGGGTCGGATAGGCGGTCTCGAGATGGTGGCCGAGACGGGTACGCTGGTCGGGCGTGAGGCGGAACTCGCGGGGTTTGGAGAAGAGCAGTTTCTCATAGAGATGATAGAGTTGTTCAGCACAAGTTTTCATGGTTTCATCGGAACTTTCCGAGGGTTGTACATACTGGCTGTTAAAGGCTTGGTGCTCATCGACGATGAGGGTGAGCAAGCGCGAGAAGTAACCGTTTTCGATAGACGGCACGAGGGCATGGTACTGGCTGAAGGTACCGGTGAGGACCATGGAGAGTTGGGGGTTCTCGATGACGGACGCTTCTTTGCAACGGGCACGGGAGATAGTCTCGTGCTCAGCCGCTTTACGGAGCGCGGTGTTGTAGTTCACAGTAGAGGAACGCCAGATGTCGGTGATGACCGAACCTTCGGACTCATGGATATAGCCGCGACCCTTCTGTTTGGCGAGCGTCTGGTAGAAAGCCGGGTACGTCGCATCACCCGGGATGATGAGGGGATTCGCCTCGTGAATGGGTTTGACGAGTTCGAGAGCAAGGTTCGCAATACCTTTTCCGCAGGCAGCCGAACCGACGATAAAGAGTTGCAGGTTCGGGTAATAGCGTTTGGCACCGATACCGTACTTGAAATAAAGGTTCGGGAGCACGCCCGAGCACGCGGTAAGTGCGGACATTAATAACATGTCCTTCTCGGCAGGCGTGTGAGCCAAAGATAAGACGGATTTCATTAGTTCAGGCAGGTTGTTTACATCCATGTTTTCCACGATGTGGAGGTTCGCCTGCTCCTCGGGAATAGGGTTAAGATTTTCAATCATAACGTTAAAGGGTTTAAAGGTTAAAATGTTAAATTGTTAAACAATAAAAAATTGAAATTCGCTACTAATATACGTCGCCTTGCAAGCTATTTACGTATATGGACTTATTAAATTTTATCACCATGCAACAGCAAAACGCGGCCTATTCGTTTCATCCTCAGCCTCTTACAAAAAACTATTTCCGTGCTGTTGCAAAAAAATAGGAGGCGAAAATCGAGTGCAAAGATACTACAAAAAACGTCCTTTTGAAAGGACACATAAAAAAAAGGACGTCACGTGACGTCACTTTTTCGCTTTACTTCCACTCGGTAGGTGTGGTACCTGTTTCGCGTGTGAAGATTTGGGAGAAGACGCGACGGGATGAGAAGCCGCAACGGTCGGCGATGTCTTGAATCTTGAGATCCGGCTGCTCGGTCATAAGGCGCTTCGCTTCGGCGATACGATAGCGGTTAACCAGCATATAGAACGAGCATCCATACTCGCTATTGACGAACTGCGAGAGGTAGGTCCTGTTCATCGGCAGCACTGCGCGCAAGTCATTGAGTTGAAAATCGGGATTGAGGTAAGGCTTTTTCTCGGCCATCCATTGCTCAAACAACTGTCTGGTTGCCCAAGACGCCTCTTCCTCTGAAGAGGCATTGTCAAATTTTCCATCCTCTTTCAACAACTCCTCCCATGGATCCTTACGGAAGAGGATCTGCTCCGTACTGTAACCAAGAATGAGCAGCAACACCCATTGCTGAGTGAGCATCCGGTTCGGAACGTACCTGAACACAATGAAATAATACGATACGCCTAACAACGCCAGCATGATCAGATACCTCACTACCCATTGCGCATCGATATTCTCCATCGACGAGAAGTTATCCTCGCACCAGCGGCGGTACTTGCCGACATGACGGCATAAGAGATAGAAAATCGCCATCGGATAAAGCATGATGATATATATCAGATTCGCCGGCACAAAATAATCGATCACCCCGACAATAATCATTGGAAGGACGACTACTGCCGCCTTGGTCCAAGTGAGCCATCCCGGCCGCAAGACCTGCGAGGGGTAGATAAAAAGCAGCCATGCAAAGATATTTCCTACCGTGAGCGACACATTATAGAGCGGGTCGTCAGGCGTACCTCCCACCGCCATAAAGCCATAGCCGTACCGAAGAATCAGCAGGACTATCTCCGTCAATGCCCATATGAGTAGCACCGTTCCCCACGAACGCCGCATTGCTACCCCCTCTTGGTGGCGGTACATCAGAAAAGCACCGAAAAGACACACCATGATCATGGCGACGTACTGCACGGGGTTGATAAATGTCTCAAAGAAATCTTCCGGTATAAATGCCGCTGCCCAATAACTGAACACGACGAGTGCGCCGAGGATGACGGCGAAACAAGCCTCCGACCGATAATCCAGCCAGAGACGACGCCACCTCTCTTTTACTCCGATAGTCTTACTCACCCTGCTATCTCTTTTCCGGTGGTAGATTCGCTCTCGAAGGGGAACAAACCGAACAACTCTGCATCAATGCGGTCGGTAACCCAACGGAAGTCCTCCGGGTTCTCGCCGAACTTGATCTTGTCGCCCTCGATGATCAGCAGTTTGCCCTTGTATTCCTTGATCCAGTTCTCATAGAGGTCATTCAGACCCTGCAGGTAATCCAGCTGGATAGACTGCTCGTAGTTCCTTCCGCGTTTCTGAATCTGCGCTACTAACGTCGGCAGCGAAGCACGTACATAAATCAGCAGATCCGGCATCTTCACCAGCGACATCATCAGATCAAACAGATCCCTATAGTTATCGAAATCACGATCGGACATGAATCCCTGCTTGTGCAGGTTCGGCGCAAAGATTCGCGCGTCCTCATAGATAGTACGGTCCTGAATGATGTACTTATCCTGTTTGCCGATCTCAATCACGTCTTTGAAACGCTTATTGAGAAAATAGACCTGCAAATTAAAGGACCACCGCGCCATGTCTTGGTAGAAATCACTCAGATACGGGTTGTACTCCACGCTCTCGAAGCGCGGCTCCCAGCCATAATGTTTGGCTAACATGTTGGTCAGGGTGGTCTTTCCACACCCTATGTTTCCTGCTACTGCTATGTGCATAAACTAGTTGATAGTTGATAATTGATAGTTGATAGTTATTTATTCCAATTATTTTCGCTAAAGAGTCCGAACAATTCCGCATCAACCCTATCAATCACTTTGCGGAAGTCTGCGGGGTTATTCTCAAAATCCATTCCGTCTGAGTCGATGACCAACACGCGGCCTTCGTATTTATGATAGATAAAATCCTCGTATTTGTCGTTCAGGTCCTTGAGGTAGTCGATCTGCATCGTCTGCTCGTAGTCCCGCCCGCGTTTCTGGATCTGCGCAATGAGCGCCGGGACGGACTTACGGAGATAAATCATCATATCCGGCATCTTCATCTGCGATTTCATCAGGTCAAACAGCTCCATGAAGGTCTCAAAATCCCGCTGACTGAGATCTCCTCGCTCGTAGTTGTTCTTCACAAACACATATACGCCCTCGAATATCGAACGGTCCTGCACAATCGTATGTCCCGCACGCTGGACGGCCTGCATGTCTTTGTACCGCTCCTTGAGGAAATAGGTCTCCAGACAAAACGCCCATCTCTTGATGTCGGCGTAATAGTCCTCCAGATACGGATTGAAGCTCACGGATTCAAACCGTGGCTCCCATCCGTAATACTTCGCCAGCATCTTCGTCAGCGTCGTCTTGCCTGCGCCTATATTTCCTGCTATCGCGATATACATATTTTAACGTACTCGTTGCCCTTGCAGGTTATATACCTTGTCACCGACGAGGATGAGGATTTGTCCGTCGCGGAGGATCTTCTGCGCCGCTACTTTTCCGTCCTGCGACACATTCTCAATCGGCAGCAGAGTCTCCAAGTCCAGATTGATCTGAGGAAGAGCTACCTGCGTCTTGGTGAAGATTTTCACTTCACCGGCCTGCAGTCCTACTGTGCCCGAAGCCGTTCCTCCGTCGAGATAGTTGTACCACGTACCGCTCGGCAGGCTATAACTCTGCGCGGCCGTAGCATCGAAATTAGCGACGGCTATTACATTCTCCCATTGTACATAGCGTATTTTCTGCGCATGTCCCAGTACTGCGTTTGACGGATTTCCGGCGAACCACTCCGGATGGAGTCTGGTACGAAGTTGGATCGCTTGTGCGCATTTTTGGTAAGCCGCTACGCGGTTGGCATTGCTAAAATATCCCAAACTCTCCGGACGCGGTTTCATATTGCATCGGTAGTCGGAATTATTGCCCGCCGGGTGCCCTGCATCACTATTGATGGAGAAATCATAGCCGATTTCCTCAAACTGCCACAACATATGCGGACCATTCAGGAGCACATTCATGATCACGCTTGCGGGCACACGCGCCAAACGGGTTGCTTCATTGGTTTTAATAGCGCCGTTTCCGAACGTTTTAGCCTTATATTGCATACGCTCCTCATCATGACTCTCCGCATAGGTCACATACCCGTCCTGGTTTGCCGGGGAGATGTCATCTTTCTGATCGAGCCATCCCGAAGCCACCTGTGTATAGGCATAATTCGTATTATCCCAACATAACATGCCTTGCTGTACAAGACGAGGGCGCTGCTCATTCATTTTCGGGCCCCAATGCTCAAGAATGAAATACGGCTCTCCGTTCGGGTAACTGCCATTCGAATTCTTCGCCGCAGCCAACACTGCATTCGTATAATAATGCGAGATGTTATTCATCAGTTTCTCATAATTATACGAACTCTTCGTTCCGCAACCACACATACCATGACTTAAATCCATTCGATAGCCGTCAATCTTATACTCCTTGATCCAGTACTGCAGCGCACGAGTGAACATATCACGCGCCGGAGCGAAATCATGGTTCCATTTCTCATACACATTATCATCATGGGGTACCTGCGTACAGAACCATGGATTACTGCTCAAATCCGTCCCGTAAGGATAGAGTTTATTCATCGGATTCAGTCCGGTAGCATGGTTAAACACCATATCCATAATGACCGCCATTCCGCGTTTGTGGCACTCATCAATGAACGTTTTGATCTGCGTCTCCGAGCCGTATGCTCTGTCCGGCGCGAAATAGTGGTTGGGAGAATATCCCCAGTTGTAGTTTCCGTCGAATTCGCATATCGGCATCAGTTCGATGGCGTTCACGCCTAACTGTTGGAGGTAATCCAGACGCTCTTGCACGCCTGTAAGATTGCGTTTCGGCGTGTAGTCATAAACCCATAATTCATATATCACCAGATTATTCTTATCCGGGCGTTGGAAATGGAGTGTCGCATCCGACCATTGGAAAGCCGGCTTTTGAGTCTGAATAACGGACACGTAACCTCCGTCAGCTCCCTTTAACGGATATTGAATCAAACCGGGATCAGCTTTTCTTGGCTCCCACTGGTCATCGGGATGAATCACTTTCTCTGAAAACAAATCCGAGATCTGCTTCTTCACGCCGTCCGCACGCTCTACCGCATACTGGAAACGATATTCCTGACCCGGAACCAGACCCGTTACCGTAATCCAGAAATAATTGCCTTCTCGCTTCATCTGGTACTCCGGTTTCAGTTTCCAATCCGTCATATCTCCCAACAAGAATACGCGTTTGGCAGGCTGCGTCTTGGATGCCGCGTACGTACAGAGCGTTACCGACGTACCATCCGCTCCATAGTAGATACCGTTTACAATACCCGCAGGACGAGTACCGGTGATCGGCGCTACACCTTCCACGGCATCCCATATATCTCCTCCGGTCTCCTCGCCGATAACGACGAAGATATCTCCTCCTGAAGACGTCTTGCCTTCTTTGGTCCCGTTAGGGCCATCGTTGAACACAAAACAAAGTGCGTACACATCTGTTCCCGTCGGAATATTGTAGTAGGTGTACATGTTATTGATCTCCAATTGCCATACATTGCCTACTTTGGTTAGTTGAGGTGCACTCGGATCTCTCCATTCTGCCTTTACGCCTAACCAGTTCTGAGTCTTCGTACAATAACCGGTATGTGCGTAGCATTTCGTAGCATTTTTCATGCCTGCGTTTCCTTTTGAGGGATCAAAAGTGATGGTTATCTTACCTGTATATCCCTTCTCGATAACAGCCGGCGTCGTAGTAACCTGTGCATTGACACAAGTTGCCACCAACACCAGAATACTCAAAATAAGTTTTCGCATACTATATTATTATACTATATTATTTAGTGTACGCTCGCGTGTTCACGTGTGCGCATAAGTTTATCATAACTGACGACCCGTTGCGTCAAACACTTTCTCACCGCGAACGATACGAAGCTGACCGTCTATGATCATCTTACGAACCTGTTTCCGGCTCTCTACCTGATTGATAGCCTGATTCGGATCCTCTCCGCCGCCTACCAAGGTTTTACCTGCAATAACTTCCGTAGAGAGTTCCAGGGAACCATCGCCATTATCATAGAGATAGAAGGTAACTGTACCTGCTTGCACGCCCAACTTTTGGTTTCCACCTTTAACCAAGGTACCGTGCGTGCCTGCTATATACTCCGTCAGCATGTAATCTACGCCCACTACTTGGCCTTCGTCACACTCCATGACATAGAAATAGCCCAAGCCGTTGCCATCTCCGGTAAAGGTAAAATCCGCTAACACACCATTCTCAAACAACTCTTCAGCAGTGGGAACTTGCGTGTCAACGCCATTAAAATAACCTCTCAGGTAATAATCCTTTGCGCCCGACTGAGTACCTCCCTGGCCGCCTTGACCGCCTTGACCGCCGGGGTTTTCACCACCGCCTTGAGAGCCACTCGAGGACCATGTTCCGTCCGAGTCACCCCATCCGGTAATAGTATAGGTATCCATTCCGCTCGGAATCTCCAGATCCGCTGTCTGATTCCATTTCGTATTCCAATCCAGAGATGTACTACCATTCGGCATACGCACGAAAAGAATGTGATTGTTACCATCCGGAATATTCGCTGAATAGATATCTCCGGATACCAATGTCAATAATGCATCATTATCTTCTGCATCCCATGAGTGCGCAAAGAAAACAGCTTCTGCTTGATTCCATAAACTCGCCCCACCTGTATTCAAATAAATGGTCTTGGCGTTCATCGTCATTCCGCACAATACTGCGGCAAACAAAGTAAAAATCTTTTTCATAATAATTTAAAATTTAAGTTAATATATTTAGTTGATTTTATTTCCTCTTACGTCATAGACGTTTTCGCCAAAGCGGATATAGAGTTGCCCGTCCTTCAGGAACTTCTCACCATTTTTACGAGAAGTCTCCACCAGCGTACTCTCTATTCCCTGCGGACCATTTCCTGTATAATACACCGCATAGTCGCTTCCCTTCACTGCCTGAGTATATCCGGCAGGCGCGGCATCGTTAGCCGCCGAGCCTAACATCAACTTAACAGAACCATACTTACCCTGTATGGTTGCCCGGTAATAGCCATTTCCGGCTTCTTCTTGCACACTGCTCTCCGAATGAATACCCGCTTTCCTGCGTGCGGTAATCAGTTTCTGAATATCACTCTTGTATTGCACCCAATGCGGATAGAACACACATGGTACGCCCGGCATGCTCAACAGATAGGCATGACATCTTCTCATCAGACTTCCGTCATTGATACTGGAGCCATCACGTTTATTAGCAACATCCTCGCCATCACTGCCGCGGTTAAATGTATCGTGGTTATCTATAAAAGTCACAGCGTACTTACTATATCCTTTGCCGCGTAAACCTCCATTCACGCATTTGCTGTAATTCTTGGAATAGATACCATCGCGGAACACATTATACTTGGCGGCGAAATCGAAAGCAAAGGTATTCTTTCCGGCTTCATCTATACGCGTTTTCAACTCGTTGGCATCACCGACCCAATACTCCATGACGGAGAAATAAGGCTTGGATGCCGTATTATACTCATTGATATGACTTACATGATACCCGCCCACCATATCATAGCGCCATCCGTCATATTGCACTTCATTCTTCATCCATTTCAGATAGGCTTTGCACATATTCTGCACATTTCTGTTCTTATGATCCCAGTCACGAGCTGCACTGAAGTTCGCATCATGCTGACCGTCATCTTGATTTCCGGAAGACCCACAACCTCCTTCATCATTGGATGTCAGCCAGTCTTTCGTAGGACTGAAAGTACCATACGTACCAAAATTCTGTGTCTTCAAATCACCGCATTTCCCGTCCCCATTGCCAATATGGTTTATCACAATGTCGGCAAGTACACGAACACCTTTACTATGGAGCGAACTAATCAGCCCATCCAGTGCTGCGCGTTTACCCATCAGGCAAGATTGCGTGCTATATATCAACGGGATATAGCCTAATCCTCCTGCGGATATTCCGGAGGCTTGGGCGGAAGGCGGCAACCACACCATCGTGAAGTAATTGCCTATCTCAGATACCTGGTTTTGCAACGATTCCCATTTGGTATCTCCGTACCCGCTATTCACGTTACTTTTCCAATAGAATGCCTGCAAAATCACATCCTCGCATTGGCTCGGGACTGCAGTCGCATAATCTCCGGGGGTCACTGGATCCGTTCCGCCGCCGGGATTGTCTCCGCCGCCTTGTCCATATACACTCCAGTTCCCTTGACTCTTTCCGTTTCCCCATCCGGTGATAGTAAAGAGGTTATTACTACCCGGCATTAAGTCCTCCGTCTGGTTCCACATGTCGGAGTTCCAACTCGGAGAAGAAGCCGTGTTGTTGAACCGGCAGAAAATCACCTTGTCGCTGCTATCCGAAACATCTGCCTTCCACACGTTGCCATCCACGCGGGTCATCCACGATGACCACGCGCCGGATTGGCTTCCCTGCCAATGCCAGATGGCGAACTTATTGGCGCCGTCTGTCTCCCATAGACTCGCGCCGCCGGTGTTCAGATAGATTGTCTTGCCCTCCGCATTACATACGACGCCCCATAGCATCGTACATAACACCGCGGTTGATAATAACCAACCGGCCGTCGATGATAAGTTTGTATGTCTCATTTTCTTTCTTCGATGCATCGATAATTTCCTCTATTCCTTCATCTATCACGCCGTCGCAGTTAGCATCTACGACTGCCTTCCTACAATCCGGGTTCCATAGATAGCAGGTGGTCTCCGTCAGGAAGATATCCTGCGTCTGCGGTTTCTTGTCGCCCTCCGTGAAGATGACATAAATCTCATGGATATCAGCCGGCATGGTATAGGTGTACCATCCGCCTTCCGTAGTAACCCATTTCATTCCCGGCCATTTCTTGTTTGCTGCATTGCCGTCCAGCGGATACGGGGTATCGACGAACTTGCTGCCGACCTTCTTACGGGTAAATGCATAGAGATATAACGTCTCCCATGCCTCCGGTTTCATAAACTTCACCGTGATAGCACCTTGTTGCGGAGCCTTGTAGGTATAGGTGGCGGAGTACGTTGACGTGCGCTCTTTGTCCAACGCCGCGTAGGCTTTCACCGTTGTCGTGTTCTTCACCGTGAAGGTTGCCGAACCCTGGGAAGGATTGGATGCCGTACTCGGCTCCGTGCCATCCAAAGTATAGTAGATCATTGCGTTATCTGCGCCTACCGTACTGATCGTCACTTCCTGACCCTCGTTCTGGTCACGGAAGAAGCCGCTCTCCGGGCTGATTACGAGGTCAAAGGCCGGATTCAGCAAGGTATCACAACTCAGCAATACCTCCTCCGAGCTCTCTGTCTCTTTGCCTTCGCGCCAACCGTAGCATGCATCATAGTCAATCTCCAGATCATTGGAGCGGACATTCACGCCGCCGCAGTCATCCCCCGAGTTGATACAGAAGTTGACCGTATTGAGCGAGTTATCAAACTCATAACTGAACCAACCCTCCGTATCTTGATAGATACGCTGACCCGGATAAGCGCCCATGATATTCTCTGAAGTAGGCTCTCCTTGTCCGTCAGTGCCGGGGATCCAGGCATAGATATATACCTTATCCCACTCTGCCGGTTTGTTGAACCGAACGCGGATACCATGTTGCAACGGCTCGCGGTAGGTATAGGTGTACTCCTGTACGTTCGACTGCGCCGTACCGCATACCGCCATTACCTTCAGCGTTGTTGTCTCTTTGAAATTCAGCGGTGTAGTATAGACAGTCGATGCCGTCGTCGGATCGGTACCGTCTATGGTGTAGTAGATGGTGGCAGATCCGCTGCCGCCTACCGCCTGAACAGTCACGTCAATACCTGCCTCCGCGTCCTCGAAAGTGGTGCTTGCCGTAGCAATGATACCCGGAGCGACGTCGCCGGTAGCTTGTACCCAGATGGCATAGCCGTTGCCGTATGCTACTTTCTGATAACCCGCATAGGTTGCGCCGGCCTTATTACCCAAGCAGAGAATCAGAGTACCGTTCTTTCCCTGGATCTTGGCTTTGTAACCGCCTTGCTCTGCCTCTTCTTCGCTCACGGCACTCTCGCTGTGAACACCTGCCAAGTGACGGGCATTGATCATCGGCTTGATATCCTCTTTGTATTTCGCCCAGTGCGGATAGAACACGCACGGCACACCCGGCATACTCAGCAGGAACGCATTCGCCTGCATCAGACGGTCCTTCAGTTCCGGCTTCATCGAGTTGCCGTCACCGCCGAACTCCTGACCGTTGCCGCGCAGGAACCAGTCATGACTGTCCACAAAAGTGACAGCATACTTGCTATATCCTCTGCCCAGAAGACCACTGCCCTGACATCTGCTGTAGTCAAAACTTGCTATTCCGTCGAAAGCGCTGTACTTTGTCTGGAAATCCAGAGCCATCACGTTTCTGTTTGCCTGCTCGATACCGCCGATAATCTCGTCATTACCGCTCCAGTATTCCATAAACGCGATATACGGTTCAGATGCCTTGTTATAATTATCCATGTGCCAGTTGTTGAAACCGTCACCCTTGTCATAACGCCATCCGTCATAATGCATCACGTTCTTCATCCATTTCAGGTATGCTTTGAACATATCCTGTACATACACCTTGTCGTGACTCCAGTCACGGGCTGCATCCCAGTTGGCGCCGTCGTCGGGCGAACCGGTGGCAGTACCGTAGCACTCACCGGCCTCTTTCTTGTTGGCGGCGTTATTCATCTCGTCGTTGCTGCATATATACGATCCGTCCGGCTCGAACTTGCCATACTCACCGAAATCCTGTACCGCGAAATCGCACCAGCTCGACATAGCCTCTACGTGGTTGATCACGATATCGGCTACCACTTTCGTGCCACTGTTATGGAAAGCGGCTATCAATTTCTCCAGATCAGCACGGCTGCCCCAGTCGCTATTCTGGTTGGAGTATTGTTTGGGGTGATAACCCGTTCCACTCGCATACGCGCTTGGCGGCAACCAGATCAGGTCAAAATATGCACCTATCTCACCGGCTTGAGCCAACAAGGTTCTCCATTTCGTATCGCCGTATGTTGCCGTTCCCGCATGATCCTCCGATACCTCATAACTGTCATAGTAGAATCCCTGCATCAGCACATCGCCGCATTGACTCGGCACAGCGGATCCGGGTTGAGGCTGATCCTGACATCCGGTACATGCCACGTATATCTCATCCTCTCCCATCTTGAATTTCAGATAGAAATCATACGTCCCATCTTCTGCAACTACGTATTGGTTATTATCTACAGCAAACTCATAACTCGTCTCCGCATACTTGGTAATCACCCAAGCGGCATGATTACACGTGTCATATACCTGGACATGCTGACCTGCCGTCAGAGCTAAACCCAAAACCTGATACTCCATAAACGAAGGATCTAACGGACTCGGATTCTTTGTTCCTTCCACATATTCTCCATCAATCAGCAAACCGAAGGATTCTGTGCATGCCGGCGTCGGAATATATTCTTCTCCCTCGCCACAATTAGTGGTTGTTCCAACATACAATTGGTCATTGCCATAGGACAATTTCAACCAAAAATCATAGCATCCTGCGCTCGAAGCCACATAGGCTCCATTGCTCAGGCTGATACTTTTCGTACTCGATCCATCCAAAGGCACCGTCCAAATGTCACCGTTCCCCAAGTTGACGAGCACACACTGATCTTCGGCCGACAATGCCACTTTCGCATTGTACTCCGGCAGATGGGAGATTTCACTTATTCCCTTGTACTCCGCCCGAAAAAGCGTACTGCCATTCACCAACACGCCATAATTCAAGCCCTCTTGCGCATTTAACATCACCGCGCAAATCAAAGCTGCACAAAATAGAAATAGTTTCTTCATTGTTTATCTAATATTTATTGTTAATAGTTTCTAATCTTTCTCAGTGTTCAGTGTTCAGTTTTCACCTTCCACCACTCTTCCCATCGCGTCATACGTCTTCTCTCCATGACGGATGTAGAGTTGGCCGTCCTTCATGAATTTCTCTCCTCTCTTTACGTCAGGCACAGTCTCTACTCCTTGACCACCTTCTACGTAAATCGTGTAGTCATTCCCCTCCATCGCCTTGTATGTATTCACCGGTTGAGTCATGTCACGGTTCTTTCCCAAACGCAGATAAACACGACCATGATGCCCCTGGATTGTCGCACTGTACGAATAACCACCGGAGGTCTCATCGCTTACTTCCGACTCCGAGTGGATTCCCGCGCGCTTGCGGATGGATATCATCTGGTTAATCTCGTTCGTATATTTCCGCCAATGAGGCCAGAATACGCACGGTACACCCGGCATCATCAAGATATACGCGTTCGCCTGAAGAATCTTGCTCTTTATATCCGCATTATTCAAATCGGCATTGTACTTGACAAACTCGCCGCTCTGGTTGTCCGAACGCTCAAAAGTGTCGTGGTTGTCGATAAAGGTAACGGCATATTTGGCATAACCCTGACCACGAAAACTCTTCGCCGGATTCTTCAAACCGCTGTACGTACCAAACTTGAAAGCTTCACCCATCGTCTCTTTTAACGGGAAATCAAACACCAACGTGTTATAATTCGTCGCTTTCAGGTGGTTGATCTCGTTGGTGATACTCTCCCAGAATTCCGAAACGGAGAAATACGGATTTGCAGCCTCGTTGTACATCCTCAGGTATTTGCCGGCATAACCACGCGTCATGTCGTAACGGAAGCCGTCAAAACCTATTTTATTTATCATCCATTGTACATATGCCTTTGCCCAACTCTGTACATACTCATTGCTGTGATCCAAATCTCGGCAACCGGCATCATTCGTTCCCGTATCAGCAGCTCCTTTATTGGTACTGCCATAACAGGTGGATTCACTTTTGGTAAAACACTCGTCTCCCTTGCATATATGACTCTCGTTCAACTGAAATCTTCCGTACGTGCCAAAACTGTCTTCGAAGAAGTCGCACCAGTTACTCTTGTTATTGCGGTGGTTAATCACGATGTCTGCCAGACATTTGGTACCTCCGCGATGCAGGGCCTGAATCAACTTGTCCAGCCCTATACGGTTTCCCCACGCACTGTTCATCTGGCTCAACTGGCGATGGTAATATCCCACACCTCCGGCTGCATACTGATCCTTGGTATCTCCTCCTGCCCATGAACACGGCGGAAACCACACCAAATCAAAATTGTCACGGATTGCCGTCGTGTCCTCCAATAGATCTAACCATTGCGTACGACCGTACTTGGTCAGTTTATAACTATCCCAGTAAAACGCCTGCAGCATCACGTCCTCGCATTCCGCCGGCACACCGATATTGGTCGGTAACTCTTCCTTCGGTGCATTCGCCGCCTCTATTGCTTCCGGTGCGCTCGCCTTATCCGTATTTTGTGCCCGCAGCGAACCTATGCCCGTGCATAAAAGAACTGCTGAAATCGTTAGAATAATCTTTTTCATGGTTTAACTATGTTCAAATTTGCTGCAAAGATACTACAAAAAATTGAAATATGCAAGTATTTTGGCAAAAAAAATCTTATGACTTGCATTTTTATATTCTTTTCAGAATTTTATAATCCCTTGCACCCTTTCACATGTATGCGTACGCACATAGCGTACCTTATCATTTTTTTCTGTTAATTTTTGTTAAATCTACTAATGTTGACGTAATAAATTTGCACATGTGAATATTTTTTTGTAATTTTGCGCTTGATTTTAGATGTAAAAGATATGACAGAACTAGAACGTTTCAGAGATAGTCTTGTTTTGACAGAGACAGAGCCTTCTAAAATAGAAAGCATATTCAAAGACATTGCAAAGAATTTGCTTAACAATTTTGTCATAAGGAAGGAAGATAAGTTATATCGCATGGTCGAGATAGAATTCTACTATAACTTAACCGACAACGCGCATATAACATACGAGCGCATGACAGAGGCTGGAGAGTGGTTCAACCATAACTTTGGTGTTGATCTTACATTCAAGAGTAATGAAAAGTCATACGGAGGAATACTCATCCGCTCCATCGAGTGCGGCGGGAAATTTTGCAATGGACCACGAAAGACCAGAGCCTTGCTATTCCAGTTTGATGCTTTAGGTGAGAAAAATGCTGTGCCTATGCTTGAATATAGTCCAAGGGAAGAAGCGATTGAGCCAGTTGCTGCAACCCGGTATAATATATCTGAAAAACAAAATTTCCGGTATTGCATTCCAAGGGAACTTTGGACCGAACATAAGGGATATACGGCATATCCATGGGATTATAAAGGAAATCTAAAATTATAAACTAAAAATTGAGACCATAAGGTCTCTTTTTTTGTTGTTAATATCTTCTCCTAAACTTTTAACAATTTTTAACAGAAAATTTTGGGACGTTTGCGAAAAAACATATACCTTTGCACCGAAAACTAAATAACTAAATATTAACTTTATAAATGCAAAGATTATGTTACACGATTCGCAAACTGATTTAGTATTTATACCGATGGCTATTCGGTATCATTTTCCTCGTTTTTATAAAAGCCTTATTGCGGCTTTTAGGGCAGCTCATGTCAAGTGTTGGGAATTACCGTACACTGGTGAGAAAACGTGCCTGTGGGCACGCGACTACATGCCCATCACAGTTGACGGGAAAGGTGACATTGCGCAGTTCCGCTACGACCCGGACTATCTGCGCGCACCTCGTTATGAGAAGTACAAACCCGATATGGTGCCTATATGGGCTGATATGGAGATGACTCCTTTCCGGTATGAGGATATCGTTCTTGACGGAGGTAATGTGCTCACAGACAAGAGTGGTAATGTCTATATGACCGATAAGATCTTCTTGGAGAACCCCAGTTATCCTCGTGACTTGCTTATCGCGAACCTCAAGAAGGCACTCAATGCACGCTCCATTAAGATAGTGCATTGGGACAAGTCTGATATCTATGGTCATGTGGACGGGATGATGGCAATAGCTGACGATGGTTCGCTCATTACTGATCTTGGGTGGGAATACCTCAATTTCCTCCGCGTAGGGAATAATATCTTCATGGCGCAACTCGGAAAACCGTCTGACGCGCCTGCTGTCAAGCGCATTCAGGAGGCATTCCCAGACTGTGAGGTTTATCCTATTAAATACACGCAGTCGTTAACGCGTCTTGGTGGAGGTCTGCATTGCGCAACTTGGAATACCTTGGAACACGGTTATCAAAATGCAAAGTATTTTAAACCTTCCAAGCGGCATCCGTTCAATCCTTTTGATAGCGATGCATTCACGGAAGAACGATTGCGTGCAGTCCTAGAGCATGACATGAAACGACAATTGTCTGATGATGAATGGGAAGCCATCGATAAACCTTTCTTTATGTATTGGAATGATTTGTATTTCCTTGATAAAGGATTCTCTCCGAATGATATGTATGATGCTATAAAGAAAGATTTGGAGACGAAAAATAGTCCGTATTTCCGTTCTGATAAGGAGTTGACTGATGTTGTCGATAATCTTATTACATACATGATGCATGTGCCAAAACTCATTCTTCCGGAGAATACAGAATATAATCCGAAAAAGGTAAATATCCCGGCGAGAGTTATGATGTTACATTTTAAAGACACCGTTGCAAACCTCACTTCTTTTAAAATTGAGTATGAGCATCTTTTGAAAGGTGTAAAAGATGAATTGGAGTTTACAAAACAGGTCGAGAAAGAAGCTGAAGAAGCAGAAGAACGCAAGGATGGAACGATTTATATTCTCAATTATCGGAAATTCGATAAGCGGCGTATTAGTCCGTATCGCTACACTATAATCTTCAGTGCAACTTGGAGGAAACACATTCGGATTATCGTTTATGATGATTCTCCATTAGAGTACTTTCCGCTTGCTGACTACTTAGAAATGCTTGCTTCAAAAATAAACTTTTATGAAAACTATCGTGAGGGCGACTGCAATTTCGACGAAAAACCCGATTCAGAAGGAGATGCATCCGATTTACCCTTTTAGTCTCAAGCCCGAGTACGTCGATGAAATGACTGTCGATGCAGAAACCGAGACCAAACACAAAGCCGGTTGTGTTTGGAAACTCATTGGCTCACACTATTCGCAAGAAGAATTAGAGACCTACTCAGCTCTTTACGGCATCACTACCGATCAAGCTCTGCAGTGGAAAAGTTATTGGCTATAACTTGCATATCTCAATAAAAAGCAGTATCTTTGCATAGTGTTTGCAACAGAAAAACGGGGTTTTGAGGCGCTTACGAGGATAGTGACCGCGATGTGGAGATTACACCGAGGTCGATGGGCACATCTTCCGGAATTGAGCAAGCGGGGCAACCCGCTTTCCCTTTTGACCAGACCACCCGGATCCAAACGGGCGGTCTTTTGTCGTGTCCTCATAAAGCAGTAATTTTGGTTTATGGGTCAAAATGCAGGCTGCGATAGGTCCGCATCCTGCATTTTTTATACAAGCCTTAGAACAATAGCTTGTATAAATAAACATCTATCTTCCCATATCATCCTTTTAAATTTTATACAAGCCTTCATCCTCTGCAAGCTTGTATAAATTCTAACGCTAATACTACTTTACTTGTATAAATTTTGCACTAAAACTTGCACAAAAATTTGCACATGTCAAAATTTTTCAGTATCTTTGCACTCGCAAATGAAAATGACCATGACAAAGGATATTAAGACAGCGGAACTGATTCGTACTTCACAGAGTTGGGATGGGGCTATGTTGCCGGATTTTCCACAAGGACAGCCCGAACTGCGGGTGGTACGACTGGACTTTCCCATAGGCGCCAAAACAGGTTGGCATCATCATACAGTAGTCAATTACGGCATCGTTCAACAGGGCGACTTGACCATCGTTTGCCAAGACGGAACAGAAAAAACCTTCCATGAAGGCGAAGCGCTGGTCGAAGTGATCGGCACAATCCATCGGGGCGAGAACAGGGGTTTCAAGCCCGTCATTCTCAATATGTTCTACTTTTCCTCTCCCGGAGCAGAAATAACCATCCAACATCCGAGTCGCGTTCAGCAACAAGATAGACGCAAGAGTGCAGAAATTGCTGTTTGTCATCGGCAAACAGGCCTTGCCTCGTCGTCAGATCATGGCAGACTTGGGATTACGGCAAAAGAGCCGTAAATCGCTCATCGACAACTACCTCAAGCCGGCATATTCTCAAGGTTACATCGATTTTGCTTACCCCAACTCGCCCAACAAACCCGAACAAGCATACAAACTAACCGCCAAAGGTTTGGAGCAGTACAAAGTTCTAACTTCCTATGAAGGCTAACAGAATAGCTTGTATAAATTCAACAAAACACACAACAAGCTTGTATAAATTTTAATTATTGACAGAAATAATCAAAAAGGTAAAATTAGCATGATAGACTACACAAAGACATCGGACGGGCTATATGCCTATCGTTGGCCACGAGCAAGTGTGACGGCTGATGCCGTGCTTTTTGCGGAACGAGACGGACAGATATATGTGCTGCTTATTCAGCGGGGTAACGAGCCGTACAAAGGTTGCTGGGCTTTTCCAGGCGGGTTCCTGGAGATGGATGAGACGGTGGCTCGTTGTGCCGAGCGTGAACTGGAGGAAGAGACAGGTATCGTGTTGACCGGTATGCAGTTGGTGGGTATCTATTCCGACGTGGAGCGTGATCCGCGTGGACGAGTCGTTACCGCTGCTTATACCGCCATGACAACCATGCCGGAGGCAACCGCCGCAGACGATGCCGCTGCAGCACAATGGTGGCCGCTGAATGCGCTGCCTAAGTTGGCTTTCGACCATGAGACAATTTTACGGGACGCTAAACGAGTAATGAATATTAAAGATTAAAGATTTGTAAGAGGGCATTGAGATATGGACTATTTACCGAAAAATCCGGCGATACTCGTGTCAAGCGTGAACATGCTCCTACGAGATGAAGAATTCGACTCGCTCGAAGCGCTTTGCTATGCGTTCAATCAAGAGCCGGAGCAGATAAAGAGTTACCTGTTCGCCAATGGCTTCGTTTGGAGCGAAGACCAGCAACAGTTCCGACCAATTGGCTACGACGCATGATACCAAAAGAAGCCATAGAGATAGCCTATAGTTTTCTGCATCAGAAGCGGAACGTCTATATCCATTCCACGCTCGACTGGCAGAAGGATGACATCGAATATGCCATCGCGTCCTATGTGGACGAAATGAGCGAAGAGTTGTTGAGAGCTATCTCTGACGACAAGGCGGATTTCCTTAAAGATCACGCGCGGTTTGAGGAAGACATAACATCCGCCGTGAATACCTTGGAGAGGATGCTAGAACTTAAATAGAGATTTGATATGATAGACCAGATTATTGATTTTAACAAGACTTTCGTGGCGCAGAAGGGCTATGAGAAGTATGTGACCGACAAGTATCCCGACAAGAAACTGGCTGTCCTGACGTGCATGGACACGCGTCTGACGGAGTTGCTTCCAGCGGCACTTGGATTGAAGAACGGCGACGCCAAGATCATTAAGAATGCCGGCGGGCTGATCATTACGCCCTTTGATTCGGCGATGCGCAGTCTCATTGTGGCCATCTACGAATTAGGCGTGGAGGAAATCATGGTAGTAGCACACAGCCAATGTGGTGCGTGCCACATGAGTTACAGCCATTTCCACCACGTTATGAAAGCGCGCGGCATAAAAGACGAGACACTCGATACCATCCGCGAATGCGGCATTGACCTCAATCATTGGCTGGAAGGTTTTCGCGACACGGAGACCTCAGTCCAAAAAACCGTCAAGACCATTCAAACGCATCCGCTCATTCCGAAGGATATCACCGTCCGCGGTTTTATCATCGACTCCGTTACCGGTGCATTGGAGGAGATTAACTAATGGCTCAGAAGATCCAGAAAACGAATGTGTGCCGGTTGCTCGATGCGGCAGGGATTGCGTATGAACTGATTGAATACGCCGTAGATGAGTCTGACTTGAGTGCTACGCATGTGGCGGAACAGTTGGGCGAAGATGTGGATGCCGTGTTCAAGACCATCGTACTGGAGGGCGACAAGGTCAAGCATTTTGTATGTGTAGTGCCGGGAGCATGTGAGGTGGACTTAAAGAAAGCAGCTCGCGCAAGCGGCAACAAGTCCTGCAAGCCTATTCCGCAGAAGGAACTGCTACCGCTCACCGGTTACATCCGTGGCGGCTGTTGTCCGATAGGCATGAAGAAACCTTTTCCGTCGTACATCGACGAGACTTGTCTGCTGCATGAGAAGATATATGTCTCTGCCGGACAGCGTGGTATGCAACTCCGCCTCGCGCCGCAAGACCTGATAAACTATGTACCATTAGAAGTAAGTGATTTGATATGAGTAAATTGTAGCGTATGGAATTTACTTAACACAAAAGACTTCCACGATTGTGAAAGTCTTTTTGCAGCGTTTGTGGTGCCAACGGGAATCGAACCAGTGACACAAGGATTTTCAGTCCTTTGCTCTACCAACTGAGCTATGGCACCGCGCTTCGATGGTTTACATTCCGAGGAAACCATGCGGATTGTTATTTTTTCGAAAAGCGGATGCAAAAGTACTGCTTTTTTTTGACATGACCAAATTTTTTTGCATTTTTTTTGCATAAATGCGTATTTTTTTGTAATTTTGCGGCAAATTTGCGTTTCTTATGACCCTAAAAGTGATTGCATATGCCCGAAACGGGCACACTGATAAATTTGGAATCCCAAGGCAAAGCAGAGAGGAGAGTCCGATTCTGACGAGAATTGTGTTCGAGCCGGATTACGCCATACCTGAAGCGCTGAGAGGCATCGAGGGCTACAGTCATCTATGGTTGCTTTGGGGGGCAAACCTCACCCCAACCCTCTCCACAAGAGAGGGAGATAAGTTAGACTGGTCGCCGACGGTGCGACCGCCAAGATTAGGAGGAAACAAACGGATGGGCGTTTTTGCCACACGCAGTCCGTTTCGGCCTAATCCCATCTGTCTGAGTAGCGTGAGAAACCTCACCCCAACCCTCTCCACAAGAGAGGGAGTGTATATTGGAGAAAGCGGGCGGATGGAGTTGATTGTGAGCGGGGCGGATGTGTTAGACGGAACGCCGATTTATGACATCAAGCCGTATCTGAGTTTCAGCGACAGCCATCCCGATGCAAAAAACGGTTTTGCGGAAGAGACGAAGGACTACGAATTAGAAATCGTCTGGACAAACCTTCCTATTACAGATCAGGAAAAAGCTGATCTCGAGTATATTCTACGCCAAGACCCGCGACCGGGTTATCAAGACAATCCGGAGCGGGTCTATAAAATGGATTACGCGGGTCTGCGCGTGTCCTTTAGAGTAGAAGGACTCAAAGTGTTCGTATTGAATTGCGAACGTCTCTGAGAATCACAAACTCTTAATGTATTTATCTGCTTCTATTGCGGCCTTCGCACCACTGCCGGCAGCGACAATCGCCTGTCTATAATGCGGGTCGGCGCAATCACCTGCAGCGAAGACGCCAGGCAGAGTTGACAGTTGACAGTTGACAGTTGACAGTTGAGAGTTGTCCTCTGCTGTCTTAGCAAAGCACTGGGTGCTATGACCTTCGGTAATGATATATCCTTCGGCATCGCGGGCGATGAAATCTTTGAATAATTCCGTGTTCGGATGATGACCGATGGCCAGGAAGAAACCGTCTATCGCAATATGCTTCATCGCCTCATCCGGCTCGCCTTTGCGGTACACTAAATCCGCTCCTTGCACTTTGCCTTCGCCCGTCAGTTGTACCGTATTATGCTCAAAGAGCACCTCGATCTTCGGGTTGTTCAAAACCCTTTGTTGCATGATCTCCGAGGCGCGCAGATAGGGTTTGCGGACAATCATATAGACCTTCTCGCAGAGTCCTGCCAAATAGTTTGCCTCTTCGCACGCCGTGTCTCCGCCGCCAACTACTGCCACCGTCTTCTTGCGATAGAAGAAACCGTCGCAGGTGGCACACGCGCTCACGCCGCGACCTTTATACGTCCGCTCGCTCTCGATACCGAGGTACTTGGCGGAAGCGCCCGTTGCGATAATCACTGCGTCCGCTTCGTACTCTTCGGTATCCTCCACCCACACTTTCTTTGGGCTGACGGAGAAATCCACTTTAGTCACGATACCGGAAACGTATTTGGTACCGAATCGCTCGGCTTGACGTTTCATATCGTCCATCATCCGGAAGGGTTCTACGCCGTTCGGATAACCGGGGAAATTCTCCACTTCGGTGGTCGTGGTCAACTGACCGCCCAACTGCGGTCCTTCAATCAATACCGGTTGCAAGTTCGCACGGCTCGCATAAATGGCTGCCGTATAGCCCGCAGGGCCGGATCCTATAATCAAACATTTTACTTTATTCATAGTCTCATATCATTTACATATGTATCTTTCTCAGGCGTGATCACATACGCCTCTTTTGCTCCTTGTACGAATTTCGGCTCTTTCATCTTCAGCGTCGAGGTCTTCTTGCCCTCTTTGATCTCTACCGACAGCGGCATGAGGTCGCTGTTACGCACGCGAAGAACAAATTTAGTTATACCCTTCTCGGCGGAGGCCGCTCTTCCCGTTCCGTCGGGAAGACGCTCCGGGTCCTTCGGCGTGAGCGTCACGATGGTCTGCGAGCCGTCTTGCGAAGTCCGTTCGACGATATTACAAACCGGCACTAAGGCTTTTGCGTACAACAGCGGATTGCTCTCCAAAAGTTCCTGCTCCGTGGGGTTCGTCAGGGTCAGTTCGTCCGTCTCCGGCGAGTACATGTACATCGTCTTGCCGTCATACGCCGCCTCGATATTGAACATCTCCACCTTAAAGCATGGCCCATGCATGGTCAATTCTCCGGGATAGTTCATCGGCGCATTCACCTCCTCTGCCACCGTAACGATAAAATCCGATTTGAGCGTCTTCGTCTCCAGATTTGCCAGAAACGAACTAAGGATGGTTAATATAATCAATAATTTCGTCATTTCGATATTTCGGGATTTCGATATTTCGATGTTATTTTACTCCCAATTCTTCTAACAGTTGGTCGAGTTGCGAGAGGTCCTGAATCAGCACGTCGCGGCCTTTCGGACCTTTGTTCGGCCCCACAATACCTGCCGCCTCGAGTTGGTCGGACAGTTTGCCTGCGCGGTTATAACCGATCTCAAAGGCACGCTGCAGACGGCTGGTCGAACCTTCCTGCTTCGTTACTACGTAACGCGCTACATCCGCGAACATCGGGTCGAGACGTTTCATATCCACGCTTCCCGGCGCTGCAGCCTCGCCATCGCCGCCCTCGCCGACATACTCCGGCAACAAGTACGGCTCGGTATAGCGTTGTTGTTTCGATATATGCTTCACGATCTCATCCACCTCCGGCGTATCGACAAAGGCACACTGGATACGTGTCACACTCGCGTTACCTGCATAGAGGCTGTCGCCACGACCGATCAGCTGCTCTGCTCCCTTCGCGTCAAGCACCGTACGGGAGTCGATGACACTCTGCGTCCGCAACGCAATACGCGTCGGGATATTCGCTTTGATGACACCTGTGACGATGTTTACCGACGGACGCTGGGTAGCCAGGATCATGTGCATTCCCACGGCACGTGCTTTCTGCGTGATACGCGCAATCGGCGTCTCCACCTGCTTGCCTGCCTGCATGATAAAATCTCCGTACTCATCGATGATAATGACGATATAGGGCAGGTATTGATGGTGCAAGCTTTCGCCCACTAACTTATTGGGATTCAGCCTTCTACGCACGAACTTGTCGTTATAATCCTCCAAGTTCCGCACACCGGCATCCATCAGCAGTTTGTACCGGTTCTCCATCTCGATCACCAGCGAGTTCAGGGTGTTGATGACCTTGTCGCAATCGGTAATCACCACCTGGTCGGGGTCGGTATCCGGTTGTGCCGCGAGGAAATGCTTGATCAAGGGCTTGTACGGCGCAAACTCTACCATCTTCGGATCGACCATCACAAGTTTCAACTCCGCCGGATGTTTCTTATAGAGGAGCGAAGTGATAATCGCGTTGATAGCGACGGACTTACCGGTTCCCGTAGCACCGGCTACTAATAAGTGCGGCGTCTTCGCGAGGTCAAACATGAACACCTCGTTCGTGATTGTCCTACCGTACGCGATCGGCAGACGCATCTTCGTCTCTTCCTGGAACCGTTTGGAGGCGATGACCGAGTGCATGGACACCACCTGCGGCTTCTCGTTCGGGACCTCGATTCCCACCGTTCCTTTTCCGGGCATCGGCGCGATGATACGTATTCCCGTGGCGCTCAGAGACAACATAATGTCGTTCTCCAACTGCTGTATCTTCGCTACGCGAACACCTGCTTTCGGCACAATCTCATAGAGCGTCACCGTCGGACCGACCGTCGCTTTGATACTATCAATTTCTATGCCATAGTTGCGCAAGGTCGTCACAATACGTGCGCCGTTATTGCGCTGCTCCTCTTCGTCGATGATCGGAGCCGTCTCGTTGTCATAGACCTTCAGCAGGTTCAGGCTCGGGAACTTATAGAACTCCAAGTCCTTCCGCGGATCGTACGGACCGAGTTTCTCCAGGAGTTTGTCCGGGTCCTTCGTATATAACTCATCCTCGTTGATGTCCTCGATCTCCAAGTCCGGGTCTCCGTCTTTCTTATCGCTCTCTTCCTTCGCCTCCGGTTCGTCGATGGGAATCGGCGCATCGCCCAGCGGCTCGTTGTCTTCATCTACCAAAGGCTCCTCAATTTCTACCTTCGGTTCTTCTTCGCTGATCGGCTCTATGGTGAAGTCTACGGGCAGATCTATCGTCACTTCATTACCTTCCGGATTCTCTTCCGGATTCTCTTCAGGATGCACTTCAGGCTCTTCCGGCTCTTCCGGTTCTTCGGGATTTTTGGGATCTTCGGGATCTTTGGGTTTCTTCTTGAAGAGTCCCTTGCACCATTCGCCGAAAGCCTTGCACCGGTCGATAAACCGTGGATCGGTCACTATCAGGAAAATAACCAGCGTCACGAATAAAATCGCCATCGTGCCGATGATATTCACATAACTCACCAGCCACGCGGCGGTCATGCCTCCGAAAGCGCCTCCCCACCGGTAGATGCCCATGTGTACAATCTGTTGCGCAAAGCCCAAAACGACAGCTCCCCAGAGCACCCAGAACGTGCCGCCGCAGAACAGCTTGATAGCGTGTATATCCCGGAAAACATGCATCAACCGCAATCCGTAAATAGCGATCATCAGCATCAGCAGCACGCTCACAAAACCAAACGTGCCATCGATCATGAAATGTGCCAACCGGGCACCCGGCAGACCCAACAGATTACGTATCGCCTCGCGGTTCTCTACGCGTCCCGCATGATCCAGCGACAAGATCGACTGATCGTATATGCCCGTGAATAAAAAGCTCACATACGCGATAGTGCCGATTACAGCAAAAGCCAGCAGCAGGACTCCTGCTACCATTCGCGTCTCACGGGCACTCAAGATACGCTTCACCGCCTCCCACCAGCCGGTTTGCTCTACTTTTATGGCGCGCTCATTCGGACGATCGTCCGATAAGGGATTTCTCGATTTAGATACGGTTCTAGGCATAATAACTCAATTTAGCGTACAAAGGTACGACAAATATTCGATTTTAAAAAATAAATCTTATTTTTTTTAGCTTTTTGTCGAAAAAAGACACTTTTTTTATAATAATGTTCGCGCACGCTTGTGTATATGAAAAATTTTTTGTACCTTTGTGCGCTTTTTATGGATTTATGGACGAATTGATCAGACACGAAGGGATTGTGCTTAGCACGAACGACAAGATGGCGCACATTCAGATTGTGCAATCTTCCGCGTGCTCGGCCTGCAAGGCGAAAGCCATGTGTTCCTCCTCCGAGAGCCAGTCCAAAGAGATGGATGCGCTCATGCTGGAGCCCATGGTTGCCGGTGACCGCGTGGAGGTAGAAGTGCGCGAACATTTGGCTTGGAAAGCCGTACTGCTCGCTTACGTGCTACCTTTTATTGTGATGATGAGTGTGATCGCGGTATTGGATGTGCTGACCGGCTGGGACGAAGCGATCGTGGGCACTGTCGCCTTATGCTCCATCGCCCTTTATTACCTGGCGCTCAGTCAGTTCAGGCACCGCCTTCAGAAGCAGTTTACTTTCACGGCGCGGAAGGCTTGACGTCATAGCGAGCACCCGATGAGCATCCGATGAGCACCCGATGAGCATCCGATGGAGGACTTAGGCAGGAAGCACACACGGAGTATATTGGAAGCACACACGGAGTATATAATAAAAAATATTAAAAAATTCTAATAACAAACATTTAAAACAACAACCAACATGAATCTGATTCTGATTTCTATGGGAGTTCTTGGTGTGACAGCCTTGGTAGCAGCGATCCTGCTCTATTTTGTCAGCCAGTTCTTCAAAGTAGAGGAAGATCCGCGCATCAACTTGGTACAGGCCGTTCTGCCTGGTGCTAACTGCGGTGGCTGCGGATTTGCCGGTTGCCGCAACTTCGCAGAAGCGTGCGTCAAAGCCGGTAGTACAGAGGGTCTGGCCTGCCCTGTGGGTGGTGACCCGACCATGGATGAAGTAAAGAAGATCCTTACGCCAGCCGCGGCAGAAGAAGCAGCTCCTGCTGCTCAAACCGGCGACAAGAAGGGCTTCGATCCGGCTATCGCCGAGAAGATTAAAGCGCTCGCTACACCGAGAGCTGCCTTCCCGCTCAACATCGCCATGGCGCAAAACAAATGAACAAATGTGTAAATGTGTAAATGAATAAATAAATGAGGACATTTCATATTGGCGGAGTTCATCCGCAGGACAACAAGCAATACTCTGCACACCAGGCGATCAAAGAGTGCCCGCTGCCAAAGCAGGCTATCATCCCTCTGGTACAGCACATCGGTGCGCCGGCTCAAGCCGTGGTAGAGGTTGGCAAGAAAGTAAAAGTGGGCGAACTGCTGGCGAAAGCCGGCGGGTTCGTGAGTGCAAACATCTGCTCTCCTGTAAGCGGTACGATCACCAAGATCGGTGACTGGACCGACGCATGGGGCGCTCCCGGACAAGCTATCTACATCGACGTAGAGGGCGACGAGTGGTTGCCGGAGATTGACCGCAAGCCGGACCTCGTACATCAGTGTACGTTGGAGCCGAAGGAGATCATCGACAAGATCGCAGCCGCAGGTATAGTAGGTCTCGGTGGCGCTTGCTTCCCGACACACGTCAAACTGCTGCCGCCTCCGGGCAAGAAAGCCGAAGTGCTCATCGTCAACGGCGTAGAGTGCGAACCGTATCTGACCTGTGACCACCAGCTGATGATGGAGCACGGCGAGGAGATCATCATCGGTATCCAGATCCTCAAGAAAGCTCTGGGCGTTCAGCGCGCTATCATCGGTATTGAGAACAACAAACCCGATGCCATCGCACACATGCGCGAGCTGGCGGAGAAGCAACTCGGTATTGAGGTGATGCCGCTCAAGCTCCGTTACCCGCAAGGTGGCGAGAAACAGCTCATCGACGCCACTATCGGTCGCCAGGTACCTTCCGGTGCTCTCCCGATCGAAGTAGGAGCCGTAGTGGATAACGTGGCTACTATCTATGCCGTTTATGAGGCAGTACAGAAGAACAAACCGCTCATCAGCCGCGTCATGACCGTTACCGGCAAATCCGTGAAGAACCCGGGTAACTACTGCGTTCGTTTCGGTACGCCGATCGAGGAAGTGATTGCGCTCGCCGGAGGAGTACCTGTAGATACAGGTAAAATCATTGGCGGTGGTCCGATGATGGGACGCGCCATGGATCATATCGAGAACATGCCGGCCAACAAACGTCTCTCCGGTCTTCTCTTCCTGCCGGAAGCAGAGTGTATCCGTCCGGAGCAAGAGAACTGTATCCGTTGCGGCAAGTGCGTACAGGCTTGTCCGATGGGACTCGAGCCGTACCTGCTCCAACGTCTCAGCGAACTGGAGATGTGGGACGAACTGGAGAAGCATGACATTATGGATTGCATCGACTGCGGTTGCTGCGTCTTCACCTGTCCTGCTCACCGCCGTCTCTTAGACGGTATTCGTCCGGGTAAAGCCAAAGTAGGCGCCATCCTCCGTGAGCGTGCCGCTGCAGCGAAAAAATAATGTTAAATCATAAATTTGAAATCATAAATTATGAAACAATTGATTGTCGCTCCGGCTCCGCACGCCCACAGTGGTGATACCGTCCGCCGGAATATGCTTCTGGTCATTCTCGCTTTGATGCCTGCTTACGCAGTAGCAGTAGTGGAGTTTGGCTGGGGCGCATTGATCACGGCTGCCATCTCGGTTCTCGCATGTGTCTGCACTGAGTACGTCATCAGCCGTTATGTGCTCAAAGAGCAACGTCAGACCATCGGAGACCTCTCGGCCGTTCTCACCGGTCTGCTGCTCGCTTTCAACCTTCCTTCTACCATCGACTGGTGGATCGTTATTATCGGTGCCGTAGTAGCTATCGGTATTGGTAAGATGACCTTCGGCGGACTGGGACAAAACCCCTTCAACCCCGCTCTCGTAGGTCGTGTCTTCCTGCTCATCGCTTATCCGGCACAGATGACCACCTGGCCGACGCCGCAAGGCTTCAACGGTGCGTATGTGGACGCTGAGACAGGCGCTACCCCGCTCTATTATCTCAAGCACATCGTCAAAGCCGGTGATTCATCCGTCATTGACCAACTGCCGTCTCTCATGGATTCGTTCCTGGGCGTCATGGGCGGTTCGCTCGGTGAGGTCAGTGCTGCAGCGCTGCTTTTCGGAGGTATCCTCCTCATCTGCTGCCGCGTCATCACCTGGCACATCCCTGTAGCCATCCTCGGTACCGTAGCTTGCTTCTGCGCTTGCACCGGTCTCGCCGGTGCGCTGCCTGAGGGACTGGACACCTGCCATTATATCGGCTACGAACTCCTCTCCGGAGGTCTGATGCTCGGTGCCTTCTTCATGGCAACCGACTACGTCACCAGCCCGATGAGCGCGTGGGGAAAGATCATCTTCGGTATCGGTATCGGATTCATCGTAATGGTCATCCGTACGTGGGGTAACTACCCCGAAGGTATGTCCTTCGCTATCCTGATCATGAACGCTTGCGTTCCATTGTTGAACAAGATTCGTCCGCAACACTTCGGCGAACCTAAGAAATAGGAATAAAGAACAAAGACCGCTTCGCTAAAAGAATAAAGACAAAACGGCTACGACTAAACAAGGCATTTAAGTCTTTACTCCTTACTCCTTTAGCGAGCAGAGCGAGCGGTCCTTAATCCCGAAAAACTATGGCAAAATTAGAAAGTACATTCAAGAACATGGTGCTCTCCCTGGTTATCATCGCTATGGTAGCCGCAGGAGCTTTGGCAGGCGTTTACACTGTCACCGAAGCCACCATCGCTAAACAAGAGGCTCAGAAACAGCAGGCCGCTATCCTCGCTGTGCTTCCGGAGGGCTGCACTATCGCAGAACCCGAGCAGGCTGAGGGGCTGACGATCTACAAAGCCTTCATCAACGACGAATGGGTAGCTACCGCGGTAGAGACCTCTGAAGTCGGTTTCGACGGTCCGCAAGTAATCATGGTGGGCTTAGGCAAAGAAGGCGAAGTGCTTGACTACGTCGTTCTCAAGCAAACAGAGACTCCTGGTCTGGGTGCGCATATCGACCACTGGTTCAAGGACGCTGTCGGCAACCGCTCTATCATCGGTAAGAAAGCCGGCGCACTGGCTGTCAACAAAGATGGCGGAGACGTAGATGCTATCACCGCTGCTACCATCTCCAGCCGCGCATTCCTGAAAGCTGTCAACAAAGCGTACGCAGCTGTTGCTGAAGGGGCTGTTGAGGCAGCTTCCGGCGCAAGCCAGCTGCAAGGTGCAGAACCGGCAGCAGAGCAACCCGCTGAAGTAACTGAAGTACAACCCGCAGAAAAGGAGGAATAATTATGAGTAACGCAATGAAAACATTGACCAACGGTATTCTCAAGGAGAATCCTACTTTTGCGTTGGTTCTCGGTATGTGCCCTACGCTGGCTACTACCACCAGTGCCGTTAACGGTATGTCCATGGGCTTGGCTACGCTCTTCGTGCTCGTTTGCTCGAACGTAGTGATCTCGCTCCTCAAGAATCTCATCCCGGATAAAGTACGTATCCCGGCGTTCATCGTAGTCATCGCTACGTTCGTGACGATGGTACAACTTGTCATGCAGGCTTACCTGCCGGCTATCTACGATGTGCTGGGTCTCTTCATCCCGCTGATCGTAGTGAACTGTATCGTGCTCGGCCGTGCAGAGGCATTTGCAGCGAAGAACACCGTCGGTCTCTCCGCGCTGGACGGACTGGGAATGGGTCTTGGGTTCACCCTCTCGCTCACCGTGCTGGGTGTCATCCGTGAGTTCCTGGGCGCAGGTACCGTCTTCGGTTTCCAACTCTACAGCAGCCAGTTCGCAGCGCTGATCTTCGTACTCGCTCCGGGTGCCTTCATCTGCCTCGCCTACCTCATGGCGGCTGTCAACAAACTGCAGAAAAAATAAATTGGACCGCTAACGCTAAAAGAACAAAGACCGCTTCGCTAAAAGATTAAAGACTAAACGGCTTCGACGATACAAAACATTTGAGTCTTTATTCTTTATTCCTTTAGCCCGAAGGGCGGTCCTTAATCCAAAACATTAAAATTATGGTATATTTTCTGATATTCATCTCTGCAATATTTGTTAACAATATTGTATTGAGCCAGTTCCTGGGCATCTGCCCGTTCCTGGGTGTAAGTAAGAAGATTGACACCGCGCTGGGTATGGGTGCCGCCGTTACGTTCGTGCTCACGCTCGCTACGGTTGTTACGTATCTGCTGCAGAAGTTACTGGTTCTCTGGGGCGTTGAGTTCCTCCAGACCATCCTCTTCATCCTCGTCATCGCCGCTCTTGTGCAGATGATCGAGATCATGTTGAAGAAAGTTTCTCCTGCGCTCTATCAGGCTCTGGGTGTGTTCCTGCCGCTGATCACCACCAACTGCTGTATTCTCGGTGTGGCTCTTATCGTAGCTGACCAGAACAAACTCTTGGCTAAACTGCCGCTCGGCGCAGACTACGGCCTGCTCTCCGGTACCGTTTACGCTTTCGCTACAGCAATCGGTTTTGCGCTCGCGCTGATCCTCTTTGCAGGTATCCGTGAGCAGCTGGCGCTGAACAAAGTGCCCGAAGCAATGAAGGGCACTCCGATCGCCCTCCTGACCGCAGGTCTCCTGGCGATGGCCTTCATGGGCTTCAGTGGTGTGGTATAATAATTCTAGGATCCTAGTAACCTAGTATCCTAGTTTCCTAGTACCCTTTACGCATACATGCGCGCGTACCTTAATTAGTACGCGCGTGTGTTGTTTTTATACATAGTATATATTTTAATAATTTATATACTCTCATTAAGAAAATGCACCATTTATAGATATATCGCTTGCGATATTAAAATATTTGTTGTACCTTTGCACTCGATTTCAGTCGTACACGATATAAAACAATAAAGATATGGCAAGCATTTATGATTTCAAAGCCCTCTCGAATAGAGGCAAAGAGGTTAACCTCGCAGACTACAAAGGTCAAGTGATTCTCATCGTCAATACCGCTTCGAAGTGTGGTTTCACACCGCAGTATGACGGTCTGGAAGAGTTATACAAGAAATACAAAGACCAAGGCTTCGTCATCCTCGGTTTCCCCTGCGACCAGTTCGCTAATCAGGAGCCGGGCAGCGATGAGCAGATCGAAGAGTTCTGCCGTCTCAACCACGGCGTGACCTTCCCGCTGATGGCAAAATCCGACGTCAATGGCGCAAACGCCAACCCGGTATTCGAGTACCTCAAGGCTCAAGCACCTACCGAGGAATACAAAGGTCTCAAGGCGAAAGCCGCACACGCGATGCTCAAACGCATCAGCAAGAGCGTAGAGAAAGACAGCGACATCCTCTGGAACTTCACCAAGTTCCTCGTTTCCAAGGACGGCAAGACCATCCAGCGCTTTGCGCCGGTCGCTGAGCCCAAAGACTTCGAGCAGAATATCGTAGCGGAATTGGCGAAATAATGTACGAACAACTGAAATTAGATAACCAACTCTGCTTCCGCCTCTATACGGCGGCGCGGTTGATTGCCGGTGCGTACGGTCCCTATTTCGAGACCTTGGGGATCACGTATCCGCAGTACCTGGTGTTGTTGGTTCTTTGGGAGAAAGACCGTCAGCCGGTGAACGACATCGCCAAACGTCTTCATCTGGAGACGAATACTGTCACGCCGCTCCTACAGCGGATGGAACGCCAGGGCTTAGTGACGCGTGTCAAAGGAGAAGTGGATACGCGGCAACGCATCGTCTGCCTCACCGACGCCGGCAAAGCGATGGAGGAACAAGCCAAAGACATCCCGAACCGATTAGGCGCCGAAGTCACCAAGCATGTGCCCATAGAGGAACTTACCTCCCTCATCCCCTCCCTCGACAAACTGATCGAAGGTCTGAAGTAAGGAACACCCAGGTCTGACTTGCTCTGCAGCGTAAAAAAAAGAGTACATTAGCAACCGAGAGGTTGCATTTTTGTTACTTTTGCATAAAATTTGTAAATTTCTGCCGTAAAACTTGCATATATCATAAAAAAACTATAACTTTGCAGCCAAAAGTTGCAAAGACATACAAAATCACGACCTTTATGACAAAAACTGCAACCCTACAACACATTCAAACGATGGGCAAACAGATTCTTCCTGAAGGAAGTAATCTATGGCTGTATGGCTCTCGGGCTCGTGGTGATAATCGCTCTGACTCCGACTGGGATTTGCTGGTATTGGTGGATAAAGAGAAACAGCAATTGCAAGATTTCGACATATATGCATACCCGTTCGTCGAATTGGGCTGGCAAATAGGTCAAGAGATTAATCCGATGCTTTATACCCGTCAAGAATGGGAGCAACGCCATCTCACGCCTTTCTATCATAATGTAGAGAACGATAAAATCGTATTAGTATGAGTCTAACAAATGAAGATAAACAAGTTTTGACGCAGCTACATTTGGATAAATGCCGCGCATGTCTTGCTGATGGTGAGCAATTGATGCAGATTGATTCCATTTCGGCAGCAGCCAATCGTTTCTACTACGCTGTATTTCATGCAATTCATGCACTTTTTGTGGCGAATGGGATACAGTCAAGGTCGCATCATGGCACAAATGCGCAGTTTCATCAGCATTTCATCAAAACCGGTATCATTGATCCGAAGTTCGGTCATTTTATTGCCGTCATGGAGAATATGCGAGAGAAGGCGGATTACGATGTTATCTATGATGTTTCGCGTGAGGATTTAGAGGCCTTAAAACCATTAGCATACGAACTTTTACAAAAAATAGAAGAGTTGTTAAAGGTATAAAATATCCAGGTCTGACCTCACCGACAGCGTAAAAAAGTGGTGAAAAATATATTAAGATAAGACATATAGGCGCAAGCGTGCGCCAAAGAAAAGCGTAATAAGCCGAAAAGCTTGATACTTTGAAACTTCGACAACTTCATTAAGTATCTGACCATAAGGTCATTGTTAACACAAGTACGGTTTATACACGCTCACGTATCAGCGTGAGTTTTCCGTGTATATTTGTGTTAACAAGGTAGTCGAAGACCTCAAAGTATCAAATTGCAGCAGTGAAAGCCCGCGCTTTTTCGTATGTCTATGGCTAAAAAAATACTCATCTTATAAAAATACACGCGTATGAGACAAATTCTAACAATGGCATTGACGCTGCTGATGGCGGTTACGATGCAGGCACAGACGTACTGGAACGGTACGAGTAACAAAACCTTCAGCGGTTCGGGAACCGAAGCCGACCCGTATCTCATCTCCACGCCGGAGCAGTTAGCGGGACTTGCCGAACGGACGAATGTCGATAAAGAGGACTTCGCCGGCAAGTATCTGAAACTGACGGCGGATATCTATCTGACTAATTTTGCCGACACCGACACTGCCAATTGGAAACAATGGGAGCCGATTGCACACTCACTTATGCAGTGGGGCGAAGAAACCGACTACGGCTATTTCCGCGGGCATTTCGATGGCAATGGTCATACCATATACAACATGTATTACGGAGCAGGTATGAATTGGGCGGATGATTGGGATCCACAGGACTTGGATTTAGACTTGAGCAGTTACGATTTCTCTGTAATGAACAAGGCGTTGTTTGTCAATTTAGACGGCGGTACCATTGAGAACCTGAATATAGCAAATGCCAAGATGTCGGGTGTTGGGCAGGCATTGCTGGTGTACAATGCCGGAGAAAATTCCGTCATCCGCAATTGCCATGTGGAGGGTGAGATGCGCGCAACACAAAGCAGTTCCAACGGTTTTGCGGGAACCAACAAAGGTCTGATAGAAAACTGCTCGGCGACGGTAAATACCAACCTGCAGGGCGGCGCAGCTTTTGTGGGCACGAACGATTCGACGGGTGTTATCCGCAACTGTACCAGCACAGGATTTATGCGCTGCACTATGGGCAACGGAGCGGGCTTTGCGGGCACTAACCATGGCTTGATAGAAAACTGCACAGCCCATGTGGATATTCACGCACTCGGCGGTCCGGACGCTGCTACCAACGCCGTAGGCGGACATACTTTCCGCTACCGTAGCGGAGCCGGTTTTGTATTCAATAATAGAGGTACGGTTCGTGCCTGTGCCGCCTTGGGTAATCTGGCTGCGGAAGGCACAAGCACCAATTATGTATGGGCAAGTGCTATCGCCGGTTTTGCCTACGACAACGACAACGGATTGATTGAATCCAGCTACTGTGCAGGCGACTTGCGCGATGTGAGCGACAGCACCCAAAGCGGTGACGTCGCCACCATGATTGGTTTCGTCTATTTGAATGGTGAGTCGGCAGGGCATAGTGGCGATGCCAATTACACGGGCACTTGTGTGAACTGCTATTCCGCCTGCCGGTATTTTCCTCAGAGCGACCAAAGCAAATGGCTGAATGCCATAAATGGTTTTCTGTGTTCCTATAATAATGGTTCGGGATTTGATTGTGAATATGCAGAACTCTCACAACAAATCAACTGCTATTTCAATGAAGATGGTTTGCCAACTCCGACAGGCAATCAGTTAGGCGGAGGATGGCAAGGAAACGGCGTATCGCTTGATTGTATCAAAAGTCAGGCATTTGCGGATACACTCAACATGGTGGCTCAACTCATGGGAACCAATCTCTGGCAGTACAATGCCGGCAGCCTGCCTACACCCACAGCTAATATTGCCGCAAAGAGTTCAGTGCCTTTCTTTGCCGGAGGCGATGGTAGCAAAACGAGTCCTTTCTTGATTGGCAGCAAGGCTCAACTCATCAACCTGTCATGGTTAGTAGAGCACGGCTATGATTTTCGGGGCAAATACCTCAAGCAAACAGCCGATATATCACTCAACCCTCCTTTTGCAGAGTGGGAATACGAGATGCCGACGCAATGGAAACCGATAGGTACACATGAGCGTAAGAACAGCCGTTTCAGCCGCACTTATGAAGCCACTTTTTGTGGTAATTACGATGGCGATTGGCACGAAGTGCAAAATATGTACATTAACAATCTGGAACTATATCAAGGCTTATTCGGTAGGATAGGCGACCATGTTACCATTCGCAATCTGGGTGTAACAGGGGCTTATATACGCGCGAGGTCTTTCGGTATTCTGGCGGGACAACTTGGCTATGGAGGCTGCCGGACAGGGGATGTAAATGTCATCCAATGCCGAGTATCAGGCGATGCGCAGACTCAAGGAAGCAATCAGGATCACTCAGGTGCTTTTGCCGCTGTCACTACTACACAGCAAATACGCTATCTCAATTGCTCGTCTTCCGCTACGCTCACCGGAGGAAACGGCTATTGGAGCATGGGAGCACTGGATGGTGGAACGCAAACAGGTTATGCTACTGACACATTGTTAAATTTCCTTATGACGGGATCTATCAACAATACCTACAACCCCAATCACAGCATATATACGCAGATGTATATGAAAACACCTACCAATCATTGCCATTACAACGAGAATGCTTTCTTTGATCATGATATCCAAATTCTCTCGGAGAATCCTCCTAAGGATGGACAATCTACGGCGTGGCTGCAATCGAGAGAGTGCGTCAATATCTACAATGCTTCTGTCACAGAATGGAATGCTACGCATGGTGAGGATATGCAAATCAACTATTGGGAGTGGCGTGAGAATGACTATCCGCAGGTTTCCCGCGATGCGAATTACAAGCCGTCTGTCGTTATTACGTTCAATTCAAATGGCGGTTCTTCTGTAACAACCAAATACCTCTTTGCAGGCAGCAAGGCTATCGCGCCCGCCCGTCCTACAAAAGAAGGTTATCTCTTCGCCGGATGGTACACCGATGCCGCTCTCACGCAGTTCTTCGATTGGGAGAATACTACTATTTCCGAGAGCCTGACGCTCTATGCTAAATGGGTTGTTGATACGCGTGAGGTATATGATTTTACACCGTTTAACAACACCTTTACTTCTACCTATCATATTAAGACTGCTGCGCAACTGCGGGCTTTTGCAGCACTGCAAAACGGTCAATATGATTGGAGCGGTATTGATTGTTCGTATTATGGGAATATTCCTCCGGAGCAAACAGCGGCTCCGCGGGATTTTACAGGCAAGACTATTGTATTAGATAACGACATCTTCCTCAATGACACCGCCGATTGGCGGTACTGGGGACACGGTGCATTTGCCGTGCCATGGAAACCTATCGGTCAGTATAGTTATTCTGTACCGGGCGGAGACGGGCAAAGCGATGTAGAGTTCAAAGGCACATTTGATGGGCAAGGACATGTGATTTATGGTATGTACATAGAGATGCAGGCTGTGCCGAGTGCGGATAATTACTACGGTCTATTCGGAGCATTGACAGCAGGGGCAGTCGTAAAAAACGCAGGTCTTGAAGCCTCTGTTATAGATGGGGTAGAACACACGGGCCTGATTATTGATGGCGTGCGCTATGAAGACATATCCATTGCGCCCGAATGTGCCGTTACGGCAGATTTAAGGGTAACAGGATTGTTAGTGGGAACTGCCCAAAATGCTACTATTGAACAGTGCTATGCCATAGGTAAAATAATAATCCTCAATAATTTCAATTCAAGTAGTTGCGCTGTGGGTGGTTTGGTTGGTATGTTTAGCAGTTGGGGAAGCACCTATAGAGGCACGATGACAAACTGCTATGCCCGTGCTGATATTGAGTGCCGGAAAGAGGATGATAGGCAGTCGTTTGGTTTGATAGGCGCTTTCGACCGACAAGTCGATATTACTAACTGCTATGCTGCAAGCAATAGTTATGCCGGTTTGATGCCGTATAGTTCGGAGTACATGGGTAGAACTTATTATGCCAACAACTCGCTAACCTCATCGTATTTCGATAGTGAGTTAGTTGATGTTATTCAAGTAAACAGTGCAGGTTCTTCCCGATCAACTACCGACATGCATATCAAAGCCACTTATGTAGATTGGGACTTTACGGATATCTGGGGACGCAAGGACACTATCAACGACGGCTATCCATACCTGCGGCAGTTCCGTCCGAATATCCCCGACGATGAGGATCCATTAGTACCCATCGGCATTGAGTTTGACGAGAGTGAAGAACATAACACCTATGCCACAAGTATTCATATCATGGAAGGCGACACCATACGCCTACAAGCACGCGTGTTACCATACGACGCTATCTATCAAAATATTGTTTGGTCGTCCAGCAACCCGAAAGTAGCAACTGTGGACTCCACAGGATTAGTGACCGGTGTGATGGGAGCTCCTTATACCAACGGCAACTACACCATCATCACCGCCACTAGTGAATGGGGCGGTTTCTCCAAACAATGTTACATTCAGGTACACCGCCTCTCGTCTATCAGCATAGAAGCACCAGAGTCTTCTGTGAATGTGGGCGAGACATTGCAACTATCTGTTTCCACCAATCCCGTTTTGGATTTCTACACGCCTAAGGTAATATGGACTTCTCCAGACGAGAGCATAATGACCATCAGCGAAGACGGCTTGCTGACAGGTGTGAGTGTAGGAAGCGGCTATGTAACAGCCCAAGTACAAGTAGGCAGCACTACCAAAACTGCGGAGAAATATATATCTGTCAATGCAATCATACCTTCTTCAGTGACTATTGATGACTATTCCGAACAAACGGTAGAGTTGCGCGAAGGTGAAACACTCCAATTATCGGTTACTGTGCTGCCAACAAATGCCACTGTTAAAAACATCACTTGGGAATCCAATTATACCACTGCGGCAACAGTGGATGAGAACGGATTAGTAACCGCCGTCAAAGGAAGCACCTATGGCAGCACGGCGACTATCTATGCTCGTGTCTATTATTCTTCTTCACAATACGATTATGTGGAAGATTATATGCGCGTGAAAGTATATCCTGTCCCTGCAGAGGAAGTGATTATCAACCCGCAGGAACTTATTATGTATCCGAATGAGACCTATCAATTAGAGGCAACCGTACTGCCGGAGAACGCGGGCAACAAGACCGTTTATTGGACAAGTGCCAATACCTCGATTGCTACTGTAGATAATTACACTAACAAAGGCTTAGTGACAGCAAAAACGATTGGTACGACCCAAGTCATCGCACGAGTTGGTTCTTCCGGTGCATACAAATATGATACCTGCGTGGTGACCGTTTTGCCCTATGAGGTAATATTGGACGAACATGAACTGACGCTTCTTATCGGCGAAACCTATCAAATGGGAGCTACCTTCATACCCGAGATAGCCGCTAACTCAATTTACTGGATGAGTAAATCGTCTTCGATAGCTGCTATTAATGGAAACGGACTGATTACCGCCAAGGCAGTCGGTACCACACAAATCATAGCCCGTGTAGGCGGCAACTCAAGCAGCTACCGCTATGATACCTGCATGGTAACGGTAGTAAAGGACGAACCGCAGCCGGTATATTACACCATCCGCTTCCTGAACTGGGACGGCACGGAGTTGCAAAATACGCAAGTGCTGGAAGGTGAAATGCCTGCATACAATGGCGCAACTCCGACTAAGCCCGAGGACGAGGACTACACCTACTCGTTCAGCGGTTGGAGTCCAACCATCGTTGCAGCTACCGCTGATGCGGACTATACGGCACAGTTTACGGCGACCGCCAAACCGAAAGTAACCTATTACACCGTTACCTTTATGGATTGGGACGGCTCGGAACTGTTGGTAGAGACGGTTGAGGAAGGACACGATGCACAGGGTCCGGAGACAAGCCCGACACGCGAAGGGTATATATTCACCGGCTGGTCGAAACCCATTACCAATATCACCGCCAACCTCATCGTCATAGCACAATATGAGTTGGAACCGCAACCTGTTTACTACACCATCCGTTTCCTCAACTACGACGGCGCGGAGTTGCAATCGTCGCAAGTTCTTGAAGGCGATATGCCGACCTATAGCGGCGCTATGCCTGTACGTCCGGAGGACGAGAACTACACGTATTCCTTCAGCGGTTGGAGTCCGGCTGTCGTGGCTGCTACGGCTGATGCCGACTACACGGCGCAGTTTACAGCTACCGAGAAACCGCAGCCGAAAGATTACACGCCGACAGGACTGATTGCTACGCAAGAAGGGTATATCGTGTGGCTCGACTGGACGGCTGTAGAAGGAGTCAGCCTGTACGAATGGGAGTTCCTGAATTTTGGTAATTCAGTAGGAGGAAACATAACATCCGAACTATACGGCGGACTCAATTTCGAAGGCACTCCCGCAGGAGAATATCCGCTGGTATGCCGTGTCCGCTCCTTGGACGCTTCGCAAGCTCCTATTAGTGAATGGGCTTCTATTGATTTCACGTTAGTAATAGAGGATGGGCAAGGCATCGAGGATGTCGATGCTGACACCCCGACCAAAGCCCGTAAGATCCTCCGTGACGGGCAGATATATATCCTCCGCGGAGATAAGGTTTACAATGCGCAGGGCGCATTGGTAAAGTGACCAAGTGACGAAGTACCAAGTACAAAGAAAGGACACGGGCGGCTCAATGAATGAGTCGCCCGTGTGTTGTATTAATATTAAATATACTTTAGATTTTTGTAATATGTCAATAACTACTCATATTTGAGTACTTATAACATAAAAATACATTAAATACTCATATTTGAGTACTTAAATTTGCATATGTCAGATATTTTTTGTACCTTTGCACCGAAATTCAATTATAAATCGTAAATCTGTAAATCGTAAATGGTATGATAGAGGCATTTGAGACTCCGGCATCTGTTGCCCGGGCGGTTGCAGAGCGAGCCAAGCAACGCAGAACGGCTATGCGTCTCACACAAGCCGAATTGGCACAAAAGGCAGGCCTTTCCTTGTCGGCTTACCGGCGTTTTGAGCAAAGTGGACAGATTGCGTTTTCCTCCTTGCTGCAAGTGGCATTTGCTTTGGATTGTATGAGTGATTTCAATGCCATTTTTGCCGGTACGTCTTGGGCTACGATGGACGATATGCTCAAGCAGGAAAAACCCGCCAAACGTGTTCGCCATGATTGATGTTCAGCAAATAGAAGTGTGGATGCACGGTCATCAGGTAGGACGCTTGGCACTCACGCCGCAAAGACCGCAGACTTGCGCGTTTGAATATACAGCGGAGTGGCTGCAAGACGGATTTAGTATTTCGCCTTTTGAGTTACCGCTTACGCCCGGTCTGAAGATTGCACCTTACAAACCTTTCGATGGACATTTCGGCGTTTTCTCCGATAGTCTTCCTGACGGCTGGGGACAAATCATTCTCCATCGCCATTTGGCGCAGCAAGGTATTAACAGTCTGTCGCTCAATCCGCTTCAACAGTTATGTCTCGTAGGCTCAAACGGGCGTGGCGCATTGGAGTATCGCCCAGACGAAAGTACCCGGCATACGCAGGAATACATGAACTTGGCGCAAATAGCTACGGAGTCGTTCGCTATTCTTGAAGATGACAACTATGCCGGAAAGCATATCGCAGAGCTGGTTCAACGCGGCGGTTCACCGGGCGGTGCTCGACCCAAGATCTTCTTGAAACAAGGGGAAGACGAGTGGCTCATCAAATTCCGCGCCAAGAACGATAAGAAATCCATCGGGCGGGAAGAATATCGCTACTCGCAATTAGCGAAACAATGCGGCATAGAGATGCCGGCAACAAAACTGTTTGAAGATCAATGGTTTGGCGTCAAGCGTTTTGACAGAGTGGATGGTTGCAGGCTGCATGTGGTTAGTGCGTCCGGGATGTTGCAGGCAGATTACCAGATTCCGAGTATCGATTATTTTCATCTGTTTAGTATATCCGCGCGCCTGTCTCACTCGATGGAAGAGTTGTGGAAGATATACCGGTTAATGTGTTTCAACGTATTAATCGGAAATCGCGATGACCATGCTAAGAATTTCTCCTTTATCTATGATAAGGAATGGCGGTTTGCTCCGGCGTATGACTTGTTGCCTTGTGGTTCTGCAGGGGACTATCATACCACTTCAGTCAATGACAATCCGCTTCCCGAACGTACAGATGTGCTTCGTTTGGCTGAGCGCGTTGGACTCGATCTCAAACATGCTGCGGAAATTTATGATCAAATAAAGAACATTGTATAAAGTATATTTTATACCTGCCTCATGGTCTCACCACTTCTTCTGGCGGAAGAGGCCGCCGAGGAGGGATAGGAGGATGTAGAAGGGATAGAGAACCTCCAATAGCAAAGCTATTGAGAAATTGATAATTGATAATTGATAATTGATAATTTTATGCTCCCTCATTTGCCGCCGGCGGATGAGGGAGTACTCTATCGGGAATTTGATCAGGAGGATCAGGGGACAGAGGAGTTGGAGGAGGTTGGCAGCCACGATGAGTGCGCCGCAACGGAGGATGTCCGGGTCGGTGTATTTGGGTGCTTTGCCTGCCCAACGCATCCGCTGACGGAAGAACGCCCGCCAAGTGGTTTGAGGACGGACGACGGCGGTAAAGTCGGGTTCGTCGATGACGGAGATCTTGTAGCCGCGTTTTTTCATTGCTTCAAGCAGGAACATATCGTCGCCGGAAGGGATCTCCGGATGGAGATCAGGTTCGCAGGCCAGCCATGCCTCGCGACGGACGATGAGGTTCGCGCCGGAACACATGACGGCATGACCGCGTTTGACGGTACGCATGGTCAGCTCCTGGATGGCAGCGTATTCGGCTATCTGTAATTTTTCCAATAAAGATGGCTTGCCGCTTTCGCTTTCCATCTTTAAGGGCAAAATTACAAGACCGCTATGCTGACAGACCGCCTTCGGCTGACAGAATACAGACCGCCCTTCGGGCTGACAGACAGGCGGCAGAATGACATCGTCATCGTGGAGCCAGACGTATTCCGTCGTGGCGGCATGAATGAGTTTGGATAGGGCATGTTTTTTGCCTAAATTGTCATCGTTGACTCCCCGAATAGGGGTAATATGGGTAACCGACAGAGTACTTACATTGGCTTTGACCGTCGTTTGACCGTCGTTTGACCGTCGTTCGACCGTCGTTATTCGACGGTAAATTTCGGGGAATTGGGGATAGCTTTTGGCGATGCAGGTTTGTTCGGATTCAGCGACCGGAAAATCTGCGGCAAGGAGGGCCATCGCCATTCGGTGGTCGTTGCGGACTTCGTGAAGCCGGACGGCTTCTATGCGGTCGGACTCTTTGTGGCGGAGACGGTCGGTACCGGTGGCTTGGAGAGTTATTCCGAGGCGTTCACAGGTTAAAGCGATGGCGGGATAGAGATCGGGGCAGTTGAAAAAATCGATTGAGACCGCGTTCGGCTGACAGACCGCTGCGCTGACAGAATACAGACCGTCCTTCGGGCTGACAGACCGAATCACTGCTCCATCTTCTATAAACTCTGTTTCTACGCCGAAGTGGGTGGCATAGAGGTCAGCGACGATGCGGTCGCCTTGGAGAGAATCGGGTTGGAGACCTTCGAGGAGGAGTTCGCCGCCATGGATGGCTACGTACTCATACCAGTAAGAAGCACTGCTCCAGCAGGCTTCTAATTGATAATTGATAATTCTCTGCCGCAAGGGCGCGATTAACTTCGTTTTTGATAATTGATAATTTTCTGCCATGCGGCGGCTCATCGTGATATACGGCGATTCGTTTTCGGAGACGGGGATGGGTTCGCCGTGGAGGATGAGGGCAGAGGTCGTTTGAGTGGTGGGTGCCCCGTCGCGCTCCATGAGTCGCGGATCACCGGTAAGGGTGATCGGTGCACCGGGATAACATTTGGCGATGTGGACTTGGAGGAAGCGGAGGGCGGTACCGCAATTCTTGAGGTTAAGAGAGAGGCCTACCCCCTGCCCCTCCCTGAAGGGATGGGAGATTCTTTCGTTTGGCGTACCAAAAGTATCCCGGATTTGTTGGAGGGCATCGTGGAGGACGAGGACGTCGTCGGGCATATCCGAAGAGACCCGCATAAGCGGATCTCCATGGATAGCCTGCAATAGAAGAATTCTATTTGCAATACTCTTCGATATTGGAAGGGAAATTTTCAATTCACTACTGTTCTTTTTTAACAAAAACCCATAAAACCCTTTTGAAACCTTTTGCGCTTTGCGCTATGCGTACTTTGTTGATAAAAACTCCTTGTGTGCAAGCACCCAGATAGTTTTTAACACCAAACTCCGCTCTCTAACGAGTAAAAGCCTTCAAAAGCAATAAACATAAAAAACAAAATCTATCAATTGACATCGGGTAGCGGACTGTAGTCGCGGGAGTAACGGAGATGTTGCTCGATGTAGCCTTCCGTGAAATCGATTTGGACGTCGGTGATGTTGCCTTCCGCGTCACGAACGGCGGTATAGACGGGGTTCACGAAACCTTTGTATGGCGCGAGGTTGAGTTTCTTATAGCGCTCCAGGATCTCTTTGTGGAGGTCTTGGTTGACCTTCACGGCGTATTTCTCGACCATCTCTTTCGCGGCAGCGTAGTCGCCTTCGGAAGTGATGCGTTGGATCTCTGCGAGGAGTTCACCGTAGAGACGGCGGAGGCCCTGGTAATCGTTGATGCGGAGGTAGTGCTTGCTGTCACGCTCGATGATCTCCACCTCTTTGTTCGTCGCGTGCTCATAGACCCAATTGGCGATGAGTTGGCGGTTGCGCATGTGCGCCTCCTCGATGTCCTTGCCCGGCTCGATACGCACGAGTTGGGTCATGAGGCCGTTCATCTGCTGCTGGTAGTAACCGGCTTTGAAGGCCTCTTCGTTGGGGAGGAGACCCAGTTCCACGAGTTTCGGGTCGCCGAGGAAATACAGGCCGAAGAGATCTGCGCGGGCTTCCTCGATGGTCGAAGCGTGCTCCTTGAGGGCATCTTTGGTCACACCCGGCAGGAGTTTGCCGGAACCGTGTCCGACACACTCATGGAGGTCGGTATGGAGGTCGCCGCAGAGGGCTCCGTATTTCTCATAGATAGCGCGGATCTCATCGTCAATCATGAACTCCTCGTTGAAGCCGTTACCCTTCGCTGCCTCGTTGTATGCGTGCATGAGGTTGTCGATCGTGACGGACTTGGAGCCGTACTCTTTGCGGATCCAGTTGGCATTCGGGAGGTTGATGCCGATGGGCGTAGCGGGATAACAATCGCCGGCAAGGATAGCGGCGGTGATGACCTTGGCGGTCACACCTTTGACCTCCTCTTTCTTGTACTTGGGGTCGGTCGTGGAGTGGTCCTCAAACCACTGGGCGTTGTCGGAGATGAGCTGCGTGCGCTTGGTAGCCGCGAGATCTTTGAAGTTAACCATGGACTCCCATGTGCCGGTGATGCCGAGCGGGTCGGAATAGGTCTCCGTGAAGCCGTTGACGTAGTCCACGCGGCTGTCGAGGTCTTTCACCCAGGCGATGCAGTACTCGTTGAAGGTCGTGAGGTCACCTGTCTCGTTGAAGGCGATCATCTTCTCGATGGCGAGTTTCTGGGCATCGTTTTCCGCATATTTGAGCGCCTCTTTGAGCCAGAAGACTATATGCTCAAGGGCTTCGGAATAGAGCCCGCCGACCTTATAGACGCGCTCCTCGATCTCGCCGTTGTCGTTCTTCACGAGCTGAGAGTTCAGACCGATCCATTTCGGTTCGGGGCTGTCGTCTTTATGGAGAGCGTACCATTTCTCCGCCTCCGCCTGGGTGACGCCTTCGCCGTAGTAGTTGCCGGCGGAGCAGAGTACCAGGTCCACACCGTCCTGCGCGGTCGTGCGCTTGGGCATGACAGCCGGGTCGAACATCACAGGGATGATCTCCTCGTCATAGGCGATACCGGCTTCTGCACAGGCAGATTCGAACCAAGCTTGGTCGAATTCAGGGAGGAACTTATCCTCGGAATAATGGTGGTGGATGCCGTTGGAGAACCAGACGCGTTTGAGGTAGCGCTCGAAGGCGGCGAACTCATCCGTATTCTTGTCGTACGGATAGTTGAGGTAGAGCGCCTCCAACGCACGGCGGATCCTGAGGTTGTAACGGCCGTTCTGGTCAAAGAGGATGTCGCGTCCCCAGAGGGCCGCCTCGGAAAGGCAATACACGAGCTGCTTCTGCTGCAGGCTCAACGAATCGAACTCCGGCACGTCGTAGCGGAGTATTTCCAGGTCATAAAACTTATCCACGTTGTAAACAAATTTTTGTTGTTGCTTTTGGCAACCCACAAAAAGGGACAAAGTAACGATGTACAATGTACAAAGGATTCCTTTTTTCATCAGATTCTCTCCAATACGGTCTTGATTAATTCTTTGATACGCGGCTTGTAGTCAGTGTTCGCAGCCTCAATCTTACGCTGAGCAATAACGCAGCAGACAGTCATAGCGCGGTGTCCCATATGGAGCGCCAAACCTGCGATACAGGATCCCTCCATCTCATAGTTGGTAATCCGCTGACCCTCGTAACGGAAGTCGGTGATCTTCTCATTGATGTCCGGAACCGCCAGATCGACGCGCAACACACGTCCTTGCGGACCATAGAAACCATTCGAAGCGATCGTACAACCGCGCATCATATCATCTTTCGCAATGCGGTCCACCAACTCAGGATTAGCTGCTACCACATACGGCACTGCAGCTTTCTTCGGATAACCCACAAAATCGACAAAAGCTTTCTCGAAGCCCAGATCAGAAATCTTGTCGCGGTCGTGATAGAAAGCCAAGACACCATCAAAACCGATACTCTTCTGGCTCACAAGGAACGTACCCAGAGGAATATCCTCCTGCATACCGCCGCACGTACCGATACGCACGATATCCAGGCTTCTTTTCTCCGCCTTCTCCGTGCGGGTCGCGAAATCGATGTTCGCAAGCGCGTCAATCTCGTTCATGACGATGTCGCAGTTATCGGTTCCGATACCCGTCGAGATACAAGATATACGCTTGCCCTGGAACTTACCGGTGATGGTATGGAACTCACGGCTCTGCACATCGCACTCTATCGATCCTTCGTCAAAGAAAGATGCTACAATATTCACTCGATCCTGGTCTCCCACCAAGATCACTTTATCTGCCAAAAACTCAGGTTTGAGATGCAGATGAAACGCAGAACCATCCGCATTGATGATTAACTGCGAAGCTGGAAAAAATTTACTCATGGTATTGATTTATTTTCTCATTTTCATATTTTCACATTTAGGCTTCGCCACCGGTAAAAGGCACACTGATGGTGGAGCCGGGAACAGGTCCGCCGATAGGATTGATCGTGCCGAACTTCTGCTCGTACTGAGCGATGTTATTACCTAACGCACCGAGGATTTTCTTCGCCTGATCCGGCGTTACGACTACTCGTGCTACCACGTTTGCCTGCGGCACACCCGGCATGAGCTGTGCGAAATCCAAGACGAACTCCGTCGGAGTATGCGCAATAAGCGCAAGGTTTGCAAACACGCCCTGCTGTTTGTCCGGGGCGATATTAATGTTCAGTTGTTTTTGTTCTGCCATATTCTTAAAATTTTAAAGGTTTACCATTTATTGTTTCTTTTCGGGACGATGAGCATCCAGAGGTTCACCAGCGGCAACGCGATATCAAACCACAAGATGCTGCACATCCCAAACCGTTTCTGTCCCATGCGACGCGCAGAGACATTGAGAATCGCCGCTTGCGTGATCCAGCGGACAAGGAACAAACCCACCGCAATCAAAAACGGCAACGCAGGAACCGCCATAATCGTCTGTGGCCAATAAAGAACCATCATCGCTATCACCATCGCATAAAAAAGTCCTCTGGTCATCGGCTCTAACGCCAACCGGAACTGTGTCTCCTGACGGTAATCCGGAGAAACAGACAGGTGTCTTCTCTTCTGCTGCCACCACGCTTTGATGGTCTTTTTGGAGATGGACCAAGTGTAACTCTCGCGAGAGAGAACCACTGCTGTGTTTTGCTTCGTCGCCACCCGATTGACAAACAGATCGTCATCGCCGGAACGATTTGTCATCTGCCGGGTAAAACCGCCGGACTCAAAGAACAATGCCTTGCGGTACGCCAAATTGCGTCCAACGCCCATATACGGATGGCCGCATATCGCCGCTCCTAAATAATGCAAACCGTTAAAGAGCGTGTCGAACCGCTCCAGACGGTTAATAGGTCCCTTCTCCGCAAAATATGCGCCGAAACCGAGAACCAAATCTACTCCTTCCCGTTGGTTAAAACCGCTCATCATCTCCCGAATCCAATGATTACTCTCCGGTACGCAATCAGCGTCCGTCAGAAGCAAATAATCATACTTAGCCGCCTTCGCCGCCAGCGTCAGAGCCAGTTTTTTCGTCGAACCCACGCGTGCGCCGTAAGGCACAAAAGTCAGACGCAACCGCGGATCCTGAACCATATAACTCTCCACTACCGCACGGGTGTTGTCCTCCGACTCATCGTCCACCACAATCACTTCATATTCCGGCCATTCCTGCGTCAGCAATGCCTGCAGATAATTAGCGAGATTATCTCCTTCGTTATGCGCCGAGAGAATGACAGAAACGCCAGGAGTATTTACCATTTGACCATTTACCATTGGGTCATTTGAAGGCACTTTCTTCTTATCCCTCCTTATCCTCCGCGCAGGAGCTGCCATGTACCGACCATAGAAATACACTTGTGCGATAAACAGAGCCACCAAGATTCCTACGAGCGTCCAGTCCAACGTATTTAGTTCAATTGCTATCAAAACGATTATTTATTTTTGATTTGTACCTTATACACGTGCGTGCTACTGCCGTCTTCGGCTTTCACGGTAATCACCCATGGCTTTCCATTCAGTTCACCGGCCTCAACATTCATCTCTTCTTTGCCTAATTTGCGACCATTGAAACGCGCAGTCTCGCCTTTGATATTCGTCAGACTTCCGATGCCGCGATAGCCCGCGATAGTAACCTCAGCTGCACTTCCTGCCGGCAGGACATATGTCTGCACTTTGCTGCTATTCGGATCAAAAGCCTTCCATTCCTTGCCGTTGATGACGAACTTATCAATCTTCGACGAATAAATCAATTCCACATCATCGACATACAACGCATTGCCGTCATACATACCGTCGTTCGCACGGAAAGCAGGATAGTTACCGGCAGAGAAAATGACATTACACATCGTCGGTTTCGCATCGCTCATATAGAAAATCGGCACTTTGATAAGCGTCCACTCGTCATATTTAGCCCGCGCGCGATGCCATCCCTCGGCAATCTGTTTGGCGCGCGTCTCTACCGTACACTCGTTGCCGTCGGTCTTCAGACGGATGTCGCTCTCTTCGTTGATGCGCTCCGTCGAAGTGCAACCGCCTTTCTTGTTCTTGTACTCCGTTCCCTTCGAGTTGCCGGACCAAGCATAATACAGCAAATGAAAATCCTCTTTCTCCGGCGCAGGTCCAACACGTTTAACCCACACCGCCATCGTGTCCGGACGGTATTTCCAAGCGATACCTCCTTCCGTTCCTGCTGTAGCTCCGCTGACATTCAAGCCCTTCAAGTACTGCCAAGGCGTACCCAACGACAGATAACCCGGACCGATAGCGCCGATCCCGAGTTTCGGGATACCCACCGCACGGTCTGTCACATAAGCACTATAACCGGTTCTACCCGGTTTCTGATACATAAACGTAAACTTGAATCCCGCCTGGTTGACATTCGATCCATGCCATTCGGTCAATTGCTTATCGCCGTTGAACTTACCTCCCCAATTCTCAAAATGGCTGTCCGGCAACTGTTGTGCCAGCATAACTATCGAAGAAAAGACGAGACAATATAAAGATAAAATGGTCTTTCTCATTTCTTTTTTCGTAAAATCGCTGCAAATTTAGTGAAAATTTTCTATTTACACAAGTAAATGCGATTATTTTTCACAAAATTTTGCATATATGCAAGAATTTTAGTACTTTTGCACCCGAAAAGCGTTGTATGGCATGAATACGTTCGGTTCAAAATGGTCTTTTACCTCCTTCGGTGAGTCTCATGGAGCAGCTATAGGAGGTGTGTTGGACGGAGTTCCCGCCGGACTCACCATCGACATGAACCTCATCCGCACGGAGTTGGACAAACGCGCCGGAAGGACAAAACACGGACTCGAACAAGACTTAAGTAAGACTCAAGTAAGAGTTTCTGTTCGTGCAAAGAATGAACCCGATGAGGTGGAATGGCTCTCCGGAGTACTCAACGGAGTGACCCTCGGAACACCGATTGCTTTTCTCATCCGTAACAAAGATGCGCGGCCGGAGGACTACGAATACCTCAAGCACACATACCGCGTCGGACACGCAGACAAAGTCTATGAGCAGAAATACGGCATTCGCGACTACCGAGGAGGCGGTAGAGCTTCCGCCCGGGAGACCGCTGCACGCGTGGTGGCAGGTTGTCTCGCCAAGCAGGAACTCGCTACCAAAGGAGTGTGCATTAATGCACGCTTAATCCAAGTGGGCGCAGAGACCGACCCTGCGAAATTTGCAGAGACCATCGCTGCTTACCAACGCGAAGGAGACTCCATCGGAGGCATCATCGAGTGCCGCATCAACGGCTTACCGGTCGGAACAGGCGAACCGATATTCAACAAGCTGCAAGCAGAACTGGCCTTCGCGGTAATGTCCATCAATGCCTGCAAAGGCTTCGAATACGGCACTGGTTTTGAAGGAGTTACGCAGCCAGGATCCGCCATCAACCACATTTCCGGAGGCATAGCAGGAGGCATCTCCGATGGTTCGGAAATCATCTTCCGCTGCGTCTTCAAACCCACGCCCACAACAAAAAAAGCATTAGATGAGTTATTAAATAGCCAAATGGTAAATGGTCAAATAGTACATCGTTCAGACCCTTGTGTCGCAGTCCGCGCTGTCCCCGTCGTCGAAGCCATGACCGCCCTCGCTTTGGTACAATTTTTGTAGAAACAATACCGTAATCCCGTAATTACGTAATACCGAAATAACGATTAAAATTTAAATAACAATGGCAGAAAAGAAATTGAAACGCTCTACCAACAAGATTTTGGCAGGAGTATGCGGCGGAATCGCCGAGTATTTTGAAGTTGACCCCACCTTGATCCGTGTGGTTTACGCAGCTTTGTCTATCTTCACCACCGGTTTCCCGGGCCTGCTGCTTTACCTCATTCTGATGCTGATCATGCCGGCAGCAGGTGGCAATGACGGCCAGAGCAACATCCAGGACGCAGAAGTGGTAGAATAACCCCCACCCCGCTGCACGAAAAAGAGACGACTCATCCCGAGCCGTCTCTTTTCATATAAAAACGTCCTTGCGCTATTGTATTCGTTGACCTTGAATCGTATAGAAGGCATCGCCTTGCTTGATCAGGAGTTGACCGTCACGAAGCATTTTCACGCAACGCACCTCACTCTTCGCAGTCTCTATACCGGTTGCCGCTTTACGCGCCATACGGATTGCCGCCACGCCGCCATCACCGCTCGACTGCGCCGAAGCGATAGTGAGCATGAACGGAGTCGATTGCAGCACTGCAAATGTGCTTCCAGCAATCAACAGTTTGGTCTTTCCGCCTAATTTCTCTCCATTGATATACACATTGATTTCCCGTTCTTTAGACGCCATTGACTTCAGCACTATGGTGTCGCAAGCCGGTAGGAAGAGCTCCACATGGGTCTTACCCGCTATCTCACGGCTGTAATCTTCATCGGTCTTGGAGAAGCGCCATTTCTTCGTTGCATCAAAACCATAAGCGCCTTTTACCCAACTGCTTTCTGAGCCATCAAAGACGATCTCGTTAGCAGTAAACTCAACCGGTGTTACAGCTTGGATATCCATCGTATAAGTGGCGGTGGACTTATCGAGCGCCGTAACGGTAACGGTATTGCCATTCTGCGTCCAAGTCGCTCCGTCACTCACTTTATAACTGCTTACCGTCGGTACATCCTCTCCTGCCAGATACCAACCACGGATGATGGTCTCATCTGCGTTGATATAAGCGTAATACCCGTTCGTCAAAACGACCTCGTGAATCGCTTTGAGCGTCGAATCAACTGTCACAGGAGTCGGATCAACCGAACCGGACTCGCCCGCGCGCACGTACTTGTAAATAGGAGTATCTTTTTTGCTATCCGAAGTGGTGTAGAAGATAGAATCGTTGAACCAAGCAAGCGACTCGCCTTGTTCCTCTTTCTGGTATGCCATTACCTGCACCGGATTGCGTTGCGCGGTAGCACTCAGGCTTTCTGCTCCCTGACGCTCCCAGAGGAGGATATACTTCTCATTCTTGATTGCCATCCATTGACCATCCGGAGTGATATCGCCGCCGTTTGCCTCTTTGAACTTAGAGCCGTTTCCTAAGGCGCACACCTCCGTCAGACGCTGCACGCCTGTGCCATACGTAGTGGAGAAAGGCAGCTTGTACAAATGGCAGATACCGCTTTTCACTTTATCGACGATGTAAAACATCTGCTCCACATTGTCGTACATCAGCGTCTCGGTATTGTGCGCTTTGTTGTCCGGATAACCAAAACGTATATAGTTAACCGTCACATTCTGCGTACCGGACGTGATAGCCGGCTCCTCGAAATAGTAGATATAATATTGGTCGTTAAAGTCCAGTTCATTATCTCCAAAAGCGCCAACAAAGACATAGTTCGTGTTGTTATACACACCCGTAGCTATGTCTTCCCAGTCGTCACGACCGGGGTCACCAGAGATATTCACGGTCATTACCAGTTCATCATTCTTGCTCTGCGCATTGGGATTGATGGCTATGATCTTCTTATTGCTGCCGGTATTCTCATCGCCATGCGCCCAGAGATAACCGGGGGTCGTACGGGAACAAGCGAGACCGCTAATCTCAGGCAGCACATCTTTAAACGCGGTACCGCATTGCGTACGCGTGAACTCGGTATTTTCCTGCAAGCTTGTGCCGTTATAGTTAATTCCGGCGCCCCTTGCAATGGTAGCGGACATAACGCCCGCTACCAAAAACAAAAGGATGCGTTTCATACGCCTTAACGATTTGTTATTCTACCACTACCGGTTTGTACTTCGGCACAAGTGCCTTCATTACGCTCCATCCGATGAGGTAAGCTACTGCGCAGATGCAGAAGATGATCATGTAGCCTGCTTCTTTACCCGTAAAGCCCATGAATGCGAATGCATCACCTAAACCTGCGGAGTAGTCGAAGAGAACACCCGAACCTTTGTTGATGAGGAACGAGCCTACGCCGCCTGCCATAGCACCGATACCGGTGATGGTTGCGACAGCCGATTTCGGGAACATGTCACCCGTGGTGGAAAAGATATTCGCGCTCCAGCTCTGGTGAGCGGCACCCACGATACCGATGATGATAGCTACAGCCCAAGGACCCATCTCACGGCCTAAAGGCTGGGCAAACAACGCCAGCAATGGGAAGAACGCAAAGATCAACATCGCTCTCATACGGCCTGCGTACGGCTCCATGCCTTTCTTCTCTACGAAGATCTTCGGCAGGTATCCGCCGAACAGCGAGATAACCGTTACGATAGCGTACAGCGTGAAAATCAGCGCGATACCCTGCGGGTCGGAAGCCTTGATACCAAACTGATCTTGGAAATAAGCCGGCGCCCAGAAGAGGAAGAACCACCAAACACCGTCGGTCATGAACTTACCAAACGCAAACGACCAGGTCTGTTTGTGTTTGAAAGCCTCGCCAAACGACATCTGTTTCTCTTCCTTAACCTCTTGCTTCGGAGCATCTTTCTCGTCTTGGTGGATATATTCGAGCTCAGCCTCGTTCACATGCTTGGACTCTTCCGGTTTGTCATAGACAAAAATCCAGATACCCGCCCAGATGAAGCCCAGCGCACCGATGATGATAAACGCCATCTCCCATCCGAGGCTCTTCGCCAACAGAGGAATAGTAGCCGGAGCTGCCAGCGCACCTACTGACGCACCTGCGTTAAACAGAGCGGTAGCGAAAGCGCGGTCTTTCTTCGGGAAATACTCTGCGGTTACCTTGATAGCTGCAGGGAAGTTACCCGCTTCACCGAGACCCAAAACCAAACGGCAGAACAGGAACAGATACACACTCACCATCGAGATGGTACTAACGATTGTTCCGGTCGCTTCCAACAGCGCAGCCTTGTCGGCAACACCTACGATCTGCTCGGTTACCCAGCCGCAACCTGCGTGCATCACAGCGCCTAACGACCATACGACGATGGCAATCAGGTAGCCTTTCTTCGTGCCCATCCAGTCGATGAACTTACCGGCGAAGAGGCAGAAGATAGCGTACGCGATAGAGAACACACCGGTGATCGTTCCGTAGTCGGAGTCGGTCCAGTGGAACTCAGGCTGAATAAACTCTTTGAAGGTCAACGACAGAACCTGACGGTCCATATAGTTAACCGTAGTGGCGAAGAAAAGCATCGCGCACATGACCCAACGCCAGTTGGTCATGACTGCTTTTTTAACGTCATTCATTGTTGTTTTCCATTAATAGATTCGATATTTCGATATCTCGATTTCTCGATATATCGGATTATTTTTTACAATTAGCAATGATCTCGAAACATTCGCGGCATTTCTCCGTTACGTACTTCCAGTCGCCGGCTTTCACTTTGTCGCTCGGGAAGAGTTTGCTTCCCATACCAACGCAGTAAACACCAGCTGCGAACCATTTCTCGAGGTTCTCTTTCTCGGGAGCCACGCCGCCGGTAACCATGATCTTCGACCACGGCATCGGAGCCATCAGACCCTTTACGAGATTCGGACCAACAACGTCGCCCGGGAACACCTTCGTGAAGTCGCAACCCACCTCCTGCGCCGCACCGATCTCGCTCGGTGTGAGGCAACCCGGACAGTACGTCACGCAACGACGGTTGCAGACCACTGCAATATCCTTGTTGAACAACGGACCAACAACGAAATTAGCGCCTAACTGCAAGTACAGTGCTGCTGTCGGAGCGTCCACAACGCTACCGATACCGAGTGCCAACTCCGGGCACTCTTTAGCTACCCACTTGCTCAGTTCGCCGAATACCTCGTGTGCAAAATCGCCGCGGTTGGTGAACTCGAACGCACGCACGCCACCTTCGTAGCAAGCCTTAATAACATTCTTACAAACTTCTACGTCCTTGTGATAGAACACAGGAACCATCGGTGCAGCGGCAATCTTCGCCATCACCTGAAACTTATCAAATTTTGCCATAATTTTATTGGATTATGGACCGCTCGCTCTGCTCGCTTTATTCCTTTAGCGGAGCGGTCCTTATTCTTTATTCCTAATTAGCGTTGTACTCGTCCGTTAGCGTTACCACCTGCAAGGCTCAGCACTTCCTCCTCGCTGACGAGGTTGTAGTCGCCGTTGATGGTGTGCTTCAGAGCCGAAGCAGCCACTGCGAACTCAAGAGCCGATGCCTGGTCGCCCGGATACTTGAGCATACCGTGGATCAGACCGCCGGAGAACGAGTCACCGCCACCCACGCGGTCGATGATCGGGTTGATCTCGTAACGCTTGCTCTGGTAGAACTCCTTGCCGTTGTAGATCATTGCCTTCCAGCCGTTGAACGTCGCGCTGTAGCTCTCGCGCAGCGTCGAAACAACGTACTTGAAGCCGAACTCTTTCATCATCTGCTCGAAGATACCCTTGTAGCCCTCAGCGTTGGTCTCGCCGCCTTCTACATCTGCATCGGGCTTGAAGCCGAGGCACAGCTCTGCATCCTCCTCATTACCGATACATACATCTACGTACTTCATCAGCGGACGCATGATCGAGATAGCTTTCTCGCTGGTCCACAGTTTCTTACGGAAGTTCAGGTCCACCGATACGGTTACGCCGTGACGTTTTGCAGCCTCGCAAGCCAGTTTGGTGATCTCTGCAGCCTTGTCCGAGATAGCCGGAGTGATACCGCTCCAGTGGAACCATGCTGCACCCTCCATGATCTTGTCGAAGTCAAAATCCTTCGGATCAGCCTCAGCGATAGCGCTGTGAGCACGGTCATAAATGACTTTCGACGGACGCATAGAAGCACCTGTCTCGCAGTAGTACAGACCCACGCGGTCACCGCCACGAACGATGTACTCGGTGTTCACGCCGTAACGACGCAGCGAGTTAACAGCAATCTGACCGATCTCGTGCTTCGGCAGTTTGGTAACGAAATAAGCCTCGTGGCCGTAGTTGGCGCACGAAATAGCCACGTTAGCCTCACCACCACCGGGGATGATACGGAAGTGATCAGATTGAATGAAACGGTCTTGTCCTTCAGGACTCAGGCGGAGCATAATCTCGCCCAATGTAATAATTTTAGCCATAGGTTAAATGAATTAAATTGGTTAATATTGTTGTTAGTTATTGTTTTGCTTTATTGTTTTCTTTCGATATTTCGGTATCTCGATATGTCGGTCCTCCTTTCGATATTTCGATATGTCGGTTCCCCTTCGATATCTCGATATTTCGATATGTCGATATCTCGGTTTTATATCTTCCTCGTCCCGCGGCACTCCGGATAACCGCTGCAACTCCAGAACTCTTTCCCGGAATTAACCCCTTTCTTCGCAACCCGTTTGATCATCGGCTTCCCGCATTCAGGACATAGAGGTGCGTTCTCTTCGGCACTCTTCTCCGCCCTGTGCTGCAACCGCTCTGCCGTAAGCGCCTCTGTAAAACCTCCTTCCTCCTTAAAATCTCCTAATAGCATCTCTATCTGCTTCTGAATCATCATAATCAGCCTGTTACACAAGATGAGCACACAATTCGCCGCCACTACAGAATCCTCCGTCTCCAACCACTCATCGAACTTATGCTTCTGTTTCAATATATGCGCGCTACTCTCGTGCATCACATCATCCGTGTACTCCGGCGGATCAAACGGAATGTTATACACACGTCTGTATGCCTCCGATTTGTCCGACCATGGTATCTGCTCCGCTTGCATCAACCAGTTGGCATAATCGCTCATCAACTCTGCTATGCTCGCGCGCGCCACATCGGTCAACTTCATCTCCGTCTCTTTGGAGGTCGAATGCCGCGAATTACCTTCGGCGATATTTGCCACACCCGAACGTGCCGCTTGTGTCATTTGGTCGAATTGTCTTCCGCACGGGTCATTCTTCAAGTTCAGAAATTTCTTGCAAAACTCCTGTGTCGCCAACTGAATAACATTCGCCACCACCCACGTATTCAACCAAAAATATCCAAATCGCCGTATCTTCAGCATAGTATTTTATTGTGTTAAATAATGTTTATTATTTATTGTTTGCTTTATTCTCTTTTTTCCCCTTCGATATATCGGTTCTTTCTCTTTCGCTATCCCGCTTCCTCTATCGAATCCCCTTTCGATATCTCGATTTCTCGATCTGTCGATATCTCGGTTTATTCCCCCTGTTCGATATTTCGGATTTCTCTCATCCCCTCTGTTTCTCTTTTGCTTTCCCGCTTCCTCTATCAAAACCCCTTCGATATATCGATATCCCGATCTGTCGATATCTCGGTCTCCCATTCTTCCATCCACCTGTCTCCCATTAGTCTCCATCGGATGCTCATCGGGTGCTCATCGGATGCTCATCGGGTGCTCACTATGACGTCACCGTAACATCTACGGGAGAACACCCTGCTTCCTCTCCTCGCTCAGCTCATGCTTGATATAATCGTACAGCCGTCCTTGAATCGGCTTGTTATATTTCCTTGCCTTCCGTAGTGCCTCCTCATATCGTGCCTGCCATTCCGCCTTACGCTCCGGATCATGCATGATAGCCTTTGTCTCCGCCATCAGCTCTGCAAAAGCTTTTGCCGTCGGGTGTTCTGCCTTTGCTTTCTTTGTCTTCTTGCTCAACTCCGGCTTCGCACACACCGCCCCGTATTCCCCATTTCCCGGAATCCGCCGTGCATAGTGCCTCTGATCCACATTCCCCTGCAGGCTATCCACTATATTCACCCACTTCGCTTTCATTTATTTATCTCTTTTCTTTATGCGACTTTTTTGAGCGTTTGTCTCCTGCGTCCATTAGCCCCGAAATAATCGTACCCCTTGTGGGTTAAGAATTTAATTCGGGTACGCCACACTTCGCTTTCATTTAGTTACATTAAATTTAATATCTTTTGCTTTCAATGGACCTATTATTAATGGCGAAATATATTGATTATATCCATACACATTTCCAATGTAGATTACTTTTGGTTCTTGATTTTTAACACAGCCTGCCAATACATTATTAAATTCTTCCCAATAAGAACGAAGAGTAAATATATAAGACTTATAATCTGCATCAGAATAGTACTTTACATGGCTTGTAAGATATTGAGAATAGGCTATAATCGGTTTGTATGCATCTACTTTTTCCTCTTGTCCTGTTTCTAAAAACACAAAATACAAATCCGCGTCTTGGCAGATGGTACAATCTTCCGCCATTTTTTGCATTTTATCAATATCATGTTTAAACTCTGCGAGATACCAGCTCTCTTTCTTAACGATAGATTGTGCCTTAAATTCTATCATAGCAATAACAGAGTTTATATCTGTACATTTTGTATTGAGTTCCAATACCGCCAAGTCAACTTTCTTCCTGCCGAACTCTTTTGGACTCCATTCACGGCAAACAGCATATTGATCACCATATTTCTTTGCAACTTCATTATGCAAACGCCATGCAATTTTATCGCGAACTTGCAACTCGTTCTTGCCTTGAGAACTTAAATAAGCCAACTCATTGTCAGCAAATCCATCATTTAAACTACCTAACAACGAATTCAAGGTATCTTGGACAAATTTTTGTATTTCGGATATAGAGTTGCTCATATTGTATTTATTCTGCGCTGATATTCGTCAGTTGGCATTTTAAACACGTTGTAATACACTTCTTTTGTCATTTTCAGTTCTGCTAACAAAGAATAATCCCATTCCGGCAAGTTATTTAATTGCTGCTCAATTGACGGTATTAAAGAACTATTTGAATTCACATAATGTTGCTGATACCGCAAATTCACCTCTTTACAAAGTAAATCAACAGCCTCAGAAATAGAGATTTCACCGTCTCTTTGTAAGAGCAAAATGCCGTAATCTCCATTCTCTCCGGCACGCAGATAACTGATGAGCTGAACAAGGGCGCTAAGTACATATAGTTCGTTTTGAGGACGCTCAGCAATATATTCCGCCACATAATTCTGCAAATCGAATCCGTGCGTTACCAAATATCCTAAATCAAGTAGTTTCTCCTCTATCGTTGTGCTTTCCCACTCAGAACAAGAACTCTCTAAATAGGATTTTGGAGAATGCGGGAATTTCAACTCTCTACTTCCATTTTGATAATTAGGATAATAGATTTTTTCTAATACTGTTCTCATAATTAATCCTCAGTTCTTTTGGTTAATCAAGTTTACTACCACTTTGACCATGGTGTCTTTTTCTTCCGTGCGGCTCTCGCAATCTGTTGCAGTATGTTCCAATATGGAACCAACTGGTTCTTTTCTTACTATTTTCTTGGGTAGTGCGAAATTTGCACATGGCAAGAATTTGTTCTTCTTGGTACTCGCAAAATATGCGACAACCGAGATTTCCTTTACATAACGTGCAAAATCTACACGTTAATCACATCCCCGCCCACCTCTCATTTTGAGAGGCAAGCGGGGATGCGTAGTCATTTAGAACTTAAAATAGTTCTTTGCGTTGTTGTAGCAGATGTCTTCGACCATCTGTTGAACGCGGGCTTTCTCGTAGCCGGTGTACGGGATCATGCCGTTCTCGATGTCGTTGCCGAGGACGTTGCAGAGCGTACGACGGAAGTACTCATGACGCGGGTACGAGAGGAACGAACGGCTGTCGGTCAGCATACCTACCATGCGGCTCAAGAGACCGAGGTTACTCAAAGCCATCATCTGCTTCTCCATACCGTCCTTCTGATCGAGGAACCACCAGCCCGAACCGAACTGAATCTTACCCGGTACCGAACCGTCCTGGAAGTTACCCAACATCGTTGCAATCACCTCGTTTGCACACGGGTTGAGGTTGTAGAGAATGGTCTTGGCGAGGTGTCCTTCGCTGTTCATCTCATCGAGGAAATGACTCATTGCCTTCGCGGTCGTGAACTCACCGATGGAGTCGAAACCGGTGTCTGCGCCAAGTTGAGCGAACATCTTCGAGTTATTGTTACGGATAGCGCCGTAGTGGTACTGCTGTGTCCAACCCGAAGCGTAGTCCATCTCCGCCTGAGCGTGCAGGTAAGCGTGCTTGTACTGACGAATCTCATAGACGGAGAGTTCCTTGCCGGCGAGGGCTTTCTGGAAGATGGCGTTGATCTCTGCGTCGGTGTACGGCTCATCGTAGAACTCCTCGATACCGTGGTCAGACAGACGGCAACCCATCGACTCGAAGAAGTCATGGCGTTTCTGGAGAGCGTCCACCATATCTGCGAAGTTGCGGATCTCCACACCGGCTACCTTAGCCAGTTTCTCGATGTAGGCTTTCCAAGTAGCGGCTTCGATGTTCATACCTGCGTCCGGACGCCATGTCGGCAACATGCGTACCTCTGCGGTCGGGTCTTCTTTTACCATCTTATGCCATTCCAGCGAGTCAGCCGGATCATCGGTCGTGCAGACGAGTTCTACATGGTAGTGCTTCATCAGTCCGCGCGGACAGAACTTCGGATCATTGGCAATCAGGTCGTTGCACTTGTCGTAGATAGCACGTGCGGTCTCCGGGTTCAGACGCTCCTCGATACCGAAAGCGGTCTTGAGCTCCAGATGAGTCCAGTGGTACAACGGGTTGCGGAAGGTATAAGGAACGGTCTCTGCCCATTTCTCAAATTTCTCCCAGTCGGTCGTGTCCTTGCCGGTACAGAAACGCTCATCCACACCGTTGGAACGCATAGCGCGCCATTTGTAGTGGTCTCCCATGAGCCAGATCTGTGCGATGGATTCGAAACGTTTGTTCTCGGCAACCATCTGCGGAATAAGGTGGCAGTGATAATCGATAATCGGCATTTTAGCCGCATGATTGTGATACAGTTCCTGTGCGGTCTCTGTCTGCAGCAGGAAATCTTTGTCCATGAAAGCTTTCATAAATGATAGATTTTATTGTGTTAAATGATTGTTTTTCGGGGTCTATTATGCTTTTGCATAATTTTACGCTGCAAAGGTACGGAAAATAATTGAGTATTATGTGGAAAAATTGACGCAAATAATACACATTCTTCATTTTTTCTTGTATATTCCGCAAAAAAGTAGTATCTTTGCACTCGATTTCGAAAATATGAACGCTTTATCCGAAATACGGTTTCCTATAGAGGACAGTTGGCGCGCGTACGAACGGCTGATGGAGCAGAGCCTGGATGCAGACAATAAGTTGCAGCAGGAAGTGCTTCGTCACGTGGGTTCAAGTCGCGGCAAACAGCTTCGACCGCTGGTTGTTTTGTTATGCGCACAGATATGCGATACCATAACAGATAAGACCTTGCGTTCGGCAGTAGCGCTCGAGTTATTGCATACCGCGAGTCTGATTCACGACGATGTAGTGGACAGTTCTGACACGCGCCGCGGTGTAGAAGCGGTTCATGCCAAATGGACCAATAAGATTGCTGTTCTGGTAGGAGATTACATGTTGGCAAAAGTCATCGGCTTGATTGCCGAGGTGCGAAATATTCGCATTTTGGAGATTGTCTCTAATCTCGGCAAGAACCTTTCCAGCGGAGAGATGGTTCAGTTGCATGTGGGACAATCGATGTGGATTGATGAAGCGCGGTACTTGCAGGTCATCGAGCAAAAGACCGCACAACTCTTTCAGGCTTGCGCCGAAGCCGGCGCAGAGAGTGCAGGGTGTACTCCAAAACAGCGCGCCGCTTTGCGTGAATACGGAAAGATGTTGGGTCTGTGTTTCCAGATTAAGGACGATATCTTCGATTACAGCGATCTGGAGGAAATAGGCAAACCCACGATGAGTGACTTACGGGATGGCAAAGTGACACTTCCTCTGATCGAATCCTTGCGCCGCGCGCCTAAAGACGAGGCAGAGGAGATTAAGGCAAAAGGCGAACGGTTAGTAGCGGATGGTTATTCGCCGGAGGAAGAAGCGCGGACCTTAGAAGAGATCAAGGCATTTGTACTGCGATTCAAAGGCGAAGAGTACGCTGTGCAACAGATGCTTGCCTATAAAAAGAAAGCCACGGAGGCGCTAAGCGTTTTCCGGGACTCAGCTGAGAAACGCAGTCTGATTGCCTTACTCGATTTCGCCATCAATAGAGTTCAGTAAAAGACCGCTTCGCTCAAAGACAAAAGACCGCAGGCTTTGCCTGCTAAAAGAATAAAGACTAAAATGCCTCTTCTTCGAAGAACGTTAAAATGTTAGCTTTTATTTTTTCGTCAGAAATTGTTTCCACCACTTCTTTCATAAACGCGTTAACGAGGAGTTGACGCGCTTTTTGTTTGTCTATACCCCGTTGCTGCATGTAGAAGAGTGCCGATTCGTCAAGTTGCCCGGTGGAAGCGCCATGTGTCGCTTTGACGTCATCGGCGTAGATCTCCAACTGCGGGCGGGTACGCATCTCTGCGTCCTCGGAGAGAAGAAGATTGCGGTTGGTCTGATGCGCCTCGGTCTTCTGCGCGTCGGGCGCGATCTTTAGATCGCCGACGAACGAACCACGGGCACGATCCGCCAAAACGAACTTTACCAACTGGTTCGATGTTCCACCTCCGACAGCGTGCGTGACGTGGGTCTCAGCGGTGACAGATTCGTCACCATGGAGATATGCGAGCGCGTAGATCTCCGTGGAGCATCCTTCGCCTACTTGCTCCACAACAATATTATTCTTAGCCTCTGAAGGGCACGATTGTTTCGATATATCGATATTTCGAGTTATCGAGTTATCGAAAGGCATATTCAGCACATGAATCTTCACATGCGAACCCGCCTCCTGCACGAAATGGAGGTTTACCGACTCATTCAGAAAGACTTTTTCGAACGTCTCGCCACTATGAATAATTATCTCGCTCATAGATTGATACCTTCGTAGCCTTTCTCTTCGAGTTCGAGGGCGAGGGATTTATCGCCTGTTTTGACGATCTTTCCATCCGCGAGGACGTGTACAAAGTCCGGGACGATGTAGTCCAAGAGTCGCTGGTAGTGGGTGATGACGATGGATGCGTTCTGCGGCGTTTTGAGTTTGTTCACGCCTTCTGCCACAATGCGGAGTGCGTCGATATCGAGTCCTGAATCTGTCTCATCGAGGATCGCGAGACAAGGCTCCAACATCGCCATCTGGAAGATCTCGTTTTTCTTCTTCTCACCACCGGAGAAACCTTCGTTAACCGAGCGGTTATTGAGTTTGTCAGGCAGTTCCAAGAGTTTCTTTTTCTCGCGCATGAGGGAAAGGAACTCTTTCGGTGAGATGGGTTCTTTTCCTTCGTATTCGCGTTTGGCATTGATGGCAGCGCGCATGAAGTTGGTCATGCTGACACCCGGTATCTCTACCGGATATTGAAAAGAAAGGAACACGCCCGCACGTGCGCGTACCTCCGCAGGCATAGCGAGGAGATCTTGACCTTTGAGATAGACTTCTCCGGAAGTCACTTCGTACGCAGGATTTCCCGTGAGGACGGCAGAGAGGGTCGATTTACCGGCTCCGTTCGGTCCCATGATTGCGTGTACCTCGCCTTCGTTGATGACGAGGTTGACACCCTTGAGAATCTCCTTTCCGCCGATAGAGGCATGAAGATCTTTTATTTCTAATAATTTACTCATTTCTTAAAAATAGTACATTTTTGGGGGCTTGTTTTGCATAGCACAAAACCCTTACTTGAGTCTTACAAAACCCTTACTTAAGTCTTACTTAGTACTTACAGGCTTAAATCTTAAAGATCGTACATTTTTTCAGAGTTGGCTCATGACCACTTCGCCGACAGCCTGGAGGGTTGATTTGGAAATATTATCCATATTGTCGTTCCGGGTGTGCCACCAGTGGGGAAAACCCGTTGCATTGCGGATGTCGTAGTGGATGACATCTACGCAGGGAATGCCGGCAATATAATTGATGTAATAATGGTCATCGGTAATGGGGTACGACTGTTGTTGGGAAAACATTGCTCCGTAGCCCAACTGCTCTGCAGCGCGCCAGATCTGGTGTTGGTAGTTCGACGCATACTGGGTAGAATACATCTCCAGAGGGAAGACTGCATCGGGTGCGCCGACCATGTCCAATATGATACCATACTGGTATCCGTTTGACGCTTCGCTGTTTGAAAGTTTAATATTGTTTGCATAGTTGGTAGCCCAGAGCTGGGAGCCGAGGCACCAGGTGTCTTCGCGCTCTGCGCCGGTATAGACACGCGGCGTACCCATATCTTCGCAGTCAAAGAAGATAATGTCCACGGGGGTTGACAATGTGGAGTCTGCCACTCTTAGACCGAGTTGGCGCGCTACTTCAAGGAGAACACCCACACCGGAAGCGCCATCGTTGGCGCCGGGGACGTTATAGAAACGCTCGGAGTAATCCTCTTCCTCATCGCACCAGGGGCGTGTGTCGTAGTGCGCACCTAAGAGGATACGGGGACGGGATAACCCCTCCCCGGATTGTTCTACGGACAGCCACTGGCTGTCCGATCGAGCAGAGCTCTTCACCCGCTCAAGGGAGGGCGTAAAATGTCCGATGATGTTATAGATCTGCTGGTTATCGCCTTTGTAGTCCGGCATGAATCCTTTTTGCAGCTCCACTTCGGCTCCAAACGCCTTCAGTTGCTCAATGAGCCACACGGCACATTGCATGTGGGCGTTGCTGTTTGGCACACGAGGTCCGAAAGCCATCTGTCGTTCGATATACGCATAAGCGCTATCGGAAGAAAAGGACGGACGGGTAGCCACGGCTTGCTTTTTTCCGCAAGCGGAAAGGAGGCAGGCGATGCCTGCCACCATTCCTATTATCCAACTATTTGTTCTCAAGTGATTGATCATTGTGTGTTTGCTTCGCTTACAGAAGTATGATTTTGTATAGCACTAATGGTTGCAGCAATCGATTTGGCAAGGCTCACTACGCGCAGTTTCGAGCAACGAGCGGGATCTATCGGAAGCGAATCCGTACAAACGACTTCTTCGAGAACCGACTCCTCTATCCGCTGGCAAGCGCTACCGCTAAGAACTGCGTGAGAGACTACTGCACGTACAGACTTGGCGCCACCTTCTTTCATTATTTCTGCGGCCTTGCAGAGTGTTCCTGCGGTGTCCACCATGTCATCAAAGATGACCACGTCTTTGCCGTATATATCTCCCAGGATGCGCATTTCGGATACCTGATTGAACTCAGGGCGATGCTTGTAGCAAATCACCATCGGCACTTCGCGGTCGGTCATGATATGCAGTTTCTTTGCGAAATTAGAAGCTCGCTTCGAACCACCCACATCCGGCGAAGCGACAATCAGTTTCTTCAGGTTCAGCGAAGCCACATACGGAGCCAGCACATTCGAACCAAAAATATGATCCACGGGGATGTCGAAGAATCCCTGAATCTGGTCGGCGTGCAGATCGACAGTGATGACGCGGTCTGCGCCAGCCGTCTGTAACATGTTTGCTACCAGTTTGGCGCCAATAGAGACACGGGGTTTGTCCTTGCGGTCCTGGCGTGCCCAACCGAAATAGGGGATGACAGCAATCACCTTGTACGCACTTGCGCGTTTGGCCGCATCAATCATCAGCAATAACTCCATGAGGTTATCGCTGGTGGGACAAGTTGATTGTACGAGATAAACAGACTTTCCGCGAACAGACTCCTCAAAATAGGTGCAAAACTCACCATCTGAGAAACGATCGACATGCAAAGCGCCGAGTTGGCAACCCAGCTCTTGGCAAATACCTTTAGCCAACGCCATGCCTTTGGAGCCGGCGAAGATTTTGAACTGACTAGACGATTCCATTATTTATTTTTTCTTTTTTTTGGATCCGTTGTTGGATGCTCCCGGCTGTGCAAAGAGTTGATTGAAAGCCTCTGAGTCACACTTCAGCGCTCCTTTGGAGAGGAAGAGAATGTCTTCTTTCACACGTCCGATACCCGACTCCTGGTCTCTGTTCCACACCAAGTTCCGCTGCCGCATACATTGTGCGATATAAATCTCCAGCGCATCGCGCTCTTTTCCCTCCGGCAGGGTCGCTGTGTAAGCAATCATATCCTGCACGATGCGTCCGTAGTTGCGCATCATAATGGGAGATGTATTCCTGTTCAATTGAGAAATCATGTCATTTACAATTTGGTCTTTTACCATTTGTTATTTCTTGCGGATAAGATAAATCATTGTGGGATAGTGGTCTCCGTAGCCATTCTGCCATACGCCGCTCTTGTGGGTACGTAAGGGAGTACCTTTGTCTTTGCCCTCCTGGACGGTCAAGAAAGGCTTGTTGAAGATTTGCGCCTTCCAGTAGGTCCATTTGCCGGATTCTATTTTCTCGTTCATGAGCGGTTCGTTGATGATTATCTGGTCAAAGAGGTTCCACGAGCCGTTGTACGCCAGCGAACCGATACCGCGGTCGAGCATCTGCCACATGGTATTGAAATACCCCTGCTGCTCCACCTCCTCACGGTACTTGCGCGCTTTCAGCACTTCTTTGCAGCTGTGGTTATACGGATCATCATTCAAGTCACCCATAATGATAATTTTCGCTCTTGGTTCCTTGAGATAGATCGAATCGCAGATAGATTTGCAGAGCATAGCTGCAGTGTCACGACCCGGACGACTTGACAACTCGCCTCCGTAACGGCTCGGCCAGTGGTTCACAATGACGTGGATCTTCTCCGGCTTTCCGTCTCCCATGAGGTAACCGGACACACAGAGTTGCAGACGTGTCTTGATCACGCCTCCGTCCGCATAGTGCGCTTTGAGTTCAAAGCCGTTTGCCTTGGTGGGTTTGAAGAGCACGGTGTCGTAGAGGAATCCTACATCCACGCCACGGCGGTCAGGACCTTCTATCAAAATCGGCTTGAGGCGACGGCCGTATTTGCTGTTTGCCTCCGCACAGAGGTCATACAAACAACCTATATTCTCCACCTCCGCTACACCGATACACGCTGCGCCGCGGGGATCATAATCGGTTCCGAGTTGCGAAACGGCGTAGGCCATGTTCTTCACCTTGTTCTCATACTTGAGTCCGTTCCACTTCATACCACCGTCCGGCAAATACTCGTAGTCATTCTTGCCCTCGTCATGGATGGTATCGAAGAGGTTCTCGAGGTTGTAGAACGCAATGCAACGAACGAATTGTGCGTTCGTCTCCTCCTGTGCTTTCGCAAAGATGCTAACCGTCAACATCAGTGCTGCAACATAAACAAATGTGTGTTTCATTGTATGTATTTTTGCGATATTTACAAAATCGGCTACAAAATTAGTAAAATATTTTGATATGTGCAAATTTTTTTGTAACTTTGCAGTCGCAAAACGTAAAAAAGCTTGTTATGCCTCAAAAAACGCCGGAACAAATAGCACTTGAGAAACAACGGGACCGTCTCACCAAACGGTTTCATAAAGCCTGCGCAGACTACGGTCTGATTGCAGACGGAGACCATATACTAATCGGCCTGAGCGGAGGCAAAGACAGTCTGGCGTTGGTCGAGTTGTTGGGTCGGAGATCCAAGATCTACAAACCGCGTTTTCAGGTCACGGCGCTTCATGTGCGGGTCAAAGAGCGGGCATATATCTCGGATATGAGTTATCTGCAGCGGTTCTGCGACGAAGCGGGTGTGCCGCTGATTGTGAGGGATGTAAGCCTACCCCCGGCCCCTCCCTTAAGGGAAGGGAGAACACCGCGCGAGATCGACAATCCGTGTTTCCTCTGTGCTTGGTATCGGAGGAAGGAGTTATTCAACGTCGCGCAAGAGCTGGGTTGCAACAAGATTGCCTTCGGGCATCACAAGGATGATATTATCGAGACACTGCTGATGAATCAGATTTTTCAGGGCGCCTATGCCACCATGCCGCCTATTTTGCAGTTAGAGAAGATGCCTTTGCAGATCATCCGGCCGCTGGCGTTGATTGAAGAAGCAGACCTGATCCGTTATGCAGAGATGCGAGGGTACGAAAAACAGAAACAGTTGTGTCCGTTCGAGCATGTTTCTTCGCGGGCAAAAGTGAAAGATCTGGTGGCGCAAATCAAGGCACTTAATCCCGAAGCGATGGACTCGATGTACGCCGCTATGACGAATATCAAAAAAGAATATCTACCGCAAATATAAAATATAATCTACTATATATGAATGCTATATATACTATATTGTTATTATTAGCGTCAAACGTCTTCATGACGCTGGCGTGGTATGGCCATTTGAAGTTGCAGAACATGGGGATTGTCTCCAACGCAACACCTTTGATTGTGGTTATTTTGCTCTCCTGGGGCATTGCGTTTTTTGAGTATTGCCTGCAGGTTCCCGCCAACCGAATAGGTTTTGACGGCAACGGCGGACCCTTCTCGTTGATGCAGCTGAAGGTCATTCAGGAGGTGATCACGCTCGTGGTTTTTGTTGTTTTCTCGGCGATTGCTTTTGGCATGCCGCTCCGATGGAACCATTTTGTAGCATGCCTGCTGCTGATTGCCGCCGTGTATTTCGTTTTTGGATTCAAATAAATGTTTCACTCCTAAAATAAGAGGTTATGAGTAAGAAAATCGTGGTCTTCACCGGCGCCGGAGTAAGCGCGGAGAGTGGTCTGGGTACGTTCCGCGACTCAGACGGGTTATGGGAACATTACCGCATCGAAGATGTGTGTACTCACGAGGCATGGCTGCGTAATCCGCAGTTGTGCGTGGATTTTTACAATGCCCGCAGAAAAGACACTCTGGCAGCCCAGCCGAATGCTGCGCATGTGGCGATTGCCAAGTTGCAGGAGGCCTTGCCCGAGACACGCATCATCACCCAGAATATCGATGATCTGCATGAGCGGGCAGGAGCCAAAAATGTGGTACATCTGCATGGTGAGATCACCAAACTGCGGTCCGAGAACAACGAGACGGCTACGGTGCCTCTGGAAGGATGGGAACAACACTACGGCGACCGTCATCCGGATGGCTCGTTACTACGGCCGTATATCGTCTTCTTCGGTGAAGGAGTGCCGTATTTCGATGAGGCATGCCGCATTGCGTCGGAGGCAGAGATCATGGTCGTTGTGGGAACAAGTCTGAACGTCTATCCGGCAGCCAGTTTGATCCACTACGCACCGAAAAACTGCCCGATTTATTTCGTGGATCCGGGTCAGCCGGAGTTCGGTATGTGGGCGGACCGAATCACCCATATCCGCAAGAAAGCCACCGAAGGTGTGCCGGAGTTGGTAGAGCAGTTATTGAAGGAAAACAAGTAGTATTTTCATGAATCCGTATATTCAATCATTGCGTCTAAGGACGCTGCCTTTGTCCGTTTCGGGAATCATTCTCGGAACGGGTTTGGCATGGCGCGAGACGGGCTGTCAGCCATCAGCTGTCAGTATTCAGATTTTTGTGTTAGCCATCTTGACGACGCTGAGTTTGCAGATCTTAAGCAACCTCAGTAATGAGCTGGGGGATGCACTAAAAGGGACGGACCAAGAGCAGCATGGACGCGAAGCGTACGGCTTGCAGGCAGGGAAGATTACAGAACAGCAGATGAAAGGCATGATTTGGCTGTTTTTGGGGCTCTGTGTAGTATTTGGTATCTTATTGATATACAGCGCTTTCGGCACATTGTTCTGTACACAAAGTCTAGGATTCCTCTTACTTGGTGCCCTTGCGATAGTGGGTGCCATCAAATATACCCTTGGAAAGCACAGTTACGGGTACATCGGGCTGGGTGATTTAGGGGTGTTTTTGTTCTTCGGGCTGCTCAGTACGGTCGGCGGCTATTATTTGCAGGTGCAAAATTTGACGGCGGAGATTTTCTGGTGTGGAGCAGCAATCGGATTGCCTTGCGTGGGTGTACTGAATCTGAATAATATCCGCGATATGCAAAATGACCGCGCACACGGCAAACACACTTTTGCGAGCCTCTTGGGCGAGCGGGGCGGACGGGTGTATCAGACGCTTTTGCTGGTTGGCTGCCTGACGATTTTTTGCATATACGGACACTGGTGGGTTTTGTGTATTATTCCGGTATGGGGATGGCACCTCCGGTACGTCTGGAGTCATACTGAGAAATTAGACAAACAGATGCCTGTTTTGATGTTCAGCACACTTATTGCGGCGATTTTAGCACTTTTTTGATAAAAAATACACATTTAATGTGTAAAAATTTCCACATCCCTTGCGTATGTGGAATTTTTGTTGTATCTTTGCGCTCGCTTACGTTAAGGCTCGTTACGAGTCGCGACCCCGTCGCTCCCAGGAAACTCGCCTTACGCTACGCTCTCCCCGCGAGACACACTACCGTTAGCGTCTCTCGGGGACCCCAATTTAGAAGATTTAATAAAAGGCAATATGAAAGGAATTATTTTAGCGGGAGGAAGCGCAACTCGTTTGTATCCCCTGAGCAAAGCGATCAGCAAACAAATCATGCCGGTATATGACAAGCCGATGATTTATTATCCATTGAGTGCATTGATGTTAGCGGGAATCCGCGAAGTGTTGGTGATCAGCACTCCGCGGGATCTGCCGATGTTTGAGGAGTTGTTGGGTGACGGCAGCCGCATCGGAATGAAGCTGAGCTACAAAGTACAGTTAGTGCCGAACGGTCTGGCGCAGGCTTTTGTACTGGGTCGTGAGTTTTTGAACGGCGAACCGGGATGCTTGATTTTGGGCGATAACATGTTCTACGGCCAGCATTTCGGTCATATGCTCCGTGACGCGGTAGAGAGTGTCCAAAAAGGCGGAGCCTGTATCTTCGGCTACGAAGTAGCGGATCCGCGGGCGTACGGCGTGGTGGAGTTTGAGGAAGAGCAGTCCTCTGATCTGCACGGAGGAAAAGAGACTGTGTTAAAAGTCAAGAGCCTCGAGGAGAAGCCGGCAGAGCCGAAGAGCAATTATGCCGTTCCGGGTCTGTATTTCTACGACGCGACGGTTTGCGAGAAGGCGGCTAACCTGAAGCCCAGCGCACGCGGCGAGTACGAGATCACGGACCTCAATAAGATTTATCTGAACGAAGGCACGCTGAAGGTCAAACTGTTCAGCCGCGGTTTCGCATGGCTGGATACAGGCAACTGCGACAGTCTGCTGGAGGCCGGCAATTTTATTGCTACTATCCAAAATCGCCAGGGTTTCTATGTCAGCTGCATCGAGGAGATCGCTTGGCGCAACGGCTGGATCAGTACAGAGCAACTGGCGGCTTTGGGCAAAGAGATGAAGACCGCTTACGGCCGCTACTTAGAGCGGATTGCGGCAAAGGGATTTTAGTAGGAATAAAAAAAATTCACAATACTATGAAACGCTTCATTCTTATGCTATGCGTCCTAATGGGGGCTTTGAGCCTCAGCGCGCATGAGCACTATGTCATCCAGCACTACTCCATCCAGAACGGCTTGAGTCAAAACACCGTCATGGCTATTCTGCAAGACAAGCAGGGATTCATGTGGTTCGGTACGTGGGATGGTCTGAACCGTTTTGACGGCTACACCTTCAAGATCTACAAGGCGATGAATAACGGTCAGGAAGTCCGTGTGAACAACCGCGTGGTGATGATCTTTGAAGATGAGGCAGAGCAAATCTGGTGGAGCACGTACGACGGCCATTACTACCGTATAGACGCGTCGCGGAAGGTGACTTCCGAGTTTCCGTACGACAGTCTTCCTGAAGGCATGGTGGCGCAGATGGCGGAGAGCGACAAGAAGACAAAAGTCGATTCGCACGGCATCATCTGGCAGGCCGATGACACGCAGGGAATCTTGCGTTACCGTTACGGCCAGTGGAAGCGTTTCACGCCGCCTCTGGACAGCCGCTATGCGGGTCGGCTGCGTGAGCATTTCTTCCTGATTGAAGATAACTTAGGCCGCACGTGGGTGAATCCGACCGGTGGAGGATGGAGCTACTACGACATGGAGAAAGACGAGTTGGTCTATCCCATTGAGCGGCTGACAAACATGATCCACACGGCATATATCGACCGCGACGGACAGATGTGGATCTCCACGTACGACGGCGGTGTAGATTGCGTGAACATGGATCCGACGCCTTACCAGCTGCACGACATGCGTCATTCGGAATCGGAGAACGGCGAAGTACGTGCTTTTGCCCGCACGAAACAGGGCGAAGTGCTGACGCTCGTCAAGTCGGAGACCGGAGTCTATTGCGCTTTGGAGAGTTCGCACGGGATGTTGTACGGAACCAAGGGGCATGGCCTGAAAAATATCACGACGGGCAAGACCATCCCGACGAACCATCCGGATATCTACGATTTGGAGGAAGGACGCGACGGAGAGCTGTATGTAGCGACTTACGGCGGCGGCGTGAATATCCTCAAGATGACGGAGAAAGGCTGGGCAGAACCCAAAGTGGTGGGGCAAGGCATGAAAGTGCGCGACATAGAGATCGTGGATGAGACCCTCTGGTGCGGTACGACGACCGGTCTGCTGAAGATCAACCTGAACACCTACGAGAGCACGGTCATTCCGAGTTATGATATCCGCGCGATTTATTACAGCCGCGACAAGTTGTGGCTGGGCTCCTTCGGTGGAGGTCTGCTGACGATGGATCCGAAAGACCCGGAGGCCAAAATCACCTCTGTGGAGACTTTCCATGATATCATCCTGAGCATGGCGGGCGACGGCAAGAACCTTTGGTTCACCTCGGAGAGCGACATTGCCCAGCTGGATCTGGAAACAGGAAACCTCTACTACTACGATGCGCTGGACGGCGAGCACAACACCTTCTTCACGGAGGCGGAGGCGCTGCGTACACCAAGCGGCGTGATCTTGTTCGGTTACTCGAACGGCTACTGTTCCTTCGATCCTTCGCATATCCGCCACACGGTCTCCGTCCCGCCGCTTCGTATAACGCGTATCACGGCTCAGGACGAGGAATGGGAAGGAGACACGATTACCCTTCCTAACGGTAGCAATGTGACCATCGAATATGCAGCGATGGATTATGTGGGCATAGATAAAATCTACTACTCCTACAAGATGGACGGCATCGACAAGAGCTGGAACCATCCGACCGACCTGCGGCGCGTGACGTACAGCAACCTGCAAAATGGCAAATATATCTTCCACGTCCGTTCGACCAACCGTGAGGGCGGCGAGGTGGATAACGAGCGCACGCTCGTGATTATGGTAGATAAACCGCTGTGGCTGACGTGGTGGGCGATTTTGCTGTACGTCATTGGCATCCTTGCTCTGATCAGCATCACAGCTTATGCGGTGAGCACCTATAACATGCTGCGCCAGAAAGTGAAGATAGAGCAACAAGTGACGGATATCAAACTGCGGTTCTTTACGAACATCAGCCATGAACTGCGCACCCCTCTGACGCTCATCGTGGCGCCGGTGGAGAATATCCTGCAGAACGAGCGAATCAGTCAGAGTGTCCGCAACCAGCTGGAGATCGTACAGAGTAACAGCCGGCGTATGTTACGCATGGTGAACCAACTGCTGGAGTTCCGCAAGGTGCAGAACCAGAAGATGAAACTGAAAGTGCAACAGACCCTGCTGAGCGACTTGGTGGAAGAGACGTGCGCTAACTTCCGCAAAGAGGCGGACGACAAACATATTCAGTTTGAGATTGTGAATCAGGCGGAAGACTCGACCGTTTGGGTCGATCGCGGACGTATGGACACCATCCTCTGGAACCTGCTGAGTAACGCCTTCAAGTTCACTCCGGCGGGCAAGTCCATCCGCGTCATCATCGCCGACAAGCCGGGATTCGTCACCCTGGCTGTAAAAGACGAGGGTGTGGGAATAGCGCCGGACAAACGTAATGTGCTGTTTGAACGTTTCTCGAGCAACAATGAGCTGAACAACAATAATATCACCGGCACAGGAATCGGAATGAACCTGACGAAAGAGCTGGTGGATCTGCATCACGGCTACATCAACGTGGAGAGCGAAGTGGGCAAAGGTACCACGATCACCGTCATCCTGCATACCGGAAAAGAGCATTTCGGCAACGAGGTAGAGTTCATCGCCGATGACAACACCACGATTGCAGCTGTCGAACCGACGTTTGAAGACAAGATTGAGCAACTGCAGCAAGAGCAGCAGGAGCAACAACGCACGATCTTGGTGGTCGATGACAGCAAGGACATGCGAAACTTCCTGGCGAACATCCTCAGCAAAGACTACCACGTGGAGACCGCTGCGGATGGCGAAGAGGCGGAGCGAATCATCCGAACCAAGCAGATTGATCTGGTGGTAACCGACCTGATGATGCCGAAAGTAGATGGTCTGGAGCTGACGCAGTTTATCAAGCAGAACAAAGATTTTGACTTTATTCCTGTCATCCTGCTGACCGCCAAGACAGCTATCGAGAGCCGCTTGCAGGCCCTTGATTACGGCGCAGATGATTATGTCACCAAGCCTTTCGAGCCGGAATACCTGCGCGCGAGGGTACATAATATCCTGACCCTGCGCAGCCAACTCGAGCAGAGTTACCGCGAGCGTCTGATGCGTCTGGAGCCGCAGAAAGGCGACGAACCCATCCCGGGCGATGCCTTCCTGGCCAAACTCTTAGGCGTTATGGAAAAGCAGCTGGACAACAACACCCTGACGGTCGATGACCTGGTCGATGAGATGGGCATGGGCAGAACGGTGTTCTTCAACAAGTTGAAGAGCCTGACCGGCCTCAGTCCTGTAGAGTTCATCCGCGAGATGCGTATCAAACGGGCTGCGCAACTCTTGGAAGATCGCCAGTATAACATCACCGAAGTGACTTATATGGTCGGCATGAACGACTCACGGTATTTCGCCAAGTGCTTCAAGAACACATACGGCGTCACGCCGAGTGAGTACCGCCGGGCAGCTTTGGAGAAAGAGGACAAATGATGAGCGGTAAGCAAACAGGCATACTTTTTCTCGCCCTGGCGCTGCTTTGCGGTTGCGGCGGCAAAGGTCCGCAGCGGCCCAGCCAGCGCAAGGGAGAAAAGCCCCGGGAGGATACTACCCAACTGGCGTTGATGGAGATGACGCTCCGCATGGCGGAGGCGGCAGACCAGGCGGTCGAGCAAGCCGTTCAGGCCCAGGAAGAGCCCTTTGCCCTCTATGAGGCGCACGCCTGGATACATATCTCCGACCCCGGCCGGACGGATGAGCCGACCTTGCAGCCCGGGAAGTCCTACCCCATCCACATGCGCGTTTATACGCTCGAAGGAAAACTGCTGGAGGACAACCAAGGCACTTATACCATCGGCAAGAACCAACTGCCACACGCCGTGGACCGGAACCTGCGGGAGATGCACCCCGGCGCCAAAATGCGCATGTACGCACCTTGGTACACCGCCTTTGGACAACAGGGGACGGAGCATGTGCCGCCATTTGAAAATGTAATCATTGATTTAGAGATACAAGAATGAAAAAAACGATTCTGATGTTGCTTCTCGGTCTGGGTCTCATGACCGCCGGATGCACATCCAACACGTACTCCAGATTGCGCGACAAGGAGGACAAACTGATCGCCAATTATATCAGCCGCAACGGACTTCAGATCATTGAGGAAGAACCCGCGGATGACCATCAATGGGGACCAAAAGAGTACTACAAAGTCAGCGGGTACGACAACCTCTATTTCCACCTCATCCAGCGTGGCGACACATCGTATGAGATTGTCCCGAACGATCTGATCGTGACGCGGTACAAGCAGTTTGAGTTGACGGAAAACGCCGACACACTGAGTTATTGGACGACGCTCGACCAGGCCTTTCCGAGGGAGTTTCACTACCAGAACGGCGCTGAATGCGAGTGCGTGGGATGGCATGTGGCGGTGAAGTTAATGAAGTATGCCGACGCGCAATGCGAGATCATTGTGCCCAGCAAATTAGGTTTCACGGAAGACCAGACCTCCGTGACGCCCTATGTCTATATTCTAAAAATCAAAGTAAAGCAATAATATGAGTTTAGTAAAGAGTATTTCCGGTATCCGCGGCACTATCGGCGGCCGTGTGGGCGAGGGTTTGAACCCCGTGGATATCGTTCGTTTTACCGCTGCGTACGCAACGCAACGCCGCGCTGCCATGCCCGGTAACAACAAGATTGTAGTGGGTCGAGATGCCCGTATCAGCGGACAGATGGTCGATCAGATTGTGTGCGGAACCCTTATGGGAATGGGTTACGATGTGGTGAATATAGGTCTGGCTTCAACGCCGACGACCGAGTTAGCCGTCACCGGTGAGCAGGCCGCCGGAGGAATCATCCTCACCGCCAGCCATAACCCCAAACAGTGGAACGCCCTCAAGCTCCTTAACGAGAAAGGCGAGTTTCTCAATGATGCCGAAGGCAAAGGCGTGCTGGCAATCGCCGAAAAAGAGGATTTCACCTTTGCCGAAGTGGATCAGTTAGGTCACATGACGGCCAAAGATTACCTGCCTTACCATATTGAGCAAGTTCTCAAGCTGAAACTCGTGGACGTAGAGGCGATTAAAAAACGCCATTTCACGGTCGCTATCGACTGCGTCAACTCTGTCGGCGGATTAGCCATTCCCGCTATTCTGAAGGCTGTCGGCGTAGAGAATATCATCGAACTGAACTGCACGCCGAACGGCCATTTCCCGCACAACCCCGAACCGCTGCCCCAACACCTGACTCAGATCAGCGACCTGCTCAAGTCCGGTAAGGCGGATGTGGGTTTTGTAGTCGATCCGGATGTCGATCGTCTGGCGATCATCTGCGAAAACGGAGAGATGTTCGGAGAGGAATATACCCTCGTCAGCGTGGCGGATTACATCCTTCGCCATACGCCGGGCAACACGGTAAGTAATATGTCCTCCACCCGCGCCTTGAGCGATGTGACCAAAGCGCACGGCGGCGAATACAGTGCCAGCGCAGTGGGCGAAGTGAATGTGGTGGCGGAGATGAAACGCGTGAACGCTGTCATTGGCGGCGAAGGCAACGGCGGTGTCATTTACCCCGAGTGCCACTACGGACGCGACGCGCTGGTCGGCATCGCACTCTTCCTGAGCCATTTGGCAAAATCGGGCATGAAGGTCAGCGAACTGCGCCGGACCCTGCCCGACTACTGCATCTCCAAGAACCGCATCGACCTCACGCCCGACACCGACGTGGATGCCATCCTGGCACGCGTCAAAGAGCTCTACAAGAACGAACGCGTCAACGACCGCGACGGCGTGAAGATCGATTTCGCCGACGGATGGGTACACTTGCGCAAGTCCAATACCGAACCCATCATCCGCGTTTATTCCGAAGCGGCCACGATGGAGCAGGCCAACGCCCTCGCTGAGAAAGTAATAGCTGTCATAAAGGGATAATTTACCCTTGAATGCTAGACAATAGCTAGACGATACCTAGACAATATAGCATGGCTAAGTACTACATCATAGCAGGCGAAGCGTCCGGCGACATGCACGCCGCAGCGCTGATTAAGCAGATCCGTCTTCGCGATTCCGAGGCGCAGATAAGCGGTCTGGGAGGCGACAAGATGGCTGCAGAGGGCTGCACCTTGCATCGCCATATACGCCACATGGCGTTTATGGGCTTTGCCGCTGTGATGAAGCACTGGCGGGATGTGAAGGAGAATTTCCGCATTGCCAGGGAGACTCTTCTGAACGACCGACCGGACACGCTGATCCTCATCGACTACCCTTCCTTCAACCTGCAGATGGCGGCTTTCTGCCGACGACATCTGCCCCAAACGAAGATCTACTATTATATCCCGCCGAAAGTGTGGGCGTGGAAACGCAGACGGATCCATAAGATCGCACGCCTTTGCGACGAGGTGTTGGGCATCTTTCCCTTTGAACCGGCTTTCTACGCGAAATACGGCTATCGGTGCACGTATGTCGGTAACCCGACCGCGGAGGAGATCAACGGTATAAAGGCGAAAGGCGAAAGGGAAGAGGCGAAAGGGAATACGATTGCCATCCTGCCGGGTTCGCGACCCTCGGAGATCAGTCACTGCCTGCCGCGTATGCTGGAAGCCGCCCGGCGGTTTACGGATTACTCAATTGTGGTCTGCGCAGCGCCGGGTATAGAGGATAGTTTCTATCAGCCATATATGGCGGAAAGCGAGACCTTGACACACGACACATACGCCACACTCCAAACCGCCAAGGCAGCAGTGGTCAACTCCGGCACAGCTACCTTGGAGACCGCGCTCATCGGATGTCCGCAGGTGGCGGTTTATCATCTGGCATGCTCACGCCTCATCGGGTTGATTCGCTGGGCGCAACCCCTATTGTTCTCCATCCGTCATTTCACCTTGGTGAACATCATCGCGGAGCGGGAGGTTATCAAAGAGTGCGTAGCGAATGATTTTACGGTAAAGAACGTGTCCGCAGAGTTAGAGAGGCTGCTGAACGACCCGACTTATACAAAAAATATGCTCGCGGAGTACGAGCATATTCGTTCTGTCTTAGGCGTTGAGCCTGCCGCCGGGAAAGCCGCAGCGATCATCACATCGACACGAACAGCGCAGCCAAAATATAAGGCATAGCGCCGGCTAAGATACCTTTCGACAACCGCCAGGTGTCGGTGGTATAGAAGACAAAGATCAACGCCAGATCCGGAAAGACACTCACCAGCAACAACTTGCTTAACACGCCTCCGGCTTGAAACTGCAAGGTCTGCAGCGGATACCATAGATTCATCACCTCGATATAGGTGAGCCCGAACGCTGCCGGCAAAAGCAAACCGACCAATATCCCTATCCAATACCGGTCAAAGCGATCCATAATCTGTCCAGTCTAATGAGAGCGGAGTGATGGCGAGTAACTGATGATCCATCGCCCATATATCCGTATCAGTCGCCGAAGGCTCCTCGTTGATGAAAGCGCCGGCGAGTTTCCATCCTTTCAGTACTCCTTCGGGCAGAGGTTCGTCCTCAATAGGCGCTAACTCATTTGCCCAATGTCCCACACATTGCCTCGTCCATCGCATTCCTTCTATCTCGCCCACGGGCGCGTTAATATTATAGCACGTGCGCGCGGAGATACCTTCTTCGTAAAGGTGCTTCGTCACGTCGTACAGGAAGGGCTGCAGCCAATGCAGGTCCACGTCCATCTCATGACTGTTGATCGACCATCCGATAGCGGGAATCCCCTTCTCTGCCGCCACGAGGCACGCACCGATCGTACCGGAATACATGGCATTGATGGCTGCGTTAGAACCATGGTTGATACCCGAAACGACGAGGTCTATCGGGGTATCCGGGAAGAGGTACTCACGGGCAATTTTCACGCAATCCGCCGGGGTACCGTTGGTCACATAGACCTCGGCACCGTTGAGATCGTGCTCCTCTATCTTCCGCAGATAGATAGGTTTGGCAGCGGTGATAGAAGCCGCATAACCGCTTCGCGGCCCATCGGGGCAGACCACCGTCACGCGACCTAATCGGGTCATCTCTTTCGCCAGCAGACGGATACCTGCCGTACCCCATCCGTCGTCATTGACAACTACTATATTCATCATTCCGGGAACATTACAACCTCAAATACATTGCCTGCGGAGACTAACTTACGGAGGGTCTCTTGTACGGTCTCAGCGGTAATCGCCTCTACAGCCGCCTTGTAATCACGGATGTTATTGTGGCCGTACATGTAATACATGTAAAGCGACTGACGCCAATAGGTATTCTTCTCCAGATCCTCCTGGAAATCCTTCTGCATGGACTCTTTCTCTTTCTGCAGGTCGTTGGCGAGCGGACCATTCGCGATGATGGTCTGCACCTCTTCATGGATAATTTCCATGAGTCGCTCCTGCTTCTTGGGATCGGTATCAAACTGCATGATCAGACCTGCACGAGGGCTCGGCAGACCCATTACGTAACCATACGTGCCGACGCCGTACGAACCTCCTTCACGCTCACGGATCGACTCCAAGTAGCGGGTAGAGAGGATGCGTCCGATCATCTCCATATTCAGGTCATTTGCCATCGTGAAAGGAATGTCATACGAGGTGTACTGGATGCGGTTGGAAGCCGTCGTGGTCTCCATCGCGCGGCTGAAGTAGTTCTTCTGCTGGCCCATCGTGACCGTAATATGATGGTCAATCACTTCTTCGTGATTGCATTTCTTGGTCTTCATGCCGCCGAGCCAGGTGCAGATCAACTCCTGCACTTTCGGATCCTTGGGGTTGATGTTTCCGACAAAGACAAAGGTGAAGTCCGCAGGGTTCGCAAAGCGTGCCTTGTAAACCGCTAACGCCTTATCGAGGCTCACGCGGTCGAGCATTTCGTTATTGAAGAGAATCGTACGCGGCGAGTGGTTCGTGGACATCATCTGCACAGAGTCGGAGAACGCGATCTTCGGGTTCTTGTCGCGGTTAGCGAGCTGATTACGCATGAGTCCCATGAAGGTCTCGTACGCTTTCTCGTCGCGACGCGGCGCCGTGAAGTAGAGGTACGTCAGCTGCAGCATCGTCTCGAGGTCCTTGATAGACGACGAACCGTGCATCCGCTCCACGTTCTCGGAGATCTCTGCGGAGACAGAGACGGTCTTGCCCGTCAGGGCTTTCTCCAGCTGGGTAGCGGAGAAACGACCTATACCGCTCATCTCAATCAGCGAAGTAGCCACTTCTGCGGACGGCAGGTCTTCGGTCTTCACTTGGCTCAGACCACCTTTCGAGAAAGCCTGCATGAGGATCTCGTCCGCTTTGAAATCTGTCGGATGGAAGACCACTTTGATGCCGTTGGAGAGAATCCACTCCGTTGTTTCTATCTCTTCGTTCTCACGGAAAGTTTTGATCTTGCCCTTATGCGGCGCCTTCTTCACGAGCTCGGTGTCGATAACCTCCTCTACGGGCGCTTCGATCGCCAAGTCGCTTTGTCCGGCGATAGCCGCCAAAATGGTCTCCTCAGACGGGATATTCACACCCTCTTTCTCCGGACCGGAGATAGCGATGGTCGGGTTCGCATGGATAAGCGCTTTCGCTACATTATTCACGGTCTCCAGCGATACGAGCGGCAGGACAGCCTGCACAAAATCGTACTCCCATTGAGCACCCGGCATGGACTCGCCGTCTTCGAAATGACGGATACACTCCCGCGCCAAGGTGATGTTACGACGGGTGTTACGCTCGTTGTAGTATTTCTCCATAGAGTTCATCTTCTCGCTCTTCACGCGCTCCAACTCAGCGTTGGTAAAGCCGTAACGGTGCATCTTCTCGAGTTGGAAGAGCAGGTCGTTGAAGGCCTCGGTCTCGCGGCCCTCTTTGGGAATCACGACGCCGTAGAACGCATCCATCTTCTTCGCTGCCTCGCCATACTGACATCCGGCGCCGGTGAAGGACGCTTTGGGGTCTTGGGAGAGCTCCGAGAAGCGGTTATTGAGCATGTCGCAGGCTAACTCGCGAACGAGGTTGAGCATGTACTCCTGCGCCGTTCCCTGCATGGCTTCGGGCAGCTGGTCGAACTTATACTCCATCGTCACGCGGCTGCCTTCGGCTTCTTTGTCCGTCACGATAGCCACCAGCGGTTTGTCGTTGTGGTTGACGGTATAGATAGGCCGCTCGCCGTAGTTGGCACGACGGGGGACATCTGCCCAGAGGGCTTTGATCTTCGCCTCTATCGAATCGACATTAATGTCACCCACTACGATGATCGCCTGGTTGTCCGGACCGTACCATTTATGGTAGTAGTCGCGCAACGCCTGATATGCGAAATTATTGATGACCGCGGTGTCGCCGATGACGTCACGTTTGGCATACTGGGTACCCGGGTACATCTTCGCGTTCATCTCTTTCCATATACGCCGGCGCGCCGTGCGACCCGTACGCCACTCCTCGAGGATGACGCCGCGCTCCGCATCGATCTCTTCGTCCAGAAGGAGCAGACCGCAGCTCCAGTCGCGCATCACTAACAACGCCGAGTCCACGATTCCTGCGCGGTACGTCGGTACATCCGAGAGGCGATAGACGGTCTCGTCGATGGAGGTATAGGCGTTGATATTTCCACCAAAGTTCACACCCACGGACTCGAAATAATTGATGATGCCTTTGCCCGGGAAATGTTGGGTGCCGTTGAAGGCCATATGCTCCAAGAAATGCGCCAGACCGTTCTGGTGATCCTCTTCGAGGATAGCACCCACAGCCTGCGCGATATGGAACTCTGCGCGCTGTTTGGGTTGTTCGTTATGACGGATATAATAGGTCAATCCGTTGTCTAACTTGCCGTAACGTACCTCGGGATCCATCGGCAGTTTCTCCGGCGCTTCCTGCGCCGGGAGAGTCATCGCTGCAATAATGAGCGAGAGAGTAAAAACGAGTTTTTTCATTTATGCTTCGTTTTGAGGATTTGCGTTTTCTTCTGTTTTCTTCTTGCGCGGCGCACGACGTTTGGGTTTGGCGGCTTTCTCTGCTTCCGCGATAGCGGCATTGACCTCCAAGAGTTCGTCTCCACGGCTCTTCCACGGTCTCGGACCGAGGATACGCTCCACATCTTCGGAGGTGATCACCTCGCGGTCGATGAGCAGTTGGGCTATCTGATGATGCCCTTCCGCATGGTCAGTCAGGATCTGTTTGGCGCGCGCCATCTGGTCGGCGATGATACGCTGGGTCTCCTGGTCAATGGTGGTAGCCGTATGCTCCGAATAAGGCTTCGTGAAGCCGTAGTCGTAGCGTCCGGTGGAGTCATAGAAGGAGACATCTTTGAGTTTGTCGCTCATGCCGTAGTAAGCCACCATGGCGTACGCCTGTTTGGTAGCGCGCTCGAGGTCATTGAGGGCGCCGGTAGAGGTCTGCTCGAGGAAGAGCTGCTCTGCGGCACGGCCGCCCAGTAACGAGCAGAGCTCGTCGAGGATGTGCTCCTCGTTGGTCAGTTGGCGCTCTTCGGGTAAGTACCATGCAGCACCTAAGGCCATTCCTCGCGGCACGATGGTCACTTTGACTAATGGGTTCGCCCATCGCAGCATCCAGCTGATGGTCGCGTGGCCTGCCTCATGATAAGCGATGGATTTCTTCTCCTCTTCGGTCATGATCTTGTTCTTCCGCTCCAGACCACCCACGATACGATCTACCGCGTCCATGAAGTCCTGTTTGCCGATTTTCTTGCGTCCGCCGCGGGCAGCTATCAAGGCCGCCTCGTTGCATACGTTCGCGATATCCGCTCCGGAGAAGCCCGGCGTCTGCTTGCTCAGGAAATCGATATCTACCGTCTCGTCGAGTTTGAGCGGACGGAGGTGTACCTGGAAGATCTCCTTGCGCTCCTGGAGGTCCGGCAACTCGACATGTATCTGCCGATCGAAACGTCCGGCACGAAGGAGTGCGGCATCGAGCACATCGGCACGGTTCGTAGCGGCAAGGATGATCACGCCGCTGTTCGTCCCGAAACCGTCCATCTCCGTCAGGAGCTGGTTCAGGGTGCTTTCGCGCTCGTCGTTACCTCCGGTCATGACGCCTTTTCCGCGGGCACGACCGATAGCGTCTATCTCATCGATGAAGATGATAGCCGGGGCTTTCTCTTTCGCCTGACGGAAGAGGTCACGCACACGACTGGCACCGACGCCGACGAACATCTCCACGAAATCCGAACCGCTCATCGAGAAGAACGGTACTCCGGCTTCGCCGGCAACGGCTTTGGCAAGCAACGTCTTACCCGTTCCCGGAGGGCCTACGAGAAGCGCTCCCTTGGGGATCTTCGCACCGATCTCCGTGTATTTCTTGGGGTTCTTGAGGAACTCCACAATCTCCTGCACCTCTTGTTTGGCGCCATAGAGACCTGCCACATCTTCGAAAGTCACTTTGTCTTTTTTCTCCTTGTCAAAGAGCTGCGCTTGGGCTTTGCCCACGCCGAAGATACCACCTCCCAGACCGCTTCCCATGCCTCGTCCGAGATAGACGAAGAAGAGGATCATCAGCACAAAAGGAAGGATATTGACGAGTATCAGATACCAGTAGTCATGGCTCTTGACATACGTCACGTCGATAACCGCTTTGCCATCGGCCTTGCGGCTGGCGTTCACGGAGTCCATGTATTTGGAGAACTCCTCTACGGAAGGCACCTGAGTTTGCAGTTGTCCTTTCGCTTTCTCGCCGTCGCCTTGCGTACCGAAGACCATCGTATAGTGTTGCGGACGCACGGTAGCTGTAGCTTTCAGGTCATCGGCTACTTCAATCTTCTCAATCGTTCCCGCATCGATATAGGCGGTCAGTTTGGTATAACTCAACTCCTTGCTCGCTCCATTGCCTTCTTTGTCGCCAAAGAGGTAAAATCCCAAGATGGCGAAAGCAGCGGTATAGAGCAGGATACCGATCCATCTTCTCGGACCGGAAGGTTGCCCGTTCGGATTATTCGGGCGGGGTTGCTGTCTTGAATTTCTTTTTTCTGCCATGGCTTATTCCTCCGGAAGTTCCGTTACTTTTCCATCAGCCCAAAGGTGCTCAATGTCGTAAAAAGCACGAGGCTCACGCTGCATGACATGTACAAAAATAGTGCCATAATCCATCGCGATCCACTCGGCATTCTCCTGTCCGGCTACGGAGAGAGGATGTACGTGGGTCGTCGTGCGCACGAAATCATCAATCTCGTCCGCGATAGCGGCTACCTGGGTGTTACTCTGTCCCTCGCAGATGACCATCATCTCGACGGGAGCCTCTTTGATCTTGCGTAAGTCAATGGTTACGATTCTTTGTCCTTTGCGGTTGCGGATACCTTCGATGATGGTATCCATCAGTTTTTTGGTGCTTATCTCTTTCATATATTCATTTGGGTATATTCAAACCTTTGCGGGTGCAAAGGTACGACTTTTTTTTGACATATGCAAATTTTTCTTGCAAAATGTCTTTTGCTCTTGCATATGTGCAATTTTTGTTGTACCTTTGTGCGCAAATACGAACGAATAGTATGGAGTACGAGATTATTTCCGAGCGGCAGGAGAAAGTGCTGCGGTATCTGGAGGACCATCACATCCCCTTCACGACCTATAACCACCCCGAAGGCAAGACCATCGAGGAGGCGAAACGTTGGTGGCATGACGACGGGTCGGTGCATTGCAAGAACATCTTCATGCGCAATCACAAGGGCGACCAGCACTACCTCATCTGTTTCCCTTGCGACGATGATCTGGCGATTCATGACATAGAGCATTGGCTGAAGGAGATTCTCGTCTCGCAGGGCAAGAAAGCCCCCGGCAAACTGTCGTTTGCTTCGCCTGAACGGATGATGCGTTATTTGGGTCTGGAACCGGGTTCTGTCAGCCCTTTCGGGCTTATTAACGACACCGACCACCACGTCATTCTCTTTCTCGACAGCCGTTTGAAAGATGCCCCTTCGCTCTCTTTCCATCCCAACGACTGCCGCGGCACAGTCGTCATCTCCCAAGACGCTTTTCAACAATACCTCTCCTCCCTCGGCAACACCGTAGAGTATTTACATATTTGAGGTTTTGTGTCAAAAAGATATGTGCGTACCCGATTCCCCGATAAAATTGGCATAGAAATGTATTTCTATCTTTTCACCGCTTTTTAACTGTCGGTGAGGTCAGACCTGGGAAATATTTTATGCCGGAGTACCTATTTCATATAAATACTCAGGGGCAAAGCCTATTTCATTGGACCAATCCACCGAAAAAGGATCCAGCTTAAACTGACGAAAATAATCCATATTTTGCAGCTTCTGGCAAATGCCTTTCTGCGCTAACGGCCAAAAATCCACCAATTTAGTTGCACCATCATTAAACGATAGGCGCAATACATAATTGCGGATGTAGTCAGCACTTGTTACTTTTAAAATAGGATTCATAATTTCCTCCTTTCTTATTGCAAAGGTGTGATCTTCATTGGGGCTTCGGATTTACCTAATCGCTCCCAGTTTGCCAATAATTCATCCTGATGCAAATCAAGCCACTCGTACACCAAACGCAAAGCGCGGCGAGGGAGTGAACCTGTAATAACACCATCCTTTATGGTTATAATAGCTTCGTAATCTTGGTACTTCACATGAAAATGAGGCGGATTGTGCTCACTCATGTACATATAAATCACTATTCCATAAAAAGAACTAATTTCAGGCATAATTTTCTTGTATTGATGATTTTGCGCTGCAAAGATACTACAAATTTTGCAAATACGCAAACATTCGGACATTTTTTTGAAAAATAAAATGAAATTTTATCTGAAATGTCCGCGATGCTTAGTATATGTCCTTATGGGGTCCCCGAAAATCTTTAATTTTTGCGGGTGAAGAAGTGCCTCGGATGGCACTTTGAGTGTTGCAAGCAACACATAGAACTTTCGGAGGCAGGAGTTGCTTTGTCGATTTAGAGGATCGGTATCGACCGTCGCAACCTCCTTGCCGAACGCGAAGCGAACGTATTTTCGGTGGAACCCTGTTTATTATAATAAATAGGGAGGACCGACGTTACTACAAAATAAAAAAAAATGACATACGCAAGTATTTTTACTACTTTTATATATTTTTCATACTTTTTCAACCTCCAATATTTGCATATATCAAAAATTTTTCGTACCTTTGCGTCGGATTTAGAAGATCGCCCACTACATTGTGTATTTTTGTCGCATCGTTGCGACAACTACCCCAAAAAACCAACCCAAGTCCCCCGGACAACCACCAGACAACCCCAAAACAACCCCAAAACAACCCCCGCCACGGCCCCATCCTAGACTTTATAGCACAAACAACACTACTAATCCGCTGCAAATAAACCACTTACAAATAATGTCGAAGCACTTGAAAACACGCGTAATTGACGCTTTAAAATCCTCAATCGCGACCTTTGTGAACATCCCTGCTACGCGCATCGATAACCGCCGCAAAAGTCCATCCGGACGCCACTATAGAGGCGTGCGGTACTTCTACCTGAGTGCCGGCTTCGACTCGTATGTAGGCGCGCTGGACGAGCAGAAACTCGGACGTAAGTACAAGAAACGCATCATCGCACGCCACTCTCGTTTCCATAAAGGACTCTTCCAACTCTATACCTTCCATTTCCCGAAAAAATGGTCCGCAGCCTGCGTGGCCAACCGCGAACTTATCAAAGAAGCCCAGCGCCAAGCCCACGCCCTCGAGCACGCCCATACCCCCGAAGCCCTCGAATGGCGGCTCCGTTTCTTCCATCATTATTTCAACGTCGTCAAAGGCCACGCCAAGCCCGCTCCGGGACTCAAAGCCTATGGCTACTTCTTCCAATATACCTACGTCTGCATCTACCGCGAGCTCCAGGCTCAAGTCCAAGAAGCCAAAGCCCGCCAAACCCGGCAATCACCTGCCATAACCGACGCCCAACTCAAGCACTTTGCGGAAGACGTCACCTTCGAACCCGTCTATCCCAAGATCAACCGTCATCCCCATACTCTTTTCCGTGCGCCCGCTGATACTCCTTCTTACGCGCAATATTACGTCCACGGCGTCCGCCTGCCTCTCTCCATCTCCCCACCATAATTACCTACGGTGCTTTCTTTCCAACACCTGCTGGTCTAACTCTCGGCGCTACCCCGACGAGTGGTATTTAGTGCCGCTAAGCAAAAAAATCGCAAAAAAATTTGTGTATGTCGATTTTTTGTATTATCTTTGCAGCCGAAATTTAACTACCCACAGATAAAGCGCGAAAATTAAGTATCCGTTAAAGCGCCAAACAGTATCAATTAAAGAAAATAGTGCGTGAAATTTAACCATTTAGTAAAGCATGAAAAAGATATTTATTGGTATTCTTTTATTATCCTCGGTCATTAGTTTTGGGCAGACCAAAGTAGCCATACTTGATCCCGTAGCAGGGGAAGAGGGTAACGTAACGAGTTTGGAAAAGTCGATGTTACGTGGTGAGTTGCGTAAAGCAGTATTCAAAGTGGACGGATGGGAAGCGATTTCCCGCTCCGACATGGATCAGATTTTGAATGAATTGGATTTTCAGCACACCGGTTATGTTCCGAAAAAAGAGATACATCGTCTTGGAGAACTGAGCGGTGCAGATTATTTATGTATATCTACGTTGAGCAAATCGGAAAGCCAGTTTTATATAGAGGCCTACCTGGTAGAGGTTAGTTCGGGAAATATCGAGAGCCCGGCCTCTGTGTTGGGCGAAGTAAAGAACGGGCAAATGGTGAACCTTTATGCCCTGTGTCAAGATTTGATAAGAGAGCTCATAGGTAGCAAAGTGACTACGGGAGGAAGTGTATTAGAAGAGACCTTCGACAACAGCAAATGGGGTTGGTCGATTTTCTCTCATGATTCCAAAAGTGTCCAGATAGCGAACGATGAGTTGCGCATTACCAACTACGCATCTACCGGCACGGCTCAATCGGACGTGATGGTTCCTGTCGATATCCGCAAGAATTTCCAGATCAGTTTTCAGTTTATCATCCAAGAGGCGAAGATGTTCTCGTCAGTTGGAATCAAGTTTAACGGAAACAAGACGTTAACCGTTCATGCGGGCACGTGTTCCTATACATCGGGAATGGAGGTAAAGAGCAGTGCAGCCGCGAAGATGGGAATGGGTCGTAATCGCCCGGTCACGATTAGTTTGGTAAAGCGTGGCGAAGAGGTAGAGATGCTGGTGAACGGAATTTCGGTATTTAAAGACGATTGCTCAATGAACACTAATCAGATGAGCGTATTTGCGGGCATTAACACGCTTGCGAGATTGAAAAAAGTGAGTGTACAATATATTAAATAAAATCCTTAATCGAAGGACTAAAAACTTATTATTCATTAACCCCAAAATCAACGTATTATGCAAAAGAAAAGTCTTCTTTTCTCCCTTGTACTTGGCGGATTGATGCTGGTACAAGTAGGCTGTACTACGTATTCGTACACCTCTCGTAGTACGAGCGTGAATCAGCGTGTAATTAACTCGTCTCAGGCAACCGCTGACATGGACATTAATTACAAAAAGAAAGTAACGGCAACCTCTGATTTCCAGAAGTTCCCGAACCAGGCTAAACAACAAGCCATCTATCAATGTATCATGAACAATGACATTGATGTGCTTGTAGATCCTATTTTCCAAGTAGAGAACCGTCCGATTACCGGTTACCGCGCGACGGTTACAGGCTTCGCAGGCTACTACAAAGAAGGTATGAATGGTCTGGATGAAGTGATTGACAAGAAATACAAAAAAGAGGACATCGAGAAGTACCTCCTTTTGACAGACCCGAGTTTCTTGCAGTATTACTACCAGAAGCCAAGCGGCAACGGCAATGTTTACAACATCAAATGCACGACCCAAAGCTCCAAGGCTTCATCGTCCATTACCCAGTTAACGAACGTTAACACCAAAGCAAAAAAAGACAAAAAAGCCAAGAAGGCCAAAAAGAGCAAATTGGCAGCATTCTTCGGAGCAGAACAATAAAAAGAAAGGGAATAAATCATGAAACAGATAAAGATATTTGCAGCCGTAATCGTAGCTGCGGTAGCGATGAGCAGTTGTTCATCCTTCAGTTATACCTCTCGTAGCGAGTCGATCAATCGTCAAGACATCAATGGAACCGCAATGGTAGTAGATGTACGTCCGGACTTCTCTAAACGTATTGCGGCCGAGTCGAAGCGTTGCAAGACCATCATGGAGGCTCGCGAAGAGGCTAAGTACTTAGCAGTAACCTCCAACCAATGCGACGTGATTGTAGATCCGGTTTACAAAATCGAGAAACGCAGCGGCAAGTATAAAGCATACCTGACCGGTTTCGCAGGTTTCTATGAGAACGCACGTACGTTGTTCCAGGATGTTCAGATGTACAAAGACGTTAAGAAAGAGGATATCGAGAAATATCTGATTCTTAAGGATCCGAGCATTTTAGGCGTGCTGAACCAAGTAGGCAACACTGAGATCATCAATATCTACGAGGGTAAGCATGACAAGAAAGAAAGCAGCAAAGCAGCTCCTGCAAAAGAGCAAGCAGCTCCGGCTCCGGCACCGGTACAGGAGAAAGAGTCGACTTCTTTCTACAACAGAAGCAAGAAGAAAAAATAATCATTCTTTATAAAAAAGGTACAATCGTATCATTTTTAGCGAAAAAAAGTGGCATACGCTTGCGTATGTCATTTTTTTATTGTACCTTTGCAGCCGAAATGTGCACGTACGTGTACGCTTGTGCTATGTGCGCAAGTAATAATGTATAACAAAACGTTTTTATTTTATGAATTATTCGGAGTACAGAAACCCGATTTAGGGGCACAGAAACCGATCTATTTGTTTTAAGAAAATGGGAAAAAATCCGTTTATCATTGAGGTGAACCACGTTTTCAAGCAGTTTGAGGACGGGAAGTTCGCGCTGAATGACGTTAGTCTGCAGGTAAAAAAAGGTGAGTTCGTGACCATCCTTGGCCCATCGGGTTGCGGAAAAACGACATTACTGCGTTGCATCGCAGGATTTCAGGTAGCCAGCAGTGGTGACATCTTGTTGAAAGGTGAGGACGTGACAAAGACGCCGCCTTACAAGAGGCCGGTGAACACGGTGTTCCAGAAGTACGCACTGTTTCCGCATCTGAATGTGTTTAACAACGTAGCGTTCGGTCTGAAGCTGAAGAAAGAGGACCCCGAGACGATCAAGAAGAAAGTGCGCAAGGCGCTGAAGATGGCGAACATGACGGGCTACGAGGAGCGCAAGGTAGATACCCTCTCCGGCGGTCAGCAACAACGTGTGGCGATAGCCCGCGCGATTGTCAACGAGCCGGAAGTGCTGCTGCTTGACGAACCGCTGAGCGCTTTGGATCTGAAGATGCGGCACGACATGCAGATCGAGCTCAAGGAGCTGCACGAGAAACTCGGTATCACGTTTATCTACGTGACGCACGACCAGGAAGAAGCCCTGACGCTGAGCGACCGCGTGGTGGTGATGAACGAAGGAAAGATTCAACAGATCGGTACTCCGACAGATATTTATAACGAGCCGCAGAACTGCTTCGTCGCGGATTTTATCGGCGAGAGCAATATCCTCAGCGGCACCATGATCAAGGACAAGAAAGTAGAGTTCTGCGGCCAGGTGTTCGATTGTATTGACACGGGGTTCGGCGAGAACAACCCCGTGGACGTCGTCATCCGGCCGGAAGATATCTATGTGTGGCGCAAGGAGGATGAGAAACGCGGAAAAATAATCGGACAGGAAGAGGATGACTACGAGGACCGCGTGCCGAAGGGGAAATTCACGAAATGGTACGGCGAGGTGCAGAGCTGTATCTTCAAGGGCGTGCACTATGAGATGCGCGTGCTGACGGCGGATAACTATGAGTTCCTCATTCAGGACTACCATGAGTACCTGCCGGGCACCGAAGTAGGCATGCTCGTGCGGCCGGAAGATATCCAGATCATGAAGAAAGAGCACTATATCTACAACTATTTCGAAGGCGAAGTGCTCAAGAACGGCAAGGTGCGTTTTATCGGCGCCGAGTGGGAAGTGCAGCCCAAACAAATCGAAGGTCTCGAGCCCGGCGAGAAAGTGCAAGTCAAAGTGCCGTTCCGCTCCATCGACCTGCAGGACTACGAGGAAGAAGGCAAGCTCTCCGGCGAAGTACATTTCATTCTCTATAAGGGCAACCACTACCATTTGACCATCCGTACGGACGAGGGTTACGACCTGTATGTCAACACGAACGACGTGTGGGACGACGGCGACCGCGTAGGAATCGTGATTCCGAAGGATAAGATATTAATTGACAAACTAGTCGACTAGTCAACTAGTACACTAGAAAACTAGTAAAACAATGAATAAGATTCTTCAAATAGCTTCTTCGCGTCGGACGTGGGCATGGCCGTATATATTGTTCATGCTGCTGTTTGTGGTGCTGCCGCTGATTCTCGTGGGCGTCTATGCGTTCACGGATATTGACGGACATTTCACGTTGCATAATTTCGCGAAGTTCTTTTCTCATAGCGAGGCCATCCAGACCTTCCTGTACTCGGTGATGATTGCGGTCTTCAATACCGCGATCTGCCTGTTGATCGGTTATCCGGCGGCGTATATCATGGCGCAGGAGGACTTCAAGACGCCGAAAGTGATGGCAATGTTGTTCATCCTGCCGATGTGGATCAATTTCCTGCTGCGGACGGTAGCGACGGTAGAGCTGTTTAACATGCTCGGCCTGCCGTTGGGCGAAGGGGCACTGCTTTTCGGCCTTTGCTACGACTACCTGCCGTTCATGATCTACCCGATCTACAACACGCTGCAGAAGATGGATAACTCGCTGGTGGAGGCGGCTCAGGACTTGGGTGCCAGCCGGTGGCAGAGTTTCTGGAAAGTGATTGTGCCGCTGTCGATGCCGGGCGTCTATAGCGGCGTAGTGATGGTCTTCATGCCGACAGTCTCGACCTTCGCGATTGCCGAGCTGCTGACACACAATAATATCAAGTTGTTCGGTAGCCTCATTCAGGACTATATCACCACGACCGACCTGCTGAACTACGGCGCGGTACTGTCGCTCGTGCTGCTGATCATCATCGCCCTGACGTCGTTCTTCGGCGACAATAACAATGACGGAGAGAAAGGAGGGATGATATGATAGACCGCTTCGCTAAAATCATTTCTGTCTTTATTCTTTATTCCTTATTCCTTACTCCGCTGTTTGCGCAATCGAACCTGACGTACGAGCTGAAGGTCGGTGCGACAGGGGACGTACAGGTACTGACGGACTTCCCGGAGAGCTACGCCGGGGAGAAAGTGAATATCAGGGTGGAGACCGCTGCGCTCAAAGTAGAAAGTCAAAAGACCGCTGCGCTCAAAGACTTGGATTTCGTCTTTGTGAACGAGGGTCCGGTAGAAGGGTTCGACAGTATCTATAGTTTTACGGACGAAGCGGATGTACGATGGGCCGTATGGCGCAACGGAAAAGAGATCAAGAACCGCGCACAGCGGGTATTGGTCGGCAACGCGTATAACACCTTCGAGGCGTATCTGCATGAGCAGTTGGACAAGAAAAAGAACCGCGGATGGATCTGGTGGGTCTTTGCCGGGCTGCTGCTGGTAGGCACCGCCATTTATGGCGGCTACATCTTCTATAGCCGGCGCAAAGAACGTGACTTGACGCCCGTGGAGCAAGAGACGCTTCGCCGCCAGCGGATGGGTCTGCGGCGTCATTACGGTTCGCAGCTCTATCTCTGGCTGCTTCTGATGGTGCTGTACGCACCGATTGCGCTGATCGCCGTGTTCTCGTTTACGAAGAGCAAGGTCTTGGGTAACTGGACGGGCTTCTCGATGGAGCTGTACGCGAACCTCTTTACAGGCCAGGCGGACGCGGGTCTGAACAGCGCCATCTGGTACACTGTGGTCATCGCGCTTGTGGCGGCTACGTGTGCTACGATACTCGGTACGCTCGCAGCGATCGGAATCTACAACATGCGCGCCAGAAGCCGCAAGGTGGTGAGTCTGCTGAACTCCGTGCCGATGATCAACCCGGATATTATTACGGGTATATCGCTCTTCCTGCTGTTTGTCGCATTGGGCATGAGTCAGGGCTTAGGGACCGTGTGCATCGCCCATGTGGTGTTCTGTACGCCGTACGTGGTGCTGAGCGTCCTGCCGCGATTGAGCCGCATGAACCCCAACACGTATGAGGCAGCGCTGGATTTGGGTGCTACGCCGGGTCAGGCGTTGCGGATGGTGATGCTGCCGGAGTTATGGCCGGGCATGCTGAGCGGATTCATCCTGGCGCTGACACTCTCTGTCGATGACTTCGGCGTGACGTTCTTTACCAAAGGCTCCGGAGGTCTGGAGACGCTCAGTACGTTCATCTACTCCGATGCCCGCAAAGGCGGTCTGACACCGGAGTTGAGACCGTTGTTTACCATCATCCTGTTAGTGATGTTGACCGTTTTAATTTATATCAATATACGCAATTCTAAACAAGAAGAAAAATGAAGAAAGTAATTGTTTCCATGCTGGCTATCGCAGCCATCGTGTTAAGTTCCTGCGGCGGTTCTGACCGCGCACATCAACTCAAAGTACTGAACTGGGCGGACTACATCGACGAGAACGTCAAGACGAACTTCGAGTCCTGGTACTACGCACAGACCGGTGAGAAAGTGGAGCTGGTTTATGAGACCTTCGACATCAACGAGACCGCGCTGACGAAGATCGAGGTCGGTCACGAGGACTACGACGTGTTCTGCCCGTCGGAGTACATCATCGAGCGAATGCTGAAGAAAGGTCTGGTACAGCCGATCCGGAAAGAACTGATCGCTGACTCCATCTGGTATTTCGACAACATCTCCCCGTTCGTGACGGAGAAGTTCCAGCAGATGGCGCCGAGTGCGGACGTCCAAGTGAGCGACTACACGGTAGGTTACATGTGGGGCACGACAGGCTTCATCTACAACCCGCAGTTTGTGAACCACGAGGACCTGAAGAGCTGGGCAGCGGTACTGGATCCGAAATTCGAGAACAAAATTCTCATGAAGGACGCTTTCCGCGACGTGTATTCGGTATTGGTACTGTACGCTTTTGCAGATCAGATCGAGGCAGGCGAAGTGACACGTGACGAGCTCGTTCGCGACATCACTCCGGAGCGCGTAGCTGCGGTCAAAGACATTCTGCTGAAGGCGAAAAAACAGATCTGCGGATGGGAGGTTGACTTCGGTAAGGAGGAGATGACCAAAGGCAAGGCATGGATGAACCTGAGCTGGTCCGGCGATGCGCAGTTCGCGATCGAAGAGGCAGCAGAGATGGGCGTCATGCTCGACTACATCGTACCGCAAGAGGGTTCGAACGTGTGGTTCGACGGATGGGTAATCCCGAAATACGCAAAGAATATCAAAGCCGCTACGTACTTCATCGACTATATGTGCCGTGCAGACAATGCGTTGGCAAACATGGACGAGATCGGTTACGTATCTTGCGCCGGAGGTCCGTTGGCTGCCGCTGATGTATTAGCGGAGCAGAACGACGAAGAGGAGTGGCCCGAGACGGTGGACGCTTCTTATTTCTTCGGCAACGATCCGATTGAGGTGGACGGCGAGTTACTTGACCCGCACGCGCTGCACCTCAACCCCGTTTATTATGCAGACAAGAGTATCATCGACCGTTGCGCGCTGATGCACGACGCCGGCGAGAGCCAGGAGATGTTGCTTGAGATGTGGAATGAAATCAAATTAGCACGATAATGGACCGCTTCGTTCAAAGAGTAAAGACCGCTTCGCTGAAGGAACAAAGACTTGTTTCTATCGGTAGAATCATTTGTGTCTTTATTCTTTATTCCTTATTCCTTACTCCGCTCTTTGCCCAGACGACGGAGATGGAGACGCAATACAATGCCTTATCCGCCCGTTTCGACGGACGTGACAAGTTATTGCAACGCGACCTGAAGGAGTACCTGCAGGCTTATCCGTACACCACGTTTCTGGATGAGATCCATTTCATGCAGGGCGTGCTGCAGGTAGAGAAAGGACATTACAAACAGGCGCTGAAGGTCTTGGAGCCGATTGATGTGCACGCCCTGACGCGTCCGCATCAACAGGACTACTCCTTCTATCGCGGGTACGCGTACCTGATGATGCAGGAGTACCAGAGGGCGTCGATATACTTCGGCCAGCTCTCCAAATCCGAGAACCGATACAAAGTTCGCGGGACCTATTACTACGCGTACTGCATGTACAAACAGGAGAAATACGACAAGGCTCTGCCGGCCTTTAAGGCGCTGGAGAACGAACCGACGTACGCCAAGACCGTGCCGTATTATATTGTTCAGATCGAGTATGCACAGGGCAACTACGAGGAAGTCGAGAGCCGCGCGGAGACCTTGCTGCGCGAGCATCCGGAGAGCACGAACAACGGCGAGCTCCACCGTCTTTTAGGCGAGATAGCGTACCATAAGGGCGAGAACGAGGCGGCTGCCGAGCACCTGAAGCAATACATGAAGATGGCGGCAGAGCAGGAGGAAGAACTCGTGCGTAACGATGTTTATATGCTCGGTATGGCGCAGTACCGTTTGGGCCACTACGACGAGGCGGTACTGGCGCTCAAGAAGGTGAAACAAGAGAACGACACCCTCTCCGAGGCGACCTGTCTGACGATGGGTAATGCATACGTGCAGCTGAACCAGCCCGAGCAAGCGAAGTTATCCTACCAGGCCGCAGCTAACTACGGTCTGACGCCGGCTATCAAAGAGGAGGCATCGTATAACTACACCCTCTGTACTTATCAGTCCTCGTCGGCTCTGGGCGAGTCCGTGCGGGCGTTCAATGACTTCCTGCACCAATTCCCGGATTCCAAATACGAGAACCGCATCTACCAGTTGCTCTCTGATGCGCTGATGCAAAGCAAGAACTACGCGGCCGCTATCTCGACCCTGGATTCGATACCGAACCCCACGCCGAAGATGAAAGAGACCAAGCAGTATCTGCGGTACCAGTTAGGCGCGGATAACTTCCTGCAAGGCAAGATGCAGCAGTCGGCAGAGTGGATGAGCGAAGTGCTGGCGCATCGTGCAGAGTCAGACAAGTACACCACGGAGGCTTACTACGTACGCGCCGAAGCAAACTACCGCTTGCGTCGCTACGAGGAGTGCGCCAAGGATCTGGATGCTTTCTTCGCTCGCCCCGATGCAAAACGCTCGCAGAACTACTCCATCGCCCGGTACCTGCAGGGCTACACCTATTTCTCGCAGAACAAATACGACCAGGCGCGAGAGGCTTTCTCTATCTATATAGATGCCGCCTTGGCTACTGAACCGACCTACGCCGATGCGCTCAACCGAATAGGCGACTGCTACTTCAATGCCCGCCAGTTCCCGCAGGCCATCACCTACTATACGCAGGTGGCTAACCTCCAGGCTGCAGGTACGGATTATGCCCTCTTCCAGAGAGGTTACGCCCTTGGTTTGCAACGTAAGTATTCGGAGAAGATCAGCGTCCTGCGTGACTTGGTGAAACGTTACCCGAAGTCCGACTACGCGGATGATGGTGTCTATGAGATCGCCCGTGCGCAGTTGCAGCAAGACGATGAGCGCGGAGCTATCGTGACCTACGAGCAGCTGCTCGCTTCGTATCCGCATTCGTCGGTAGCGCGCAAGGCTTCGCTGGAGCGCGCGATGCTCTATCGCAACCTTGGGCAGAACGACCAGGCTATCGCGGCGTACCGCAAGACGATAGAGACTTATCCGGCTACCGAAGAGGCTTACACGGCGCTCGATGCGCTGCAGGCGCTGTATGTCGAGACCGGAAACGTGAACGAGTATCTCGCCTACACCAAGAACCTGGCGAAGGTCAACATGAATGTCTCGACCAAAGAAGACAGCCTGATCTACGCCGCAGCAGAGATGCAATACATGCAGGCCGCGTACCAGAAAGCGACCGTCTCGCTCTCCAATTACCTCACCCAATATTGCGCCGGTGGACGGTATTGCACCGTGGCGCGGTACTATCTGGCGGACTCGTATTACCGACTGGGTAAGAGTTCGGAGGCGTTGGCGCAGTACGCTGTATTAGCGGAGATGAATGCTAACCCCTATCAGGAGGAGGCAGCTACCCGCGTGGCGGAGATCTGCTACGACAAGGGCGATTACGCGTGTGCGTTAGAGGGCTTCTATAGGATGCATGCCTTGGCCTCGACCCGCGAGAACACGACGATTGCGCGGTTGGGTATCCTGCGGTGCTCTCAGGCGCTCGGTCGTCATCAGGCGGCTATCGACATAGCTGACCAGATCCTCAGTGACCAGCCGCTGACGGAGGAGACAAAGGCCGAAGCGCTGTACGGCAGAGCCAAAGCCCGTGTGGCACTCGGTCAATGGACCAAAGCGCAACCGGACCTCCGGACGCTTGCTACCGAAGTGCGTACGGCACAAGGGGCAGAGGCCAAATACCTGCTGGCGCAGAGTTATTACGAGCAGAAAGATCTGGATACCGCCGAGGCGCAAGTGATGGAGTTCACCCAGATGAACACCCAGCAGCAATACTGGCTGGCGCGGGCATTAGTGCTCCTGAGCGACATCAACAAAGCCCGTGGCGAGTTCTTCCAGGCGCGGCAGTACCTGCTCGTGCTGCAGCAGAACTATACCGTCCGGACGGATGACATCCACACGATGATCAGCCAACGGCTGGCGGAACTCGATGAATTAGACAAACCCGTAGAGAAGGAGGAAGAAAATGAAGACTAATTTCGATATATCGGTATATCGGTATATCGGTATATCGATGATGGCGCTCTTTAGCACCTCTGTTTTTGCGCAGCAGGACTCTGCTCTCAACCGTTCAGTGACCGTAGAGCGCGATTTCCAGCCGGTGATTCAGGCGGCAGGCAAAGTATCTACCAAGCCTGCTGTCGTAGAGACCGAGATTGAGCCGACGAAAGTGGAGTATTCGGAGTTCAGCGCAGATGTGCAGCCTTCGGCTACCTTCCATCCCCTGCTCTCCCAACCGACGCGCTTCGATGCCTCGAAACCCTATAACGGCTACGTCCGCGGAGCACTCGGCCATCCGAACACGCTCTTTGATTTCGGCTACCACCTGGACGACGGCAAGAAATCCATCCTCGATGTGTACGCCCATCATAAGGCGGAATGGGGTCTCGCGGCGCTCAGTAAGACGAAGGTGGGGCTGAATTTCACCCATCCTTTCTCGACCTGCGACCTCTATTTCGGTGTCAACGGCGGAAATGTGTACTACCATAAGTACGGCCATTTCTACGACTACGCAGCGTTTTCTGCTACGAACCGCGATTTCGGGATGTGGGAGAAGAACAAAGTAGCATATGCTAACCGCGCGCCTCTGACCGACCGCGATAAGACCACCCTCTGGACCGCAGAGGTGTTCCTGGGTGTGAAGTCGAATCCCAAACAGGACGTCCAGTACCGCGTGCAGACCGGTTATGCGATCTTCGCCAAACCCGGAGCTGTAGCAGAGCACCAGCTGCGGACGCACGGTTCCTTCGATTGGCACGGAGAGGAGCACCATGTAGGGACAAATATCTACATGCAGAATAATTTCCTGCAGCTAAAAGGCAACCTGGCTGCGATTCCCGATTCGCTCTACCGCAGCAGACATAGCTTCCGCATCGAGCCCTATTATCAATATGAAGGAAAGCGCGTGCGCGTACACGTGGGCGTGAATCTGGATGTCAACCTCGGTCACGGACAGATGCTCTCCGGCGCACAAAACGTCTCGTTCGCACCCTCGCCGCATATCAACCTCGAGGCGCAGATTGCCAAACAATGGCTGACCATCTACGCCGATGTGGAGGGTCATCATGGCTTAGGTAGCTTGCAGGAGTACATGGAGGAGAACCGCTATCGCATCATTCACGCGGGTATCATCGAGCCGCATTGCGCGGAATATACGCCGGTGGACGCGGAGTTAGGCTTCCACATCCGCCCGTACCGCGACCTGTTACTCGAGATCCATGGCGGCTACGCCTATATGATGCATCAGGACGTTTGGATCGCCACTACCGACTCCGCGGCTGTCTTCGCGCCCCTCAACCTCAAGATGATGCAGGGTGATTTCACGTACTTCCACACCGATTACCAGCGCGGCAAGATCGGTGGTCAGATCAACTATCATCTCCAGGACGCAGTGCGTATCAACCTCTCCGGCGACTACTACTTCTGGTCTGGTGACACGACGGTTTACGACCGCCCGAACTGGGAAGTGACCCTTCGTATCGACGGACGGATCAACAAGCATTGGTCGGTTTATTCGGATAACTATTTTGCCGGCAACCGTCTTGCGCTCTCGTACGACGGCACGAACTACACGGAGCACCACCTGCGTCCGACGGTTGAGCTGAACGCCGGCGTGGAATATAACATGTGGGTTGGTAAAAATGGTAAAATGGTAAATGATAAAATGGTAAATGGCATGACACTCCGTCCGGAGCCGAAACCGAACCTGACGCTCTTCTGCCAGCTCAATAACTGGCTCCACCGGAAGAACGATATCTACTACGGCTACCGCTCGCAGGGAATCAACTTCCTGCTCGGAGCTACCTTCCGCTTCTAACGAAAAAAGACTCGCTCACGCAGCGAGTCTTTTTCTTCTATATATCATATATCCGATAGCCAGGAGGAGTAACGGCAGGACGGCGTCGCCTATCGGGTGCTCCACCAACTGTTGCTCACCGGGCAGCGGTCCTGTGGGGTTAGGCGGTCCCGGAGCGCGTTTGGGTGAAGCCATACGCGCCATCTGCGGTGCCTCTTGTGCTTCCGGCTGCGAGACCTGACGTGTCGATGCTACGGCTACGAAACTCGTCATCGGCATCGTGGCACCCGTGCTCTGCGTATAGATGATCCCACGCGAAGAGCCCAAACCGGATGAACCCGCAGCAGCCCAAGCGCCATTGCCTCCGCCGCCTACCGAACGCACTTCTGCGCTGGAATGCAGATATAGTCCTTTACCGGCACCCGTAAAAGAGTTGGTCTCCGGCGAATGGTAGGTATAGCCGTACGACGTGTGATGGAACATCGATTGCGGGGCTGAGCCTCCACGCGGAGCCAACGGTGCTGCCGGCTCGGCTACCGGAGATGGCTGGGTCACGACGATGCCGGGGTTGATATACACTTCGGGCTTGTTGAACACGAGATATACCATTCCCATCAGCGACACACCGCAAATCAGTACGATGAGCGCCCACACCAATTGAATTCGGAATCGTTTCATCTCGCACCCTCCTTTCCTATTCTTACGCGCGCGCCTTGCGCATCGTAAACCGCTCCGTGATAGAGGATCATCAGCTTGTTATCATGGATGATCTTCTCTGCCTTCTCGCTTCTGGGCTCAGCGCCGATGGTCTCTATCTGCGTCGGCGTCCGCGGAGGCGTTGCCGTGATCAGGAACCGCTCCGCCGCAGTCTTGTTCGTCGCGCGGAAAGTATAAGTGTTTCCTGTCCGGATCTCCGCAGCCTCGTCCGCCAGACGGTCGTAGAGATAGATCGTCTCGCCCTCGTAGTCGAACGTGAAGGTATAGATACTATCTTCTCCCGCGCGGAACGACAGGTACTGCCCTTCCGGCGTCTCTATCGCCGCTACGGCCATCTCGCCACAATCCTTGACGACAGACAGTTTAGGAGCTATTGCATCTCCCTCTACCTTTCGTCCATCCCATCCATCCTCATAGGATTGCGAGAAATCACCACGCGAGAGGATGTGCACGCGGTCAGCACCCAGGCTGTCGCCTACTACCGTCAATACCATCACCTCCGGCGCGTCACTCAGCTCCATCGTACGGCTCGGCGCACGCATCGGCTGAGTAGAAGTCTTGAAATATTTGGAGTCATATACCACGCGGTTATAGACCAGTTTCAGCGATGCCTCTTTGCTCGGATCTGTCTTTACAAAGAAGCCCTGCATGGCCGGAATCACGGAATCCACGCCGATGTACGGAGACGCATGGATAGGGATGACGGCATATTGACCTGATAAAACAGCAGTGCTACTGGTCTTTGTGTTGATGACCTCGTCTTTGTGGGTGTTCCAATCGGCATACGTTCCGGTATGGTAAATATAAATGGATTTCTCTGCATTCGTGAAGTCATCATCCTGCATCTGCGAAATCTTGATCGGAGCCGTCCAACTGTTGGCTGCAAAAGCAAAACCTTCTGTATCGCGGTTATCCAACTGCAGCGTGGTTGTTACAGGCGCATTCAGTTTTCCCGCGAACTCATAGGTCTTCGCAGCCTCTTGTGTGATACAATATCCTTCAAACGGAAGTAGCACATCGTCATTCTGTACCCATTGCCATAACCCTCCTAAGCCGTCTGTCGAGCCGTTTGCCCAGCGGCACATCCAAGCGTAGTGGTACATCTGGATAGCTGTCTTTTCTGACTGGAAAGGAATACCCATATATTGCCATACCGGCTTAGGTGTTTGGGCGTTGGAGCCGCGGCTGTAGTATTGCACGGTAGCGCGTACATCCGATTCTTTGTTACCATAGACGAATGCGCCGTTGTTCCCATCGTTGGCTTTTATTAACAGGTTCTCCGCCGCGATGGTGACAGGCGAAGCGTAGCGGGTGTCATGTACGGTCGCTACCATACCGGCGATGGTCAATCCGCCATTTGGCTCGATAATCAACTTTCCATCCATGAGGTTTCCGTGCTCGTCACGACCAGTGTTCACTTTCACGCTACCGGCGTGTGCCTTATCATAATCCACATGGCATTCGGCAATGATTCGTGTCGGATGCACAGGAGTCGGAACAATGTTACGTCCCGGCGACCAGTTCTTAGGGTTGTTCCATAAGTGATCACCTCCGCCGGGCACTATTGTGTGGAGGTCCGGATCATAACCGTTATCAAATACCAGCGAGCAGTCGGCAATCCTCGTCTCATCGGTCATCAGCAGGTAGTCCACCATCTGACGGATGATGATGCGTCCCGCCTTGGACAGGTTACTCATTTCGTAGAAATTGATACCGTAGAGCATCAATCGGGCAGAGAATACCACTTGTCGCTCGCAGCATACAATCAAGTCTCGTTTGTTGTCGGCGTCTTTGACGGTAGCAATGAAGATGAAATCAGGCGCCTCATTGATAGTGAAGCCTTGCAATCCTTTCGCATCCTTTTCCGTACTCAGTGCATCCAAAACATGAACAGTGGTATCCGTATCATTGATCACATCTACCGGATCAGGATCATCTTCGTCATATTTGGCGTCCGCGAAGATTGCGTGACCGGCGCAAAGCACTTTCATGTCTTGTACTTTCGGTTTCGGATCTTTTGGGTTAGATCCGATATGCCAGTTAGATTGATTAGCCACGTATGCTTCGAAACTGAGGATAGGCTTCTTGTCAATCAGTGTACCTATCGCGTTCGTATAACCCTTACCCGTGTCAAGGAAGTCAGTCACAATCAGCAGATCATATTGGGCATAATAAGTAGCGAGATTGGAAGTATTTTTGGTTGCATAGCCGTTCACGCATGTTACGTCATATTTCTTATTCAGGTAAGCTATTAATTCCGCGCAACTTGTAGAGTCATCGGCAGTGTATTTGTTGAATGCCGCACCTTCTTCACCGGTAATAATAAAGGCGAGTCGTGCCTTCTTGCCTGTCGGATATATGCGGATGGTTTGTTCCACATTATAGGATCTTGCCGGATCACAATTGTTTTGGAAGGTGAACGTGATGGTTTTTGTAGTTTCGGTCAAATAACCGGTAGGCGTACCAATGAGATGAAGACGAGAGTCGAAATATTTGTATTCGCATCCCGCAATATTTTCCGAGGCGGATACATACGAATACTTGAGTGTTGTAGTATCCAATGCGCACGACAGTGTGGCTAATGTCACATCTGCTTTTTGTCCATTCCAGATGGTAATAATAGGTGCGGCCGAAGTCAGCGTCGGTGCTATATCGCATTGATCCATCCATTTGGCGTACAGGGTGCTATTTGCTACGTCCTGGTCCCATTCGTTTGCGCTTGTTCCAGAGGCGGTGTAGTACTGTTTGCCGGTGCCGTCCGGATTCTTGAAGTATCCTGCAAACACTTTTGAAGTGCTGAGCGGCAGATTCGGGATGGCAGGCATCGGTTGGTTAAGCGCAGCAACGACAGAGGAGGTATAATGGTTATACGCACCGGTAGCAACCAAGGTGATTGTTGTGTGCTTGATCTCCGTCCATTTGGCATAGATAGTAGCTGTCGGAGTTGTTTTGTCCCATACATTAACACTTTCGCCCGTAGATGAATAATACTGTTTACCACTGCCATCAGGGTTCTCGAAATAACCGTCGAAAGTAAACCACTCGCGTGTTGGCAGCTCCGGGATAGTCGGCAGATCTTTTGTATAAACGGCGGTCACGGATTTAGTGAAGTCATCATTGTCAGCGTCCGGAGCGCTCAGCGTGACTATCGTCTCAATATGTTCCACCCATTTGGCATAGAGCGTCACATCCGTATTTGCTGTGTACTTCGCTCTATTAGCTATTTCCGGGCCGGTTGTTGAACCTTCTGTCCAGCATTGGAATTCATGGCCTGTCCACTCAAAAGTATTTGACGGAAGGGTGTGCTCGGTACCATTCGGAATGACTACTGATTCCATCGTGCCTGTAGCTCCGGTGGAGTTCTTGTCAAATGTAATCGTCACAGCGGGCAATTCAACAACAACTACTACACGGCTCTCTTTGTCATTGCTCTTGATCGAGAACTTGCCTGTGAAATTTCCTATGTACTGGTATTTATGCCATTTGTTTTGTTCGCTACTAAATGACTTGGTACTGGTGCTACCATTGACCGTCAAGTCCACCGTATAAGAGTTACCGCTGCCAGGGAAGACATAGTATGTGATCTTCTTTGCCTTTCGACTGCCTAAATCGAAAGTTACTGTCTTGTTGCTTTCTACTTTAATGGCTTTGATGGTTTTATTGTCAGAAGACGAAGTGCCCCAATAACTTTCCACATCCAATTTTGAAAGGTCTTTGGTGTTAAAGTAAAGTCCTGCAGTACCCGTGGTAGAAATGGAAATATCGTCGGTAGCCTTAAGCGTACCACTGGCAACATCTGCACCAGGAATATACCTCCAAGCATCTACGGACCCTTCTTTGCCTGCAGTCCACATACCATCTTTTACGTAGCATGAACCTAAGATATATTGGAAGGTGGCTACGTGGTTTTTCCATTTCGCCCAAAACTTCTTATCGCCGCAATCACTCGGGGTAATCTCCGTTACGGGGTCACCGCTCAGGCTGCTGTTGTCGTACCAACCATCAAAGTCCCAGTTTCCGCTTTTGGTCACATCAGTAGGAAGGGTCGCCCCCGTCAGATAGGTATAACTCGTCACATTACCGCTGTTGATCGTTCCGTCGTCCAGATGATACGTGATGTCATACGTGGCTGTGGGGTCGTCAGCGAACACCGCTTCTATAACGGCATCGGCGGACAGAATATACGTATCACCACTGGTGAAATCAACGCCGTTCACCTGAAGCGACACAATCTTCTGACCGCAATCTGGCACTGCAGTGATCGTCAGTTTGCAGGTGTGCGCCAGATAGCGATTCCCTGTAGTGAACGACTGCGGGGTGTTATCCACATCCGTATAACTGACTGTTACCGTTCCGCCTGTGCATTCCGCGATCTCCACATTCTGCTTCTTCATGCCGGGAGACATGGAGTACGGATAGAATTTACAGTTGTTGTTGTAACTATCGCTACCTGTTGAATGTTCATTCCGCGGGGTAATCGTTATATCATGCGTGGTGGCACCGCCCTCGAAATTGACAGAATTAGTGATCGCATATGAGTCATCCGTTTTTGTGCGGTAGATAGAGCGGTCGTCACCGTCACCGCTCCAACCGCAGTTGTCAGCAATATGCCATGCGTTCAAATCCGGATATTCCTGTGTCTCGTATTGGTACAGATTAGCCGTTCCCGGCACTTTGGACAATTCCGCTTTGGTAGTCTGGTTTAATTTTCCAACGCGGTAATGCAGATTGGTCCAATTGACCACGCTGTTGTCGAAATAAATCATCAATCCTGCTCCCTGGTTGTCCGGCGGATACAGGGCGGAGATTCTGAGATTGGATGTATTCGAATAATCCAAGACAAAGGTATAAGTTGCTCCGTTATCCGACCTCAACCAGCATTGCGGATCATTGAGAGGCATCGACCAATTGGTGCAGTTGTCGCTCCACATCTTATGGCCTTCGTCGTTGTTGTTCCCGTACCAATGCCCTAAACCGTCTGTGATAGAGAACGCATAATTCCAGCTTTCACCCAAGAAAATCATACCCTCCGCTTTATGATTGTCGGGGTCGGTATTGTGCAAATCCACGTGACCGTAGTCTGTTCCGCCACGTCCTACGTTGAAATACATCCGGAACATCTTCACATCTTTTCCACTACTCGTCGAAGCAGAACTCTCGTTGCCGCCAGCCTTGCAGTAATACGTGCCGGCGTCCTCGAAGACACAGTTGCCTTTTCTGTATGTGGCGCTTGTTGCGCCTTCTATCTTGTTCGACTCCGCTGTTCCGCCCTTATACCATTGGAAATACGTAGCTCCCGGGCATGTTGCTTTCAACACAAGCGGATCGTCTGCGAAGGCGTATTCAGGACCTGAAATGCAGATTTCGAACGGCGTGTGATTCCAGTTACAGCCGGCTTTAGTGGTTCCTCCGCCGGCACTCGTAATGGTACAATACGTTCCATCCGCTTTGGCCAAATCGTTCGTCTGGTTCCACTTGTTATCCCAGTTGTTTTCCGTAGTACCGCCATTCATGCGGCAGAAGATATAGGTCGTGTATTTCGGATCCACGTCCGCTTTGTAATATATCTTACCGCCACAACCGTCGCTCACAAGCGTCATGTCATACCATTCATCTCCGTCGCCGAAACAATACACCGCGTACCGCTCATTCCCTAATTTCCAGTTTGATACATCGGGATTGAGACACACCGTCTTGGTTGAAATTGCAGGATCGGAAGTAGGTGTATATGATACATCTATTTGAGTTATTTTCACACTGCCACTTTGATTGGTGCAACTGACTATATTAACCGCAGGACTGATAACACATGTATAGACTTTGTCGGAGAGTGTGCATGAAGTACAGTTCGTGATCTTTCCTGCCGAGTATCGGCTGTCATTTCTATCCGTTGTAATCACCACTTGTGAAATAGTTGCGTCAGTGGCAGTCAGGGTAAATGTTTTGCCGCCACTACCCGCGGACAATCCGTCACTATACGTCATGCCGGACGAAGAAAGAGTGATGCTTCCTACAGTCTTGGACCCACTTACTGCATTCAAATTACTGCCGGAGAAAGTTACTACCTCACCCCATACTTGGCCAACAAAAAAGGCAGACAGCATCATAACAAATGCCGCCCGATTAAGGGTTTCAATACGCAGAAAAAAGTTGTAGATTTTTTTCATCATGCATTAGATTTTGATTACGAGCGCAAAATTACTGCTTTTTTCGCATATCTATGTGTAAAAATTGACACTTTTATGCGCCATTTCTACACTTTATGCGCTTTTTATCAAAATCTACAGCCGCTCGTACTCTGCGGCTGCCATCAGGAAGGCGCCGAGAACCTTGCCTTCCGTGTTATCCTGGATGGGTACATCCTTGCCGATCAGGTAGTAGGCGGCATTGCCCCAACGGTCCTTGCTCAGCCCCGCAGACTGGCACGAACCGGTGATAGTCAACACACCGTTCTCTTCTTTCACAAACTGCTTAAGGATTCCCTCATAGCCTTTCTTTCCTGCTTCCATCTGGTCAATCAGCCCCAGCCGACTGCCCTTCAGCAACGCTGCGGTGATGAGGCACGAAGCTGAGGACTCGAGATAGTTACATTGCGTACCACCTTCGCTGACGTTCGTAAACTTCGCCGAACCGGTCTCATCGATGCCCTGCGTAGCGCATTTTTCCGGCCCGTATTGCAGCAACTGGTACCAGCATCCGGTCTCTTTATCTTGCCTTGCCACCAGACCGTCCGCCAATTGATTCAGCATCTCCCGCAACTCGTCGAAATTCTGTGCCGAAGGCAGCGGATCGCCCTCTGACCACTCACCGCTAATCTCTAACCCCTGCAAATACGCCTCCAGCACATCCACCAATGCCAGGATATACCATCCTGCCGCGCGACCCCAGTACTCCTCCGAGTGATAAATGGTAAATGGTAAATGACCAAATGGTAAATTATCCCGACAGGGATATAGGTGTCCCGACTCGTAGATTGTCTTCGCGTTCTTATTCACCGTCACGTCCGTAAACAGCACGTGGTACGGCAGTTTTTTCTCTTCGTCCCAGAGGTACGGCCACGAGGCGTAGAACTGGTCATAGACGTCGTTCCACCCCAAGCTCGTTCCCTCGCAGGCGCCGACTACCAACAGTTGCGCCAGCAACGCCGGACCCATATACGCACCGTCGCACCACATCTGCCCCCAATAACTCTTCGTCGGGTCGTCCGTCGCTTTGTGCATCCATCCGCCGTTGGGCAATGAGTATTTCTCTTTGTGTTCCTCTAATCCTTTTGCCGCCAGCCGCATCTGCTCCATGTAGAACGCAGCCCGCTCGGCATTCTCGAATTTCCCGCCGGGCTTGGCTCCTTCGTATAAGCCCAGATACACCTTCGCGCAGTTCAGGTCATCGAGGATGCCGCCTTTAGCCCAGTTTTTCTCCCCTTCCAACCCTTCTACCCACTGAGCCAGCCCTTCATACCAGGCATCCGCCCATGCGGAGTCGCGATAGAGGCTCCATACGTCTAAGATTCCCTTGGCTACCACGCCGGGCACGTAGTCCCACGTAGCCGCCGTCTCAGACTGCACGACGCCGTTGGTGCTGTTGGCATTCGGGAAACCGACACAGGCGTCTTTGTTGTACCATCCGCTCATGCGGTCGTTGATCATCGCACGGCTGTATCCCGTACGCATCTCGTTCGCATTACGTACGCCACTGTCGCGTCCTTTCCCGGTCGCCCCTCCGCATCCCGCGAGCACCGCTCCCGCGAGCGCCAGAACCAATAGATGGCTCTTCATATTACAAATCATATCCTTTTCCATAGTTCTTTTGGATCCACAACATCAAAAAATAATCATTCAACTGATAGCCTTTTTGTCCATCCTCATTCAAACACTCGGCAACCCATCCATCGGCTTTTAACTTTCGGACAGCTGATTGTACGGAACTGGAGGATCCTAAACGATATTTGTTAACAAAGTTTGCGCTTGTTATTTGCATGGCAACGCCGCTTCTGGCTATCGCATATAGAACTTCTTTTTGAGACAAACCGATATTCATCAAATGAGTGCGATATGTAAAATCATTATCTTCAATTATGTCATCAATAGCCCGACGAATAGTATCCAAAGTACAAGTCCCGTCTGAATTAGTCAAAGAGAACGCCGTATGCAAAGTTTTTTGCATCGCGAATGTATTTCCGTCAAACAAATCATATACGCGATCTACATCATCTGCGGAAATATTCTTCTCAAACTCCTTGAAATGCGCCACCGCAAACGCATTATATTTTGCTTTCTCTATCTTGTCTAAGGTTAAGATAGTCGCGCTCTCATAGAAAGGACGATTGTAATCCAGAAACATCTGACCTAATAAATGGCGGTCAGACCCCGCAAAGATAAACTCGCAATTACGCATCCTTTGAATATGCGTACGTAAAATCGCTTCTACGTTTTTCTCCGGGTAGTCTGCTATCCGTTGGAACTCATCTATCGCTACTATGCATGGCTTGTCTGCTTGTTCCAAAAAACGAAATACTTCTTCTATGGTATATATTGCATTCTCTATATGACCGATAGACATACTGAATTTAGGCATTCCGGTAAAAGGATCCATGCTATATTCGCCACGCAACGATTGCACAGTTTGGGCGAACTGTTTCATCATCTTGCTTCCTATAGAAGCGGTAGTTTCAAATACTGCTTTACCAAACTCGTAAGTGAACTCCTGTAGGTTTCCGGTCTGGAGGATATCTACAAAAATTGTATAGTATTTGTCCTTGATTTCCGGTTGCGCAAAACAATGCTCTATCAGTTTGCTTTTTCCGATTCGACGGGGTGCATGGAGCACAATATGGTTCCCGTTAGTAAGATACCGGATAAGTTTCT
>DFHS01000009.1:0-10296 GCA_002372695.1 Bacteroidales bacterium UBA3717
CGAGGCGTTCATGCAGGAGTTGGCTAAAACCTATAGCACAATCCTCCGTTCAATGGTAACGGCGGAGAAAGTGAGCGAGATTGAGTATTGCGATGAGGAGCAGATCAAGTGGCTGGACGAACGAAATCCGAAAACCTCTCCCCAACCCTCCCCTCAAGGGAGGGAGAAAGATTCCCTCATTGCTCGCTTCCAACAGCACGTTTCCGAACAACCGGACGCTATCTGCGTTGTAGCCGGCGATAAGAGACTGACTTACGCGGAGGTGGATAAACTCTCCGATACTCTCGACCCGCAATACACAGTTCGCTGCGGCGAGCATGTAATCGGCTACTCCGTCCCGCGTAATGAACAGATGGTCATTGTGCCGCTCGCTATCGCGAAAGCCGGGTTCACAGCCATGCCGCTGGATAGCAGTTATCCGGAAGAGCGATTAGAGTTCATGCGTGCCGATGCCGCGAAATATGAAGGCGGCGATGCGTTCATACTGCTTTATACCTCAGGCACGACCGGCACACCAAAGGGTGTCATGCTGAGCGAGCAGAATATTCTTACCTTCTGTGATTTCCATACCCATCATATAGGTCTGACGCCCGAGAGCCGGTACGCTACGTATGCCGGTTACGGCTTTGACGCGTTCATGCACGACCTATGGGGATGCTTATATGCCGGCGCAGCCATATATGTTATTGGCGAAGATATACGGTTCGATTTGGATGGTATATATGACTATTTTGTCAAAGAGGGCATTACGCACTCCTTCATGACGACCCAAGTAGGCACGCAGATGGCTATCAACTATCCCGATATTCCCGGATTCCGATGTCTCGGCGTGGGTGGCGAAAAACTGATGTCCTTGAATCCGCCTTCCTATCGTTTGTGGAATGGTTACGGCCCGACGGAGTGCACTGTCTATGTCTCCAGTTTCTGGGTGGAGAAGAACGAGCCGAATATCCCTATCGGCTATCCGAACGACACAGCCGAACTCTTTATTGTCAATAAGAACGGCAAGCGTGTACCATGGGGCGCAGCAGGCGAACTGCTTATAGCCGGACCGCAGGTAGGTATCGGTTATCTTAATAACCCCGAGAAGACCGCAGAAGCCTTCGTGGAATGGAACGGACTCAGATGCTATCGTACGGGCGATATAGTTCGGTATCGTGAGGACGGCGCAATCGAGTTCGTCGGTCGAAAAGACGGACAGGTCAAGATCCGCGGTTTCCGTATTGAACTCAAAGAAGTGGAGGCGGTTATACGCCAGTTTGAGGGCATCAAAGATGCTACCGTGCAGGCTTTTGATTATCCCGACGGCGGAGGCAAGTTCATTGCCGCGTACATCGTTTCGGACCGGAAGATCGATATTCAGGCACTCAACGCCTTTATCATGGATCAGAAACCGCCGTATATGGTGCCTGCGGTAACGATGCAGATAGATGCTATTCCGTTGAACCAGAACCAAAAAGTCAACAAGCGTGCGCTTCCGGAACCGAAGGCTCAGAGTGAAGAAGTGCACAGTGCAGCGGAGGCGGCTCCGCTCAATGTGCTTGAAGAGCAGATCAAGGAGATCGTTGCCGGTATCGTGGGGAACAGCGATTTCGGTATTACCACTGATCTGCGTTTTGTGGGTCTCAGTTCCATTTCGGCGATTAAATTAGCGACCCAAATTTACAAGCGTTTCAGTGTGCAACTCGATGCCAAGAAGGTTATCAAAGGCGCGAGCATTCAGTCCATCGAGAATGAGATCTTGAAAGAGAAACTGACAACCCCACCCCTGGATTTGTTCTACGACCGTCCACTGGACGCTCGATCGGGCAAAGCCCTTCACCCCACAGGGGGAGGAGAAAAAGATGCAGCCTCAGTTCCCTCCCTTGAGGGGAGGGATAGGGAGGGGTTTGCTCCTTACCCCCTCAGCCACGCGCAGACAGGTGTCTATTTCGAGTGCATGAAGAACCCCACTTCCACCTTATATAATATACCCATGCGCGCGAAGATGCCGGAGGGCGTGACGGAAGAGGAGTTGAAGAAAGCGATTATCCAAGTGGCGAACAATCACCCGGAACTGTTCGTACATTTCCGGACCAACGACACCGGCGTAGAGCAACTCATAGACAAGAACCAAGCGTGGAGCGTGGAGACAATAGACCTGACAGAAGCACAGTTGGATGCCTACCGCACAGAGTTCGTGCGTCCCTTCAATCTCTTGAAAGACCCACTCTTCCGGTTCAGCATCGTGCAGACCGAAAAGGCGTTGTATCTCTATTGCGACATACACCATTTGGTATGCGACGGCGCTTCGTATGATGTATTCTTCAATGAGTTATGCGCTCTACTGAACGACGGGACCATCGAACCGGAGATGTGCTCTTATGCCGAGTTTGTGGCGGATGAACAGGCCGCAGAGAACAGTGCGGAATATGCAGCTGCCAAAGAGTTCTTCCACTCGCAGTTGGCTCAAGTGGAAGGCGTGACGGAGATACCGGCGGACCTGACCACCCCCAAAAACGGCGAGATAGGACAGGTTTATGCACCCATGAATCTGCAGGCTGCCGAGCAGTTGGCAAAAACCGCAGGCGTGACAGCCGCCGGTGCAACACTCGCGGCAGTATTCTACACACTCGCGCGGTTCGCCAACAGCGACGACCTCTGTATCACCACTATCTCCAACGGCCGTAGCAACCTCAAGATGGCGAACACGATTGGCATGATGGTGAACACGCTTGCATTGAGCAGCAAGATAGGCACGCAGAGCGTGGAGGAGTTCGTTCGGGAGACAGGCGGAAAATTCGAGCAGACACTCTCGCATGAGAACTATCCGTTTGCTGAGATAGCCGCCGACTATGACCTGACGGCAGAAATCATGTACGCCTACCAACTCGGCGTCCTTTCCGAATACAAGGTGAAGGGACAGGCGATGGAGACGGAGAACATGGAACTGAACGTGCCGAAGTTCAAGATAGCGTTCTATATCGTGGAAGTGGATGGCAAACCTTCCGTGGTGATTGAGTACGACAACGGCCGTTACAGCCAAGCCATGATGCAGAGTTTGGCGCAATCCGTTTGCAATGCCGTGACTGCTTTTGCGAAAGACGATCAGGTGGCATTACGTTCCGTTTCGCTACTGGATGCCAACCAAACAGCCGTGCTGGATTCGTTCAACGAGACCCATGTCGATTATGATGATACGCAAACGGTGCTTTCGCTCTTCAAAGCGCAAGTGGCGGCTGTGCCGGATAATACGGCGGTTATCTTCCGCGACAAACGGATTACGTACCGCGAGTTGGACGAGATCACCGACCGTATTGCCGCAGGTCTGCATCCCACGACCAACGTTATCGCTATCATGGTCGGGCGCTCGGAATGGATGCCTATCGGAGCTCTCGCGGTGATGAAAACAGGTTGCGCGTATATGCCGCTTGATCCTTCATACCCCGAAGAGCGACTGCAGTATATGCAGAAGGACGGTAACTCCTGCATGCTCCTGACCGAGAAAGAGTTGGAAGAGCTGTCACAATGCACAATGCACAATTCACAATTCACAATTATAAAGCCGGAGGACCTCTTCATTCTCCTCTACACATCCGGTTCTACCGGCGTGCCGAAAGGGGTGATGTTGGAGCACAGGAACCTGGTAGCATTCTGCCATTGGTACCACCGTTACTACGACTTGCAGCCGGGTGACAAAGTGGCGGCATACGCTTCGTTCGGTTTCGATGCGTGTATGATGGATATGTATTCGGCATTGACGCGCGGTGCCGCTGTTTGCATCATCCCCGAAAACATACGACTGAACCTGCCGGAACTCGGACGCTATTTCGATGCAGAAGGCATCACACACTCGTTCATGACGACGCAGATCGGTTGTCAGTTTGCGGCGAACGTAGCGTGTCATTCGCTCAAACATCTGTCCGTGGGAGGTGAAGCACTCTTACCGCTTAACCCGCCAACGGCATATAAATTCTACAACGGTTACGGACCGACGGAGTGTACCGTCTTCACTACCATCTATCAGGTATCCGAATATGAGCAACACACGCCTATCGGCAAACCACTGGATAACTTGCAGTTATTCATCATGGACACCAACGGCCAGCGTCTGCCGCTCGGAGCTGCAGGAGAGCTATGGGTAACCGGTCCGCAAGTAGGACGAGGCTATCTTAACCTGCCGGAGAAGACAAAAGAAACCTTTGTGGAAGCTAAAATCACGAGATCACGTGATCACGAGACCACGACAGTTCGTTGCTACCGAACCGGTGATATAGTGCGTTACCTGCCGGACGGAAATATCCAGTTTGTCGGACGTCGCGACGGACAGGTCAAGATCCGCGGTTTCCGTATCGAGCTCAAAGAGGTAGAGGCGATTATCCGTGAGTTCCCGGGCATCAAAGATGCTACCGTACAGGCTTTCGATTATCCGAACGGAGGAAAGTACATCGCGGCTTATATCGTGAGTGACGAGCAGATTGATATTCAGGCGCTTAACGCCTTCATCCGCGAATCCAAACCGCCGTATATGGTACCGTCGGCGACGATGCAGATTGATGCTATTCCTCTGAATCAGAACCAGAAAGTGAACCGCAAAGCACTACCGGCACCGAAGATCCAAGCCGATGACCGCGAATATGTAGCACCGGCTAACGATACGGAGAAACTGTTCGCTGAGATCTTTGCCGGCATTCTGAGTCTGGACAAAGTGGGAGCAACGGATAACTTCTTCGAATTAGGCGGCACTTCGCTCATGGTCACCCGCGTCATCATCGAAGCGGATAAAGCCGGCAAGCACATCGCTTATTCCGACCTGTTCAGTCACCCGACCCCGCGGGCACTGAGCGAATTACTGAGCGGCCATAAGGGCGACGAAGGAAGCAGCAAATCAGACACGGAGATCACCGATTTCGATTACGAACCGATTAACGAACTGATCCAAAAGAACAACTTGGACACCTTTGTACATGGTACATCGTCCAATCGTACTTTAGGTCATGTCCTGCTTACGGGTGCTACCGGATTCTTAGGTATTCATGTGCTCAGAGAGCTGATTGATTCCGATGCCAAGACCATCACCTGTCTTGTCCGCGGCAAGGATCAGAAGGACGCAGAACGCCGTGTGCGCAACTTGCTCTTCTATTATTTCAACCGCCATTTCGATGAACTCTTCGGCACACGGCTCTTCGTTATTCCGGGCGATGTGACTTCTGATTTCGGACACATCACCGGACCGAACGAAGAAGCCATCAACACGGTATTCAACTGCGCAGCGAACGTCAAACACTTCTCCAAAGGTACCGACATCGAGGAAGTGAATACCGGCGGAGCACAGCGTTGTGTCGATTTCTGTCTCGCTACCGGAGCGGCACTTGTACATGTATCGACTACTTCGGTCGGAGGTATATGGATCGGCAAGAACTCCCCGAAACTGACGGAGCGGAATCTCTATTTCGGTCAGTACTTGGATAACCAATATATTCGCTCCAAGTTCCTGGCGGATCGTCTGATTTTGGATGCCATCGTACATAAAGGGCTGAAAGCCAAGATCATGCGTGTCGGCAACCTCGCTGCCCGTAGTTATGACGGCGAGTTCCAGGTGAACTTTACCTCCAACAGTTACATGGGCAGAATCAAGATCTTCAATATGTTGGGTTGCTGTACATACGAGCAATTCGATGAGTTAACCGAGTTCTCACCGATTAACGAGACCGCCAAGGCGATTGTTCTTCTGGCGCACACACCGGACGAGTGTACCGTCTTCCACCCCTATAACACCCACACAAGGCTCTTGGGTGACGTGCTGACGGGTCTCAAGAAGATCGGTACCGAGCTGCGTTTAGTGGAGAACGAGGAGTTCAATGCCATCATGCAAAAAGAGGCTCTTGATCCCAAGAAAGCATCGCTTCTGACTCCTATGTTGGCTTACCAGGACATGGCGAACGGTCAACCGGCACAAGAGACCGACCGCGATAACGCTTATACCTCGCAGGTACTCCTCCGCCTCGGTTTCCGTTGGACAGAGTTGGATAGCGACTATTTCGACAAGATCTTTATTGCCATCAGCCAATTGGGATTCTTCGATGTGTGATGGTTGCGATACAAAAAAGGCCGCGCTTTGAACGAGCGCGGTCTTTTTTGTATCAGCCAAGCTTGGCTGATCCCTTACACCGTAGCGATAACGTCCCAGACGAAGGCGCGAACGCCCACTTCCTCGTTTCGCATATCCAGTTTCTTGATGGACTCAAGAAGTGCGGGCACCTGGTCGTCCTCTACGACCGTGATGACGCAGCTGTTCATCTCCGGCCAGGCGTGGGTACCTCGGCGGGGTTCGCCGCCGTTCGTACCACGACCTTGTACTTGCTCAAAGAACGTGAAGCCTTTGATGCCTAACACATCCAACATATATTCTACACGACCCGTATTCGCCTGGTTGAATACAATCATAACACTTTTCATTTCTCGTCTCCTTTCTTAACTTTGAGGTCCATGAAGATGAATTTCTTGCGGAGGGCTTCCTGTTTGTCGCGGTCACCGTGGCGGGACATAAAGCCATAGAGCACGGGCACTACGTAGAGCGTCAGGAAGGTCGAGACGGTCAGACCGCCGATGACGACGATACCTAACGGTTGCCACATCTCAGCACCTTCACCGGAAGAAACCGCCATAGGAATCATACCGAGGATGGTAGTGAACGCCGTCATGAGGACAGGACGGATACGGCTGCGTCCGGACATCTGGATAGCCTGATTCAACTCGTAGCCACGCTCACGCATGAGGTTGATATAGTCCACCAGCACGATACCGTTCTTCACCACAATACCCACCAGGAGTACCAGACCGAGTGCACCGATCATATCCAGCGAACGGCCTGTGAGCCAGAGGGCTACGATAACACCCGAGAGGGCAAACGGGATAGAGAACATGATAATTGCCGGCATTCGGAGGCTCTCAAACTGCGACGCCATGACGATATATACCAACAGGATAATCATCAGACCGAGCAGAATCATGTCGGAGAAAGTATCCTGCTGCGTCTCGTAGTTACCGCCGATATGGGTGGAGTAACCGACAGGGATGTCGAGTTGCGGAACAACCTCCGTCTCGATCGCTTTCGCCAGTTCACCAAGGGTGGTGTTGTACGGCGTAGCCTTGACAGTGACGATACGCTGACGCGCCTTACGCTCGATGGTAGGCGGCGCCCAGTATTCGCCGACCGTAGCTACCTCGGAGAGTTTGACGGTCTTGCCCGTCGCTGTCGGGATAGAGAGGTCGAGGATGTCGGAGATCGAGTTGCGGTCATCTTCCTCCAGACGAACCACGATATCGTACTCCGAACCGTCGTCCTTGAGATAGCCGCACGCCATACCTGCCACACGGTTGCGGAGGTAGGTAGAGATAGTAGCGGAACTCAAACCGAGACGCGATGCTTTCTCTTTATCGACAGTAATCTTGATATCCGGACGGTCGTCCTCGCGGGAGATATTCACGTCGCGGGCACCGGGCAGTTGCGAGATGAGCTGACGGCATTGCTCCGCCATCTGGGAGGTTTTGTCGAAATCATATCCGTAGATCTCCAGATCGACTGTATTACCGTTACCGCCGGGACCTCCGGAAGAAACGACACACTGGTACTCGTTGATCTCCGGGTATTTCGCCATCTCCTGACGCAGCAGTTCGGCGATTGTCCAGATGTCGCGGTCACGCTCCCATTTCTTAGGCAGACGGACGGTCATCTGGATCTTGTTGTTCATCGTTGAAGAGAAGAGAGCCGCGATAGAGGCATCGTCGTTCGAACCGGCGGAGGTGTTGATCAACTGAATCTCCGGCACGAGTTCGATGAAGCGTGCTTCCAGTTTGCGGGCGGTCTTGAGGGTCTCCTCGATACGCGTACCGCGTTGCAGTTTGACGGTCACAGTCAGACGTCCGTTATCCTGCTCCTGCATGAAGTCGGTACCGATCTTGCCCATGAATACAGGAATCAGAGAGGCGGCAAAGAAAGCAATAAGGATAAGGAAAGTGAGCGCTTTGTGACGCAGACACCAACCCAGTGAACGCGCATAGTAATCATCAATGACATCGAGCATGTGTACTACCGTACGCTCGTACCAGCCTTTCTTGCCAGCCTCGTCATCCACGAGGTTGCCGTTCTCATCGACATGCACTTTCTTGGCTTTCAGCAGTTTGGAGCAGAGCATAGGCGTGAGCGAGATAGCCACAAGGGTGGAGGTACAGCACACGACCGTCACGATCCATCCCAGCTCGTGGAACATGATTCCCGCCATGCCGGAAAGCATGGTCAGTGGCACGAACACCACTACGAGCACGAGCGTGGTAGCGATAACGGATACCCATACCTCGTTGGTGGCATAAATAGACGCCTCGTGCGGGTCTTCGCCGCGCTCCACGTGACGGGTGATATTCTCCAAGACTACAATCGCATCGTCCACCACCATACCGATAGCGATGGTGAGCGAACAGAGGGAGATGATATTGAGCGACGAATCCGCCAAACCGAGGTAGATAAACGCTACGATCAGGGCAATAGGAATCGTGATACCGATGATGATCGTCGCACGCCATTTGCCGAGGAAGAAGAGCACCACGAGCACCACGAACAAGAGGGCGTAAAGCACGGATTCCTCAAGGGAGTTGATGGAGTTCTGGATGTTCTCCGAGGAGTCGTAGATCTTCTCGATCTTCACGTCCGTCGGGAGCTGTTTCTGTATCTTCGCCAGTTCGGCACGCACGTCGCGGCAGACCTGCACGGTGTTGGCACCTGTCTGCTTGGCGATGACCAGACGCACCGCCTCACGACCGTTGGTCTTCTCGTCCAGCGAGAGGTCCTTGATAGTATCCTTGACGGTAGCGATGTCGCGGATGAAGACCTGCTGGCCCTGCGGCGTCATGGCTACCATGAGGTTGGCTATCTCCGAGGACTCGATGTACTCCGAACGCACCTGCATCTGGTACTGCTCCTGCGGCATCTTGATCGTACCCGAAGAGAGGTTGAGGTTGTTCGCCGAAACGACTTGTCCCACCTGCTCCAGCGTAATACCATAAGCGTCCAGTTTCTGCTGGTCGATATTGACATACACATAGCGGTCCGGCGCACCCGAGAGGGAGATATTACCGATACCGTCGATGTGGTTCAACTGCGGCACTACCTCATCGTTCAGAATCTTGTCCAGACCCGCGTAGGTCTCATCTGCCGTAATAGAGTACTGGCAGATAGGCATGGAGGAGGTGGAGAGTTTGAAGATAACCGGCTTGGCGCAGTTGTCCGGCAGGTTGTTCGCCGCCATATCGACGAACGAACGCACGTCGTTCACCGCCTCGTCCATGTTACTTCCCCACTCCAACTCCAGCGTCACCACGGAGATATTATCCTTACTCTGCGAAGTGATGTGTTTGAGGTGATCGACGGAGGTCAGGGCGTTCTCCATGATCTTCGTCACGTTGGTCTCCATCTCACTTGCCGATGCGCCCGGGTAGGTGGTCATGACCGTAATATACGGCGGGTCCATCTCCGGGAACTGGTCAATCGGCAGCTTCAGGAAACTGTATATACCGATGACGATGACCGCCACAAAGATGAGGGCGGTGGTCACCGGTTTTTCGATTGCTGATTTATAAATGCTCATAAATGTATTTACGATTTAACGATGAACACTTTTCCGATTTAACGATTGATTTACGATTGAGTTCAATTGTACAATTTGTTAAATCGTCAATAACTCGTACCTCGTCAATCGTCCAATCGTCAATTACTCCACTACATTAACCTTCACGCCATCCACGAGTTTGTGCTGGCCCGTGGTGACGAACTCAACGCCGGCTTTGATCTCCGGAGCGATGATCTCGATGTCCTGGTCGAAACGCTGCCCCAATTCCACTGCCACACGTTTGGCGCGGCCGTCCTCCACAATGAAGACATAACGATCGTTGGCACCGACCAGTTTCTCCACGCTCTGGTAAGGCACAACCATAGCCTCAGCCTTGCCCAGACCAATTGTCGTCGTCACGTACATACCCGGACGAAGGAGATTCTTGTCATTCGGGATGACGATCTTGCACTGGAAAGTATGGCTGGAGGGGTCAATGGTCGGATAGACGATCTCTACAGTCGCAGGGAAAGTCTTGCCGGGATAGATCTCCGAAGCCAGCGTCAGTTTCATTCCCTCTTTGAAGAGCGGGAAATAGGTCTCCGGGATTGCTACCAGTGCTTTGAGCTTATCAATCTGCGTGAGGATCAATATCGGCTGACCGCTGTACAGCTCGCCGTCCTCATAATTCTTAGCAGAGATGACGCCCTTG
>DFHS01000013.1:0-23494 GCA_002372695.1 Bacteroidales bacterium UBA3717
GCGACGGGCTGTATTTCTCCACAACCATCTCCACCAGTTGCACGATAGCGGCAATGACGGCGATGAAGAGGATGAAACTGAGGTACTCCAGATGCAGGGGCTCCAGTACGAGTGTCTGCAAGAGGTAGTTGACCGGCAGGGTAACGACGAGCACGAAAGTAACGGCTACGCCCAGACCGGCTGAGGTCTTCACGTTCTTCGAAACGGCGAGGTATGAGCACATTCCCAAGAAGTACGCGAAGATCATGTTATCCGCAAAAATCGAGCGGACAAATAAACTTAATGCGTGTTCCATTACTTAGCCTCCTTATCGTTAAGGGATCTATGAACCCAGATTACACAACCTACCAGAATGAGCGCCATAGCAGGCATAAGCATCATACCGCAGTTCTCGTAGCCGTGGTCATAGCACCACTGCGGGATCACTTGGAAACCAAGGAGTTGACCCGAGCCGAGGAGCTCGCGCACGAAGGCTACGATGACGAGGATGATGGCATAACCTAAGCCGTTGCCCAGACCGTCCAACAGGGAATCCCATGCGTTGTTGGTCATGGCGAACGCCTCGAGGCGACCCATGAGAATACAGTTGGTGATGATCAGACCGAGGTAAACGCTCAGCTGCATTGCTACGTCGTAGGCAAACGCTTTGAGCACCTCGCTGACGAGTGTCACGAGCGCCGCAACCACCACGAGTTGCACGATGATACGTACACGCATCGGGATAGTGTTGCGGATGAGCGACACGATCACGTTAGACATCGCCACGATGATCGTCACGGCGATACCCATGACGAGCGCAGGCTTGAGCTGTACCGTTACGGCGAGCGCCGAACAGATACCCAGGATCTGCACTACGACAGGGTTATTGGCATTAAGAGGACCAAGCAATGTGTCCTTAGTTTTCTGACTCAACATGGTCTTCCTCCTTTCCTTCATTAGATTCTACTTTCAAAAACTCTGCGTACTCGCCGAGGTTCACTTCAAGCATCGTGCTGACGCCGGACGAGGTGATGGTAGCACCGGAGATGGCATCTACCTGCTCCTGTCCTTCGGCGTGTTTGCCTGCTTTGAGAACCGCTACAGAAACGACAGCACCTTCGGTATTGCGGATGTGCATGCCTTCAAACTGGCTGCGGAACTCCGGCTCTACGATCTTGGCACCCAGACCCGGTGTCTCGGACTCGTGGTTGAAGTTCACACCATAGATGGTGTTCTTGTCCTCATCGAGTGCGAGGTAACCGCCGATGCCGCCCCAAAGACCCTTACCGCTCAGCGGCAGGATATATTTGGTCTTGCCATTCAGGTTGGCTACGTACACCTCTTTGTCACCGTAAGTGAGGGTGTCGTTCACGAGCACCATGTAGATCTCTGCGGGATTGCCGGCGGAGTAGTCCACCTTCAGCGCACCGAGGATCTGTTTCTGCTTGTCGAGCAGGATGTTAGCTTCTTGACGCGGCTTGAGTGACTGATTAGCCAATGCCAGCAGCACAGCTACGATGATCACTACCACCGTCATATAGACGAATGTGTAGATATTACTGTTTGTATTCAGTTTCATAGCTTCGCCTCCCTTTTAGCACGTTTATTAATGTTAGCTTGTACAACACACCAGTCGATGAGCGGCGCAAAGGCGTTCATGAGCAGGATAGCGAGCATCATTCCCTCTGGATAACCCGGGTTGAGGACGCGCACGAGCACTGCTACGAGACCGATGAGGAAGCCGTATATCCACTTACCGCACTCGGTACGAGCGGATGTCACAGGATCGGTAGCCATGAAGACCGCACCGAAAGCGAAACCGCCGGAAACGAGGTGCATGTACCAAGGATACTGCGCTGCGAGGTTAGCCTCCGAACCGAACTGGTTGAAGAGCCAAGCGGTCAGACCGCCGCCGATGAAGGTAGCGAGCATGGTCTTCCACGAAGCTACGCCTGTGCAGATCAAGAGACATGCGCCGAGCGCGATTGCCCAGATGCAAGTCTCACCGACCGAACCCGGAACGAGTCCGTTCACCATGTCCCAGAAGCTCTGCGACACCGGTGTGCCGGTAGCCATCTGCGTCAGAGGCGTTGCACCCGAGAAACCGTCCACGAGCGCGTGACCGCCGTCCCAGCCCCAAGTGCCTGCCGTGCGGATGAACGGTTCGTCACCGGTCATGTGGCTCGGGTATGCGAAGAACAGGAACGCACGCGCGATCAGCGCTACGTTGAAGATGTTATAACCTGTGCCGCCGAACACCTCTTTCGCGAAGATCACCGCAAAAGCCACTGCGATAGCAACCTGCCACAGCGGCGTGTTAATAGGCACGATGAGCGGGATGATGAATCCCGTTACGAGGAATCCTTCTGCTACCTCCTCATGCTTGATCTGCGCCACGATGAACTCGATGCCCAGACCGACCGCATAGCTGACGATGATAAACGGCAGTACAGCCAGCAGACCGAAACCGAACGCTTTCCACCAGAGAGCAGCGGTCATGCCTGCTGCCAACTGACCGGTAGCCAGCAAGTGCTGATAGCCGACGTTGAACATACCGAAGAGCAGTGCCGGAACAAGCGCAATGACTACGAGAATCATCGTACGTTTGCTGTCCGAACCGTCGTGGATATGCGTGCCGTTGCGTTTAGCGGTCGTCTGAGGGGTGAAGAGGAACGTGTCGAAAGCGTCATAGAACGAACTGAGCCAGCTCAGTTTGCCGCCTTCCTCGAAGTTCTTGCCGAACTTCTTCCAGTTTTTATAAAGCCATTCCATTACTCAATCTCCTTTCTTAAATAATCCAACGCTTCGCGCACGATAGCCTGCAGCGGCATTTTGGATGTACATACATACTCGCAGAGCGCGAAATCTTCAGGAGCCACCTCGTACGCACCCAGCGCTTCCATCTTATCGATGTTCGACGCAATCATCGCTTTGATGAGGTACTCGGGGTAGATGTCCATCGGGAACACTTTGTCGTACTCGCCCGAGACGATGATCGCACGGCGGCCACCTTTGAGACGAGCGTCCCACTGGTATTTCTTCGGACCGAAGAGCCAGCGCGTGAACCTGTTGTCCAACAGACCTGCAGGGTCGGTCTTTCCGGCATTGAAAGCCGAGAAGCGCGGCAGCATCCAGCCCATGAACTCGTGGTTCTCCGAACCCTCGTCGAGGACGGTGAACTGGTTGTCATAGACGGAGATCATGTCGTCCATCGTGATCTGACGACCGCTCAGCACGTTTCCGGCGATGTAACGGCACGGACACTCGGTGTGTACGTTCGAGAGCAGGATAGCCGATACCGGCATGCCCGGCAGGACGTTGTAGTACTGCTTGCCGTAAGCCAGCGGTCCCGTGAGAGCCACTTTCTTCTGCATGTCCACGATGCCTTTCTGGAAGAGACGACCGATGATTGCCAAGTCTTGGATGTTCACCGTGAAGACGGTCTCACCCTTAGCCAGCGGCGCGAGGTTGTTGAGCTGTACGCCTACGTTTCCGGCAGGGTGGGGACCATAGACCTCATAGAGGGTGCAGTCCTTCAACTCTCTAAACTCGGTAGCTTTGGCGCCACCTTTGATACCGATGAATACCGGTGCGATCTTGCCCAGCGCGGAGACAGCAGCCTGTAAGGTCGGCAACTGACCCTTGAGCACCCACTCGTAGTTCGGGGCACAAGGCGCACTGTCAAAACTCGAAATAAAAATAGCGCGAGGAGTCTTGTTCGGCAGAGCGATGCAGTCGTACGGACGTTGCTTCATCAATGCCCAGAGGCCAGAACGGAGAAGAAGGTCTTTCACTCCTTCACTCGTTAAACCTTCACTCTTTACCTCAAAGTGCTCATACTCGATGGTCGTGTCCGCAAGAATGTCGATGGACATGATCTTACGGCGCTCACCGCGCACGATCTCTTTGACTTCGCCCGAGACAGGCGAGGTAAAGAACAAGCTCTCAAACGCTTTGTCGTGGAAGAGCGGGCTACCCGCCTTCACACGGTCGCCGACCTTGACATCCAGTTTGGGAGTGATGCCGGCGAACTGGTCGGGCACTATATGAAAGACCTCCGGCCGACGGACGCTACCCAGCGTCTCTGCCGCAGTTCCTTCAAAAGGAATGTCCAAACCACGTTTCAGTTTGATTGTTTGCATAAAATTGTTAATTATTTATTGATTTTTGTGTTTGCACAAAATGCGGGTGCAAAGGTACAAAAAAAATCTGACATACACAAGCGTGTATGGCACTTTTTGATAAAATACTTTGTTTTTGTAGTATGAAGTTGTCAATATTCAAAAAAGTACTGCTTTTTTCTTAAAAATGCAAGAAAAACGCAAAAATATTTGGTCATGTGAAGAATTTTTTGTAATTTTGCAGCCGATTTTGCGCTTATGAGCATGGAAAGCCACTATACGATCGATCTGAAGCGCCTGAAAATAGGCACTCACGAGTTCGAGGTAACGCTGGATGACGGCTTTTTTAAGGAGTTAGAAAAGACGGAGGTATTAGGCGGGAAAGTGGAAGCCAAGATAGTGCTTAATCTCCGGGAGGAGGATTATTGGCTCACGATAGCAGTTCATGGGACTGTGTTTGTAACGTGTGACCGCTGCCTCGACCCGATGTCCCTTGAAATAGACGCTTCGGAGACGTCGTCTCCCAATGATGAAATGAGCGCGAACGAGTCGCTCAATGATGAGCCAAAGGCTTCCAATGATGTGTTGGATTTGACTTGGCTCGCGTATGAAATAGTAAGTATAAATATTCCGGTCGTTCACTGTCACCAGGCGGGTGAGTGCAATAAGCAAATGGAACTTCTCCTCCAAGATCACCTATGTGACGAGCCGGAATGTCCCGAATAAAGAAAAAAGAATCGTTTAATAATTAGAACCTCTTACCGAGCTGAGAGGATAAAATACAGCTCGCGCGACATGGCACATCCTAAAAGAAGACAAAGCCACACCAGACAAGCGAAACGTCGTACGCATGACGTAGTAAAAGCTCCGACACTGGCAACATGCCCGAACTGCGGAGCACTGCACATCTACCACACCGTTTGCCCAAGCTGCGGATACTACCGTGGTAAACTGGCAATCGAGCAGGCAGAGGCTTGATAAAGGCGAAAGGCTAATGGTTAAAGGCGAAAGGGAAATGTACCTTTTGCCTTTTCACCTTATTTATTATTAACGCGTGCGTGACGCACGTATGTAGCCCGAGAGGGGTTACGACGCGTTTGATCAACAGAGCGCAAAAGTACAACAATTTTAAAAAAACCTAACAAACATGTTTGACAAGTTCAACAACAATGACGGCGAGCGCAAGCCAAGACCGCGTTTCCGCCGCGAAGCAGGAGAAGGAGCACCGATGCATTCTCCGCGTCCCCGTTTTCACCGTGAGGGTGAGAGCCGACCGTTTAACCATGACGGCGAGAGCCGTCCGCATTTCAGCCATGACGGCGAAGGTCGTCCGCGTTTTCGCCGCGATGGTGAGAGCCGTTCGTTCAGCCGCGAAGGCGGCGAGCGTCGTCCGCAGGGCTTCGGATTCAAGAAGCCGAACCGTAACAACGGTGTGTATTCCAACCGTAAACAACAAGCGTATCGTGAGCAACACGAAGATCCGACGAAGCCGGTACGTCTGAACAAGTACCTGGCGAACGCAGGTATCTGTTCGCGTCGCGAGGCCGATGATTTCATTCAGGCCGGTGTGATTACCGTCAACGGCGTGACGGTGGATTCGTTGGGTGCCAAAGTGCTGCCGACGGATGACATCCGTTTCCACGACCAGCCTGTCCGTCGTGAGCGCAAGGTGTATATCCTGCTCAACAAACCGAAGAACACGGTGACGACGACCGATGATCCGCAAGAGCGTCACACGGTGATCGACATCGTACGTAACGCTTGTCCGGAGCGTATTTATCCGGTAGGTCGTCTGGACAGAAACACGACCGGTGTGCTGCTGCTGACCAATGACGGCGATCTGGCAGCCAAACTGACGCACCCGAAATACAACAAGAAGAAGATCTACGCGGTGACGCTGGATCACGAGTTGGATGAGGTCGATGAGGCGATTATCCGTGCCGGTGTGACGCTGGATGACGAGCGCATCATCCCCGATGCCTTGGAGTTCCCCAAACAGGACCGCAAGCATATCGGTCTGGAGATCCACTCGGGTCAGAACCGCGTCGTTCGCCGCATCTTCGAGAAAGTAGGGTACAAAGTGGTGAGCCTGGACCGTGTGTCTTTCGCCGGCTTGACGAAGAAGAACGTAGGTCGCGGTAAATGGCGTTTCCTGACCCCGAAAGAGGTAGCGTTCCTGCAGATGGGACAGTTCTAAAGTTGAAAGTTAAAAGTTGAAAGTTTAAAGTTGAAGCGAAGCTTTCATTACATATTATTTGCAATCACGTTGGCGTTGGCGGTAGTGAGCGGCATTATGATGCTGCATGTGAACGTCAATGCCGACATGACAAAGTACCTGCCGGACGACAGCCAGATGAAAAGCGGTCTGGAGATCGTCATGAACGAGTTCGGATCGTCGGCGCAGATGTCCGGAGCGGATGTTCATGTGATGTTCGAAGGGATGCGGCCGAACGAGGTGCCGGGTATCCGCACTTTGTTAGAGGGTTACGAAGATGTGCGCGGGGTGTCGTACCGCTATTCGGCGGACAGCACTTATACGCTCTTTGACCTCGATGTACCGAAGTCCGTGGATCAGAAAACTTTGGGCAAGCAGATCAGTAACCGTTTCGGCGGAAACTGCGTGGTGGAGACGAGCCAGGACGGTGCGACGCCGCCGATCTCCGTGATGATTTTCGCGGCGGTGCTGATCATGGTGGTGCTTTTTGTGATGGCGCAGAGTTGGTTTGAGCCGGTGGTGATCCTTATGACTACGGGTCTTGCTATCTTGCTGAACATGGGCACGAATGCACTGCTGCCGTCTGTCTCTATCACGACGAACTTCATCGGTTCGATCCTGCAGGCTGTCTTGTCGCTGGACTACTGTATTGTGCTGCTGAACCGCTACAGGCAGGAACAGGACGAGCATACCGACCGCAGGACGGCAGTGCTGGCGGCAAACCAGGCGATCAAGAAAGCGGCACCGTCGATTCTCTCTTCGGCGCTGACGACCGTAGTCGGTCTGTTGATGCTGTGTTTCATGCGGCTGAAGATCGGTACGGACATGGGCGTGGTGCTGGCTAAAGGCGTTGTTTGTTCGCTCATCTGCACCTTCACGGCGATGCCGTCGCTGATGATGCTTTTCCGTAAGACCATCAACAAGACCGCGAAGAAAGCCTATGTGCCTCCGACGGACGGTCTGGCACGGTTCGTATCGCGTCATAAGCTGCCGATGGCAGTAGGCGCAGTGATCTTGTTCGGCGGATCCTGGTACTTGTCGCAACAAACGACCATCTTCTTCTCCGCAGAGAAAGAATCCGAGATCGAGAAGATCTTCCCTTCGCCGAACCCGTTTGTGTTGGTGTATAACACGCAGGACGAGGGACAAGTATATGAGTTGGTGGACAGCCTGATAGCGCAACCGGGTATCCAGAGTGTGATCTCTTATCCGACGCTGATGAGCCGGCCTCTGACACCGGCGGAGATGGCGGGTCATGTGAAGTCCTTACTGACGGATTTCAAAGATATGATGCCTCAAGGCACGACGGTGCCGGCAGAGGCTCTGGATGCCTTGACACCGGAGACGATGCGGCTGCTGTATTACCTGGAGGCGAAAGGCGGCGAAGAGCAGCGGTTAGCGTTCCCGGATGTCGCACGGTTCTTACATACGAACGTTGCGAATAACCCCTTGCTGTCATCTTATCTGGACGATGAGATGAAGGAGCAGATAGAGGCGTTGCAGTCGATGTTGGATGTCGCACCGGCAGAACCGAAGAAGGAAGCCGTCAGCAATCAGAAATCAGATGTCAGCCATCAGCCTTCAGAGGAGTTGGTGGATACCGTAGTGCCGGTACGTGAGACGATCGCACCGCTGACGATCAGTCCGGCGATGATGGCGATTGACGAAGACAGCGTAGAGATGCCGAGTGTGGAGGTGGAGAAGATTGCGGTGGTGCCGTTCATCGAGCGCCTGAACGCGACGCAGACGTCGGCTATCTCCGTAGAGATGCGCAAACTGACCGACACGGCAGCTATCCGTCTGCCGATGAGCGTGAAGGAGATGTCTATCTTCATCGGTTCGACGCAGATCCAGACGCAGCTTGTGTATGGTTACGCGCCGGGCAAAGCGAAGAAACTGACGCCGTTAGAGTACGTCCATCTACTGGTGGATGACTTGTTCCAAAGGAAGGGCCTCGCGGGCATGATCTCCGACGAGCAACGGACCTTATTAGGCCAGCGTGCGTACCTCATGGATCTGGCGGATAAGAATGCCTCCCTGACGCCGGAAGCGCTGAATATACTGCTACGGGCGTTTGGTATAGAAGACTTCACGGACGAGGAGTTATTGGCGATCGCTAATCCTCCGAAGAAAGCCGTCCCGGTAGCGAAACAACCGACGGAAGAAGATGCCGCGCAGATGGTGAGCAACTTAGCCCAGATGCAACGCTCGCTGCACAGTACCGACACAACGAGGGCTGCGGTGGTGGTGACGCAGACGAAAGAGAAACCTGCGGCACCAAAGCAGAAAGGTCCGAGCAAAGCGGATCAGCAGGCAGAGTTATTCACGGAGTTAGTCTTCGGCGAGAAGACCTATACCGCCGACCAAATGGCGGCTAAGTTAGCGAGGTTGATGAAGCTGTCGGATGTGCATTCTGATCCCGTGACACCTGCGCAGATGTCCTTGTTATACGATTATTACGGCTCGGTGCACAGCTCGGCAGATACGTTGAAACTGGGCTTCGGACCGCTGCTGAATTTCCTTTGTGATACGCTGGTGTATGACCCGCGGATAGCGGAACTCTTACCGGATAGTATGAGCGCGCAAGCGAAAGGCATTAAGGCGCAAGTACAGGACGGTTTGGGACAGCTGCGCAAGGAGAACCACTCCTTGCTCGTCGTGCTTTCCACGCTGCCGCCGGAGTCCAAAGAGACCTATGATTTCGTGGAACTGCTCACGTCCCTGGCGGACGCACGGCTTGAACACGAGCATTATTACGTCGGCGAGTCGGTGATGTACACGGAGATGCGGGACGGCTTTGACCATGAGATGAACGTGGTGTCGCTGCTGACGATCTTGTCGATCTTCCTTATCGTCGCCCTCACGTTCCGTTCGGTCATTGTGCCGACGATCCTTGTGGTAGCGGTGATGACGGCGGTATATGTGAACGTGGTGGTAGCCGGTGTGGTGTCGGGACAGATGCTCTATTTAGCATACCTCATCGTGCAGGCGATCCTCATGGGAGCGACGATTGATTACGGCATACTCTTCGCGAACTACTACCGCGAGTTCCGAAAGACATCTCTGCCGGTGGATGCGGTGTGTGCAGCCTACAGAGGTTCGATACGGACGATCTTGACCTCAGGCATCATTATGGTCATCGGTCCGGGTGCGATGGCGTTGTTTATCGACGATCTGATGATCAGTAATATTGTCGGCTGTCTGGCGGTAGGTGCGTTCGTAGCGGTCGTGCTGACGCTAACCGTCGTACCGGCGGTGTTGGTGGCCTTGGACAAGTGGGTTGTTTACGGTAAGAAAAACAGATATACAGGAGAAGAATGATTCGAGAAGGATGGTATAAACGGGTAACGGCAGATCTGCTGATCTGGGTAGTGATGGCACTGCTTTGCATGCTCTGGCGATGGATCGATGACAAGAGTTCGATAGCGGCCTATTGGAGCATGTACGGCGTTTTGGCGGTGCTGTGGGTTCTAATCGGTTTCGTGGTGCAACTCTACCGCTCGTATAAAGAGGCATGGCTATGGCAGGCGATGGTGTCATTAGTTGCTGACGCGGCTATCCTGATTGGTCTGATCTGGTGGTTACTGCCGCAACTGCCGTACCAACTGTCGCCGAAAGTAGCGACCTGGTCAGTACTGATTGTAGGGGCTATAGAGACGGTGCTGGTGTTCGCTGCGCATTACTGGAAGTATGCGACGAACATGACCGTACCGGCGATGCAGATCGAGCAACGTAAGAACGCGCAGGTCACGCGACCCGATGAGAAAAGGCGGCAGGAGTCGATCCAGTCCATCCATCAATCGGTACTGTCCGTCACGACCGAAGCCGATTACTACATGCTGCGCAAAAGGGCAAGGTTGGATTCCCGGCAGACCAAGGTGATCTGTGACCGAAACCGTTTCGCCTTCCTGCAGATACCCGATTACCAGTATAAGACGCTCGTCGATTTGACGCTGCTGAACGACGCCAAAGGCATCAACCGGCGGTTCTGTATCGTCAACCAGAAGCTGCCGGATGATGGTATATACGTTTGTTGCTACCGTCCGCAGGAGTACATGAAATCCAAGCTCTTAGCCAAGTTCCCTCCGGGTCTGAACTGGATCGTCTATTGCCTCTATTTCTTCCGTAAGCGCGTGCTGCCGCGCCTCATGCTGACAAGCCGTCTGTACTACGACGTGACGAAAGGAAGAAAGCGCATGTTGAGTAAGACGGAGGTACTGGGACGACTTTATTACTGCGGTTTTGAGGTGGATGAGATCGTGCCGATGGGGCATATAGAATATGTCTTTGCGCATCGTCACTCCCAACCGTACCCGCAGGAACAACTGAAGGTGTACGGCCCGCTGATCAAACTGCCGCGGGTTTGTAAAAACAAAGAGATCCGGTATTTTTATAAGTTCCGTACCATGCATCCGTATGCTGAGTACATCCAGAAATACGTGTTCGATGCCCGTGGCGGTATGGACATTGCTGATAAGAGTAATGACGACTGGCGAATCACAACTTGGGGTAAGTTCATGCGCAAGTACTGGCTGGACGAGTTACCGATGCTGATTAACTGGCTCAAACGAGACGTGAAGTTAGTGGGTGTACGCCCGTTGAGTAAGACGATGTTTGAGACGTATCCGGAATGGTTACAAGACAAACGTACAAAGTCCAAGCCGGGGCTTATTCCGCCTTTCTATATCGACCATCCGGACACGTTCGAGGAACTGTTCGCCAGCGAAGACAAATACCTGACGGAGTACCTGGAGCACCCGATTAGGACAGATATCAAGTATTTCTTCTTAACCATGCGTTCTATTCTGACGCGTAAGACCCATTCCGCATAGCGGCAATTGAGATTTGAAGGGGTTAAAATACATAGTACTTGGAGTGAATATCGCGTTCTTTGCGGTCATGGCAACGGTTTTACCGTTACAGTTTGAGGAGAACGACGATGTAGTGATGGCGATGATCGCCAATGGTACGTATTCCGGTTCGCCGGATTGTCATCTGGTGTACATCAACGTCATCTACGGTGCCGTGTTGGCCTTTCTGTATGGGATTACGAAAGCGGTCGAGTGGTACACACTCGCTTTTGCGGCGTTGCATGTACTGTCGATGAGCGTGCTGGTGTACTGCATCTTGACGACGGAGAACCGCTCGTCATGGGAGCGGTGGTTGTGGCTTATCGTGCTGTATGTCCTCTGGGCGCGTATCATCGTGGCGTTACAATTCACGACAACCGCCGGGATGGTTTGTCTCGCGGGGTGCATGTTACTGCTCAGAGAGAGCAAGAAAGCCCGGTGGAGCGGTGTCCTGCTGGTCGTTATAGCAGCGCTGATCCGGTTCATGGCGGCTGGCTTAGTGGGACTGCTCATGGCGCCGATCATCGTCTATACCTACCGTCTGGAATGGCGTAAGTACATGGCGGTCGTCGTCATGTTGATGGCAGTAGTAGGCTGCCGTATGGTGAACCGATATGTGTACGAGAGCGATCCGGAGTGGAAATACTACCGCGAATATAACCAGCTCCGCGCACAACTCACCGACAATCCTAATGCATACAAACTCCAACCGGAACAACTGCCCGAAGGGGTGGAGTGGATGGATTATAGGTTGCTGCTTAGTTTTCTTCCTGACCCCGAGCGGATCGACCTGCCGACGATAAGACAGATCAGCGCCGTCGTGGATAACATGCCGATCAAGATGCAGGCGCAGAACATCCACCGGCTCGAGAGATACGCAGTGGAACTAACGATCCTCGCCGTGTTGTTGGTGCTGATGATCTTAACGACGGGCAACCGAACGAAATATATCTTCCTGATCTTATACTCCCTTTTCATCGTGGCGCTCATGATCCACGTGAGTCTGGACGGGTTCCTCAAGAACCGCGTTTTCCTTTGCATGTTGCTACCGTTGTTGATGACGGATTTCATGTTACTGCCGAAGACGACCGGTCTCAAACGGCGGTGGGGTATCGTACTCGCACTGCTGTCTCTAAGCGGCTGGTACGGTTATCAGATCAGTCAGGAGCGGCTGGAGAAAGAGTACTGCCGGCTCTTCTGGGAGAAGTTACAACAACCCCTCTTGGACCGCGTGCCCGACGAGGCGTACGTAGTGACCATCGGCAGCGCGCTGCATATAGAAGCGATGAACCCCTGGCATATATGGCCGTATAAGTGCCGCAAATATACCTTGGGTTGGACTACCTGGCTGCCGCTCAATAAAACCATGGGGCACAGCTACCGGGCGTTGTTGCGCGATGAGATGTACGTCTTTACCGATCGAAACTACGAGGCGGAGCACACGAAGCTCTCTATCATCTGCGCACAAATCGAGCACCACTACGGCGTGCGGACGGAGGTCAAATGGAAATACCGAAACGGACGTTTTGCGATCGTCAAAGTGAACGCCTTAGAGCCATAAGATGAAGCGATTAGCCATTATAGGAGCGAGTTATCTGCAGCGACCTCTGGTGCTGCGGGCAAAAGAGATGGGTCTTTACACCATCTGTTTTGCATGGGAGCAGGGTGCGGTCTGCCAGGACCTCTGCGACCTCTTTTACCCCGTCTCGATCACCGAGAAGGAAGAGATCTTAGCCATCTGCCGGAAGGAGCATATCGATGGTATCTGCACCATCGCGAGCGATGTGGCGGCTCCAACGGTTGCCTACGTGGCGCAAGCGATGGGGCTGGCGGGAAACAGCTACGAGGCGGCGCTTCGGGCGCATGACAAACATGCCATGCGGGACGCTCTGAGTGCTGCCGGCGTCGATTGCCCGGGGTATGAAGTAACGGTGAAGGGTGAAGGGTTAACGGTGAACGGGTTAACGCTGCCGCTGATTGTCAAACCGACCGACCGCAGCGGGAGTCTTGGGGTGACGAAAGTGGAGCGATGGGAAGACCTCCAACCCGCTATAGACAAGGCGCAGGAGACCTCGATGGCGCACGAAGCACTCGTGGAGGAGTTTATCGAGGGAAGAGAGATAAGCGTGGAGATGATCTCGTGCCAGGGTGTTCACTATGCCCTGCAGATTACCGATAAGACGACTACGAACGCACCGCATTTCGTTGAGTTGGCGCACCATCAGCCGTCTGACTTGCCGTGCGAGACACAAGCACGGATCTTTGAGATCACCAAACGGGCGTTGGATGCTCTCGGGCTCACTTCGGGTGCCAGCCATTCGGAGTATAAGATCACCCTTAACGGCCGTATCGTCGTCATGGAGATAGGAGGGCGCATGGGCGGAGACTTCATCGGTTCCGACCTCGTGCAACTCAGTACCGGTTATGACTTCCTAAAAGGCGTGATTGAAGTGGCATTAGGCGAGACGATTCATCCTCAGCCCCGACAGATAGCGCACGCCGGCGTGTATTTCCTCAGCGGCGAGACGCCGGAGGTACTGCCGTATATCGCCCACGCGAAAGAGTATAAGGAGATTGTCGCGGCGGAGCAGACCGATAGCGAGTTACGTCCACTCACCTGCAGCGCCGATCGAAGCGGCTATTTCCTGTATCAAAGCGAGCACGGACGTTTCGAGACCCTGCGGGGTAAGACGGTCATGGTGCTCGGCGGCGGAAGGTATCAGCTGCCGTTGATCCGCGCCGGACGAGAAGCCAGCTGCCGGGTGCTCGTCATGGGATGGCCCGGAGACTTCCCCGGTTATCACTATGCGAGCCGGTGGTACAACGTAGATATCATGGATGCCGAGACGGTCATCCGCGTGGCGAGAGAGGAGCATATAGACGGTATCGTGGGCTGCGGCTCGGATTTCATCCTGCCGACCATCGGTAAGGTGGTGGACGCGTTAGGGCTGCCGGGACCGGGCTATCAATCCTCCGTCGTGGCGAGTGACAAGCTGTTGATGAAAGAGGCTTTTGCGCGTCAAGGAGTGCGTACCGCCGCGTATCGCGAGGTACGGGATGAAGCTGGTGCATGGGCTGCGGCTAAGGAAATCGGTTACCCGGTGGTGCTGAAGATTGTCGATGGGAGCGGCAGCAAGGGCGTGGTCATCTGTAAGGACGAAGAAGCACTCAAGAAAGCTTTTGAGGAAGTGCAGGGCTTGACCCATCATCCGTATCTCGTCCTCGAGAAGTATATCGACGGAGAAGAGTTCGGGGCGCAAGCGTACGTCTCGCACGGAGAGTTGCAGTTTGTCATGCTCCATGGCGATATCGTTTATCATGGAGAGAGCGGCGTGCCGGTCGGTCATTATGCACCGGCGATGACGGAGTTCAAGGGACTGGAAAAAGATGCCGCTGAGCAGTTGTGCCGTTGTATCAAAGCGCTGGAGATAGATAACTGCGCCATCAATGCGGATTTTATCCTGCATGAGGGTCAGGTGTACGTCCTGGAGATCGGTGCACGTGCCGGTGCTACCTGCCTGCCCGAGCTGGTGAGCGAGTGTTACGGCATGAATTATTACGATTACCTCCTCCGCGGGGCTTGCGGGCTGAGTCTGCCGTCGATGAGAAGGGAGACCCTGCATCCGGCTCTGGTCTTCACGCCGTACGTGACGAGAAGCGGCATCGTGAAGGCTTGTCATGTACCGTCGATGCCGGAGGTAACGGATTGTTGCGTTTATCCGGAGGTAGGCGAAGAGGTACACGCTTTCCGCACCGCCTATGACCGCATCGGACACGTGGTCATGCGCGGAGAGACGATGGAGGGGCTGAAGAGAGTGTTTGACGAGCAGATAGCATCTTTCCCCTTTGTAGAAATCCAAAAAAACGAATAAACAATGAAATATACGCAATCTATATCGGTCGTCGTGCCGATTTACAACGACCAAGAGGTCATCGCCGAGTTACACCGCCGGCTGCGTCCGGTGTTGGAGGCGATCACCGATCGTTACGAGCTCATCCTTGTCGATGATGGTAGCCGTGACCACTCGTGGGAAGAGATGTTACAGGTTCGCCAAGCCAACGAGCACGTGCGGGCGGTGCGGCTGAGCCGTAATTTCGGTCAGCAGAGTGCTATCGCTGCCGGGCTCTCGTTGACGTCCAACGACCTGATTGTGCTCATGGACAGCGACCTCCAGGACCGTCCGGAAGATATCCCGACGCTTATTGATGCGCTGCTCGCGGATCCTCAGGCGATGATGGCGATAGCGCAGTGGGAGGAACGCAAAGACAGCCGCATGAAACTCGCCGTCTCGCGCCTCTTCCAACGCGTCAGCAACACGATCACGGAGATCCATACGGTACCGCGGCTGGGGATCTTCCGGGTGATGAAGAAGAGCGTCGTGGAGGAGCTGCGTAACTTCCCAGAGAAGACCGCCACGACGGTCAGCCTGCTCTATTATATCGGCAGCCGCTACGTGGCCGTACCTCTCAAACGGGACGCACGGTTTGCAGGCAAGAGCGGTTATAACCTCTCGAAAATGCTGGCGCTCACTTTCGCCCGCATCTTCTCTTTCTCGATGTTCCCCATCCGTATGGTGACGTACATGGGCGCCTTTCTTTGTATAGGGAGTATGGTCGCCGCCTTGGCGCTGGTGATCTATAAGTTAGTCGGAAACGTCGTTGCCGGTTGGACCTCGATGATGGTACTGATGTTGTTCCTCTTCGGCCTGAACTTCGCGTTCCTCGGTATCTTGGGAGAGTATATCGGCCGCATCTTCCTCGAGACCAAGCAGCGGCCTAAATTCATGATCGGAGAGATAGTATGAACGCTAATAGGCGATATAATTTAGAGCAGCTCCACCGTATGGTGGGGCAACGGCTGGTGATGAGCCCGTGGTTCGACCTGCCTATCGGTCTGCAGTGGCGGGATAGTAAGTACCGCCGGCTCTTCCATGCCGGAGAAGGTCTGCACGTAGGTCATCGGGTGTTTATCGACCGCGAGCACCGTCAACTCACGGGATCTATCTCCATCGGCAAGAACGTGTTCATCAGCCACGACGTGCTGCTGGACTACACGGGTCATCTGACCATCGGCGACGAGGTGTGGATCCTGCAAGGGACGCATATCATCACCCATTGCCATGACATCCAAGAGCTGCGTCGTACGGGTGTTAACCCCACGGAGCAGACCTCGCTGGAGATTGCTGACAAAGCCTATATCGGCAGTAACGTGACCATCCTGCCCTCCTGCTCGCGTATCGGCAAAGGTGCTGTGGTGGCTGCCGGTGCTATCGTGACGCATGATGTCGATGACTACACCCTCGTCGCGGGCAATCCCGCTAAACCCATTAAGACCATGCCCCATGAGTAAGACGAAGCAATATATCACCCTCATCTTGGTGTACTTGTTTTACGCCAGTATCTCTGTGATCCTCAAATATACGGGCTTGCAGGAGCCCTTGACGCTCTTCTGGTGCATGGGTTTTGCGGGGCTCATCCTTACGCTCGGCATTTATGCCGTCGTATGGCAGCAGATCCTCAAACGCATCGATCTCGGCACCGCTTATATGTTCAAGGGCGTGAGCCTGATCTTCATCATGCTGCTCTTGTACCTGTGTTTCGGCGAACCGATCACGCCGATGAAGATGATCGGAACGGGTATCATCGTGGTGGGCATCGCCCTATACGCCAAGGCATAATTATGGGATATCTCTTAGTCGTAATAAGTACCCTTATGGGAGTTGCGAGCCAGATGATGCTCAAGCGCAGCGCGCAGCAGCGGTACGCGTCCTGGTGGCGTGAATATATCAATATATGGGTCATCTCCGGCTATAGCATTATGGTGCTTAGCCTGCTGATCAATCTCTGGGCGATTCATATCGGCGTCTTGGCGCAGGAGGTCAGCATCATCGAGTGTATCAACTATCTCCTGATTCCGCTGGGAGCGTGGTGGATATTCAAAGAGCCCATCACGCGGCGTAAGATGGTAGCTATCGGAATTATTATTGTTGGAGTAATTGTATTTTTCTTATGATAAATTTTAATCAACCTCATCTCACGGGCAAAGAAGCCCATTACATGTACGAAGCGGTCTTTGCCGGTAAGTTGTCCGGTAACGGCAAGTTCACCAAGCGCTGCCAGGCGTGGTTTGAAGAGCGGTACGGTTTTCGTAAGACCTTGCTCACCACCTCCGGTACCGATGCATTGGAGATGTGCGCCATGTTGTGTGACTTGAAGCCCGGCGATGAAGTGATCGTGCCTTCTTATACCTTCGTCTCTACGGCGCTGGCTTTCCTTCGCGAGGGAGCGAAAGTGGTCTTCGCGGACTCGATGCAACGTAACCCTAACCTCGATGCCGGGACCTTAGAGGCGCTTATCACGCCCCGTACCAAAGTCATCGTCCCGGTGCATTATGCCGGCGTGGCGTGCGATATGGATGCCATCATGACGGTTGCCGAGAAGCACCACCTCCTCGTCGTCGAAGATGCTGCCCAAGCCATCGACTCCTACTACACATCAAACATCACACATCAAACATCTCCCCTTGGCGGCATCGGCCATCTCGCGGCATTCTCTTTCCATGAGACGAAGAACGTGACCGCCGGCGGCGAAGGAGGTCTCCTGGTCGTGAACGACGAGCGTTTCGTGCGCCGGGCGGAGATCATCTGGGAGAAGGGTACCAACCGCGCGGAGTTCTTCCGCGGTGAGGTGAATAAATACGGATGGGTAGATATGGGTTCGTCCTTCCTGCCCAGCGAGGTGAACGCTGCGTTCCTCTGGGCGCAACTGGAGAATATCGACGATATTCAATCGAAACGCAAAGCCCTGTGGAACACCTACTACGAGCGGCTCGCACCGATAGCGGCAATGGGAGCTTTCACGCTGCCCGACATCCCTTCGTATGCGACGAATAATGCCCACATGTTCTATATCGTCCTGCCGTCCTTGGAGGCACGCACGGCGTTTATCAAGTACCTCAAGGAGAATGGAGTAGGGGCGGTATTCCACTATTTGAGCCTCCATTCCAGCGAGTACTATAAGTCCAGACACGACGGCCGTGCGCTCCCGCAATGTGACCGTTACGCAGATTGTCTGGTGAGGTTGCCGTTGTTCTATGATCTGACGATTGGAGAAGTGAACCATATATGCGATCTTATCGATACATATTTTCAATAATCCTCCTGATCTTCGCCGTCGGGTGGTCACTATGGTACGTCTTTGCCGGTTTCGGCAATCCGCAGGACCCTTGTTTCTGGCTATATCGATATGAGACGCTCAAGGGTGGATGGATGACGGTGGGTACGCTGCTGACGGGCGGTTTGTTTGTGCGGCTTTTCGGGGCGCACCTGTTGCCGCTGCGCATCCTTGGATGGCTCTGTACGACGGCAGCTATCGCTCTGCCATACTGCGCCTTGCAGGACCGTGAGGGAAGGAGAAGCAACCTCCATTGGCTTGCGCTCGCTTTTGGCCTCATGGGCTACGGCGCCTTCCAAGAGTACAGTCCCGGCACGCTCTCTGTACTCCTTTTGTCCGCCCTGTGGGTAACGCAATCGCCGATTGTCTTAGGCCTTGCTATAGCTGCGCGTTTTCCGAATATTCTGGCGCTTTTGGTGCTCCTTCCACTGTGGAAGAAGAAAAGCCTTTGGTATATTCCCATTGCTGCTCTAACGGCAGGTGTTTTTTACCTATTTGGTGCGCTCTTCCTCACGCCGGCTCCTCTCGATCCCTCAATGGGAAGTCATGGAGTAGAGGTGATGGTTACCAAACTATGGGAGAACGGAGGCAAGGTTTTCGGTTATGTCCTTATGTGGCTCGGCGTGTTGGCGATACCATCATTAAGCAGCTCTGCTGCGGCTCATTTAACAGCGAAGCTGCGGATCAATCCATCATTCCTGACTCCCCTTCTCGGCATCTTCGTCGGCGCAGGACTATACTATTATGTCACTTTTGTGACACCAACTCACCAGTGGTATAACTTCGATTTGACGTACCTCATCTCCGTGGGCTGTCTCATGTTGGCGGTGATGACGAAGCGTAAGGAGCTGCTTTTCGGAGCTGCGATATGTATTGTGGCGAGTTTAGGTACCGATACGGCATGGCTCAAACTCTTCCCTATCTCGCTTTGCCTACTGCCGGTAGCGGCGGGGGCTTACGAGTCGAAGATACGTGCGTATCTCTTTCCTGTATTGGTTGGTCTGACAGCGGCTACGATGGTACGTTTTTATGTGAACTCTATCGGCAATTATAACCTCTCAAAAGCCACGGTTGTCTCGTCCGTCGCCCCGTATGATGGAATCCGAGTGCAGGAGTATGATGAGCGTCGGCTGAACCAATATATTCAGGATTTTGACTCCCTCACAAGTGATTCCCCGGTACAAGTCCTGGCTTTGGGAGAAGACATGCATCGCATGCGTGCTGTCACGGGATGTGAGGCGGCGCGGTTTAATGAGTTTTGGTCGAATATCTTCGACTCCGTTTATACCGCTAAGTACAGAGATATCATCCGCGAAGAGCAGCCTATTGTCTTTTGCTCTTTTGCGCCCGGATTCCGAACCAAGCCCACCTATAAGAATACGCAGTCTGCGATGGAGAACATGTTGCGCGAAGAAGGTTATCGGGAGATCAACCGAAAGAAATACAAATACATGATTTATATACCAACGACTAATGACCAACTACTAACGACCGATGATTCAGAAATTCAATGATATCATGCGCTCGCTTGAGGCGGGCACGTATGCGCCGATCTATATCCTTTGCGGCGAAGAACCTTATTACACCGACCGGGTGTATTCGTTTATTGCGGAGAATGCCTTGGAGCCGATGGCGCGGGAGTTTGACCAGCAGGTCCTCTACGGCCGTGACCTCCCGGGCTTTGATATCTCCCCGGTCATCGGTGCCGCACGGGGTTTTGCGATGATGGGAGGACGCAAGGTCGTCATCGTGCGCGAAGCGCAGGCGATCAAGAAATGGGACGCGTTAGAGGCGTACCTCTCCGTCATCATGCCCCAGACCGTACTTGTCATCTGCTATAACGGCAAACCCGACAAACGGCAGGGGGTATGGAAGAAGTTGACCGACCACCCGCAGGTCGTATGGCTGCAATCGGACAAGCTTCGCGACTACGAGGTGGAGAAATGGATCAACGCCTATATCGCCGACTATAATGCATCCAACGGCGGAACACTGAAGATCGACCCTCGTATCGCTCCGCTTTTGGCGGACCATCTCGGTACCGACCTCTCTGCGATCGTCGGCGCGTTGCAGAAACTCATCGACGGACGACCCGAAGGCGTCAACACGATTGATGCTGCCCTCGTGGAGCGGAATATAGGTATCTCGAAGGATTATAATATTATGGAGCTGCAGGCGGCGTTGATTCGCGGCGATGTAGCCAAAGCCAACCGTATTGCGCAGTATTTCGGCGGCTCGAAAGACCATCCGATGATTCGGGAGATAGCGCCGTTATATACCTTCTTCTCGAATCTGTTGATGTATCATTACATGCCGGTAAAAGCCCCGGCGGTCGTGGCGAAAGAGTTGGGGATCAACCCCTATTTCGTACGGGATTATGAGGCGGCAGCGAAGCGCTACCCTGCGGGAAAAGTCTTCCTTATCATCGGCTATCTGCGGGATACCGACGCGCGTCTAAAGGGTATCAATAACCCCTCAGCGAAGGACCCCGACTTGTGGAAAGAACTCATCTTCAAGATCATGCACTAAAGGCTGCCAGCTTGTCGGCAAGCCGTGACGAGTGACCCAAAGGACACTGTCCAGATCCGCCTTGCGGAACGCCGGCAGAGCGATCGTATCGCTCACCGACTCATCCGTATCTGCGAACGCTAACCCGTTTTCCTCCAGGAAACGGGTTTCTTCGTCTTTAAGCTCTGCCATCACTCTGGGGTAGATCTTATCGAAGAGTTGCGGGTGCGCCGTGTACCACACGATGGACGAGTCGAACTGCGCCTGGGTGATGCCGTGTTTCTTCAGCACCTGCGCGTAGTACAGGTTCTTCTCCTCGATGGGGATATTCTGCTGACCCGCCATCTGCAGCAACGCGTCGGTCTTATGCAGATCGACCAACACATCCCGCATCTTTCCCGAGTGCATGATACCCCTCGGACGGCAACCGGTCGATAAGACCGCTACCACAAGCAAAACTATGTATAGATGGCGTTTCATCATAATCTTAGGTCATCCTAGGTCAACCTAGGTAATCCTAGGTAATCCTAGGTCTACCTAGTTTTTATTAATCTCCTTCATGTAAAACAGCAGTATCACCGCTACGGCGCAGGTGATGCAGCTATCGGCGAAGTTAAACACCGGCCTAAAGAACAGCACCTCGCCCGCGCTGTTTCGGATGAGCGGGAAGTAGAACATATCTACCACCTTCCCGTAGAACCAGCCTGCGTAACCGAAGAGCTTGCCGTAGAACACGCAATCGATGATGTTTCCTAACGCGCCGGCGATGATGAAGGCGATGGTGGCAATATAGCCGGTCTTGGCGTGATGCCGGTGGATCAGCGTGTGGATGTACCATCCGAGCAGACCTACCGCCAAGAGCCGAAAGAGCGTCAGCGCTAATTTCGAGAACCACTCGATGCCGAACGCCATGCCGTTGTTCTCCACGAAACACAGCCAGAACCACGAGGTTACCTCGTGGCTCTCGCCTAATGCAAAATGCGTAGCGATATAGAGCTTGATCGCCTGATCAATAATCAGCGACAGCACCACGATCGCTATTACAAGCCAAACTTGGCCTTTACGGCGTCTAATCGATCCAATTTCTCCCATGTAAATAACTCTACTTCGCGTTCAAAACTCTTACCGTCGGCGTCGAAGAAGGTCTTCTTCACTACCTCGTTCGTGCGGCCTACATGACCGTACTTGGCGGTCTCTTCGTATATCGGTTGCGTCAGCTTCAGGTCGCGGATGATGGCTGCCGGACGGAGGTCAAACAGCTCGCTCACTTTCTGCGCGATCTCCGCATCGCTTGCTTTGACCTGCGCCGTTCCGTAGGTGTTGACGTAGAGGGAAACGGGCTCGGCTACGCCGATGGCGTAGCTCACTTGTACCAGCGCCTCGTGCGCTACGCCGGCTGCTACCAGGTGCTTGGCGATCCATCGCGCTGCGTAGGCTGCCGAGCGATCGACCTTCGACGGGTCCTTGCCGCTGAACGCACCACCGCCGTGAGCGCCGCGACCGCCGTACGTATCGACGATGATCTTTCGGCCCGTCAGACCCGTGTCGCCGTGAGGACCGCCGATGACGAAGTTTCCCGTCGGGTTCACCAAAAGTTTCGCGTTCTTGTCCTCCAGGAAGTCATGGAGCAGATGTCCGTAACGGCTGTCACGCGTCGCTACGCGCGGCAGGAGGATCTCGATGATATCTCTCTTGATCATCTCCGGCGTAACGCCTTCGTCGTGTTGGGTGGATAAAACGATGGTGTCGATACGTACCGGGCGGTTCTGCTCGTCATATTCGATGGTCACCTGGCTCTTGCTGTCCGGGCGGAGGTAAAGCATTTGTTTGCCTTCCTTGCGGATACGCGCAAGCGTATAAACTAAGGTATGCGCCAAGTCCAGCGTCAAGGGCATGAAGTTATCCGTCTCGTCCGTCGCGTAACCGAACATCATGCCCTGGTCGCCGGCACCTTGTTCCTCCGCTACCTCTCGGCTCACGCCCATATTGATATCCTGGCTTTGCGCGTGCAGGGCAGTCAGGATGCCGCAACTCTCCGCCTCGAACTTATACTCCGCCTTCGTGTAACCGATCTCTGCGATGGTCTTACGGACAATCTGCTGGATATCTACCCATCCTTTACAACTCACTTCGCCGGCGATGACCACTTGTCCGGTGGTACAGAGCGTCTCGCACGCTACGTGCGCATGCTCGTCCTGCGCCAACATATTATCCAAGATCGCGTCCGAGATCTGGTCGCTCACTTTATCCGGGTGTCCTTCCGACACCGATTCACTGGTAAATAAATAATGCATATCGTTGTTGTTTTAATTATTATTTTCCCCCAAAAAAAGCAGCCACAAGGCTGCTTTAACTCTTGTCTCTTGTCTTTCGACTTTCGACTCTTTTTAGCATTTTTTTACGAGGTTGCAAGCAGTCAAATCCATCCTCTTTCTGCGCCTGAGGCGCTATCTTTTCAAAATCGGCTGCAAAATTACAAAAAAAAAATGATATATGCAAATAAAAAATAACAAAAAAAAGTATATATACTACGTATATATAGTAAATGTAGCAAAAATGACAAAACAGGGGTCTCATCCTATGGTGATCCTATGGTCATCTTATGGTGATCCTATGGTTTAGGTGTTGTATATTTAAAATATTTTTTG
>DFHS01000033.1:0-45463 GCA_002372695.1 Bacteroidales bacterium UBA3717
GCATTTCTGCAAGGATGTAATCGTATATCCTGATGACGATTTGGCTTCTATTGGAATGATGTTATGACGCGACGTGACTGTGTCCTTGCGAATCAGAAAATCAATCTCCATACGATTATTGGCATCCTCTTTATCGGCGTTGGAATAGAAATATAATTTATGCCCGGCTGCCACCAACATCTGTGCTACAATATTCTCTATCAACATACCGGCATTCACCTCCAGCTTATCTATAAGCAACTTGCGGTATAATTCGTCACTGACGATTCGCTTCTCATCGAAGGCGTGCGAGATTAGAAGACCGGTATCTGCCATGTAACATTTGAGCGTTGTACGCTCCATATTCAGCTTCAGACCGATATTTGGAGCTGTAGTATTGTAACAGCAGTTGACAATCTTTGCATCACTAAGCCACATAAATGCCGTTTCATAATCACGCATACGAGCATCTTTTTTAAGGTCTGCCAAGCGGAACTTTCTCTCGTTGCGCTGTAACTGAGATGGTATCTCGTCAAACACGCTCTCTACTTTCATCGCCAGCCTTCCGGCATACTTGCGGATGTCGTTGCGATAGATGCTTAGAATGTCGCGTTTAACAGTATCAACTTGCTCCAAATCATGTGTTTGAACATATTTCTCCACTGCTTGCGGCATACCTCCTACAATCATATACCGCCGGAACATATCCATAGCCTCGCGATGAATATCTTTTAGGGGAGCACCGGTAGTGAAATGTTGCTCTATAAACGGCATCAGCGTTTCGTTCCCCATTGCCCAAAGGAACTCTTCAAAATCCATAGGATACATCTCAATAGCGCGTTCCTCCGAGGGTATAACAATATTCTTGACATTGCGCTTGATGCTGATGAGCGAACCTGTCTCCAGATAATCGTATCGCCCATCGGCTACCAGATATTTGATAGCTGCACGTGCTCGTGGGCATAATTGCACCTCGTCAAAGATGATCACTGACTGACGAGGCACTAATTTAACATGATAATGCTGCTCTAATAATTCGAAAAAAGTATCCAAATCCTCAATGTAATCATCAAACCATTTTTTTACTCGATTACTGACTTGGTTGAAATCAAGGAGAATATAAGAGGTATATTCGTTTTTGGCAAATTCCTCAACGATATAGCTCTTGCCTATACGTCTCGCACCTTCAATCAATAGTGCCACCTCTCCTTTTCGGGTGTTTTTCCAATCTAATAACTGGCTGTAAATCTTACGTTTCATGATCTATCATACACATTTTCCAGGACCACAAAAGTGCATTTCAATACACATTTTCCAAGACTTAGGAATTGTGTTTCACTACACATTTTCGACCTTTTGACGTTGCAAAAGTACTACTTTTATTTGAAATATCCAAATTTTGAGGTAAAAAAGTGTAGATTTTTTTACTTTCCGCCTACTTCATAACAAAAAAACAACAATTCTAAGTCTAAAAAATAGACTTTTATTGAGAAAATTTTCCGTACCTTTGCATCAAAATTCGAAGAATTATGGCAAATAGACAAGAAATCGTATGTACCTACATCTATGAGAACTACGTGGCATCCGGGCGGCTGCGGCACGATGTGGTGAGTAACAAAGTGCAGATCGCGGTGATGGGGGACGGGTTACAGGTTACGGGCTGGCGGGATATCACGACGGCGGATGTGAATGATATCGTCTGCGACTGCTCGGCGGAGAGCGGGTTGAGCATCGCCGCCAAAGAGGTGCTGGCGGTGCTGCAGTCCCATCGCATCCCCGACGTCCATCCGCTGCGCGAGTACGTGCTCAACTGCCGGCCGTACACCACCGACCAACCCGACTGGATAGCATGGCTCGCGAGCCGTGTGACCGTCGCCGGCGGCGAAGAAGAGCAGAAGCTCTGGGTGACATGCTTCCGGAAATGGTTCGTGGCGATGGTGGCGTCGTGGCTCAGCGACGAGGTGGTGAACCAGCAGGTGCTCGTCCTCGTCGGCAAGCAGGGGATCTTCAAGACCACGTGGCTGGAACATCTCCTGCCGCCGGAACTGCGTGCCTACGGATGTAAGATGGCGAACAGTACCCAGCTCAACAAAGACGAGCGGCTGCGTATCGCCGAGTACGGACTCATCGCCCTGGACGAGATAGACGCCATGGGGCCGCGCGAGCTGAACGTCATGAAGTCCGTCATCACCGCCTCGGACATCTCCGAGCGTGCCGCCTACGGCTATACCAAGGAGCGGCGGATAAGGCTCGCGTCGTTCTGTGCGTCCGGCAACAAACAGGAGTTCCTGACCGACATCACCGGCAACCGCCGATGGCTGCCCTTCCAGGCGCAGAGCATCCTCAACCCCTTCTATATCTCCCTCCCGTACGAGCAGATCTACGCGCAGGCGAAGTACCTCATCGACTTGGGCTTCCGGTACTGGTTCGACCTCGACGACATCGATCTCCTTGAGGCGCATAACGATGACTTCCGTGCGCAGGAGAACGAGGAGCAGCTCCTCGCCGTCTATTTCGACATCCCCCGTGCCGGCGAAGGCCGGTTCATGACCACCGCCGAGATCTCCGACAAGCTCGTCTCCTGGGGCTCCATCAAGAAGCCGATGCCCCTCAACCGCCTTGGTATGCTCCTCAAGAAAGCCGGGTATCGCGACGTACGTAGAGGAGAACAAAGGACTAGAGGATGGATCGTATATGAACGTACCTTAGATGAGGTCAATGCCAACAGAAATAAAAAAGAATAGACCAGATGACCAGATGACCAGTTGTTTTCTTAAACTATACACACACGCGTGTGTGAGGTTATAATAAGGAACTGGTCAGCCGGTCAGCTGGTCAGCCCTAAAAAGCCGGCATTCAATGCCGGGGAATGGACAAGAAAGAAAACCCGCATGCAATGCGGGGCTAATAAACGAAGGACAAACGCGCTCGCGAAACTCGCGCGCACAGGACACCGAGGGGCGGAGAGGTTCGCGCAATGATGCGCGAAAAATGCACAGAGAAAGGCCGGCATTGAATGCCGGGGAACAGAAGAAAGAAAACCGCGGAATACCGCGAGGAACAGAACATACGAAGAAAGGACGGGACGTAGATGTCCGTAATGCGAACGAGATGCGAACGGTGGAAGAGGCTAACAAGAGGCTAATAAACCAATAAACAGATAAACTAATAAACAGATACACAATATGAAAGTAGAACTGATTATTCCGATTGAGAGATTGAGAGGAAAACTAAAGCAGGACGGGTACTATTTCCGTCAGTACAGAGGACAGCAGATTGTGCAACGATGTCCGACTAAATGGAAGGATACGCCCGCACGGAAGGCCGCGCGCGAGAAGTTTGCGGCGAAGTATGCGGGGAACCACCGGCAGGTAAACAACCCTAAGCAGGTTCCAGATGCCGGATTAAATCCGGCGTAACTGCCAAGAAAGAAAACCCGCATGCAATGCGGGGCTAATAAACGAAGGACAAACCCGCTCGCGAAACTCGCGGACACAGGACACCGAGGGGCGGAGGTTCGCGCAATGATGCGCGAAAAATGCACAGAGAAAAGCCGGCATTGAATGCCGGGGAATGGACATACGAAGAAAGGAAAACGCCGCCTCTCAGGCGGCACAATGAACGAAAAGGAAAGCCGGCATCCGATGCCTTGGAACAGAAGAAAGAAAACCGCGGAATACCGCGGGGAACAGAAAAAGTAATAAACCATTAAAAGAAAGGAAAAAAGAAAATGGCAAAGATCACAATGATGTCAGGGATTGCGTCCATATCGGGACGCGTAGGGAACTGTTGCTTCAGGACGATGAAGGCGACAGGGAAGGTGTACATGCACCAGGTAAAGGACGAAAGGCAAAAGTCAAGAGTCAAGAGACCTGCGAGCGAAGCGATGGTACGGCAGCGGAAGCGGTTTAGCGAGATCGCCAAGATGGTCATGCAGATGAAGGCAGAAGGCTCCAAGAAAAGCAGAAAGCAACTGTGGAAAATTGCTACGAAAGCCTATGATGCAGAAAATCAGTAAAGCGGAGCTGGCAGCGCAGCTGGAGGCGCGTGTGGAGTGTGCGGAAGGCGGCATGGAGGGGCTGAACATCCTCCTGTACGGATGGAAGAAATTCCGCAAGTATGGTGCCAAATACCGGCATGCCTTGGAGGCACGCGACTGGCTATACCGGGTCGAGGTGATTGACCTCAGCGACTATGCCGGCTGCGACCTCACGTAAAACTCATCACAATGAGGTTTGCGAAGGGAAATAGTTGCACAAGTCGCGGATTTTTAGTAATTTTGCACTGGATTTGAGAGATAAGATAATGAGTTTCTCGGGGCGTTTATCGTTTCCTTCTCAGTCCCGGAAACTCAAAAAGGAAGGACTCTCATCCCACGCGTGTACATTAACATTATCAACCCTAAACCCTAACTAAAATGGCTTTAATTAAACCTATGGCTCTGATTGAGTCTATGCGGAAGAAGGTATGCATGCACAGCGATGTGTATTTCCGCACGAACAAACAGACCGGTAAGACCTTCACCGGCAAACTCTGCTACCCCTCGGACAAGGAACCGAGTGCCGCACAGATCGCAGCGAAAGCACGTTTCGCGAAAGTCGTCGCTGCAGTACGAGCGATTTTGGCAGATCCGACGGAGAAAGCCAAACTGCAGGCAGAGTACAAATCCCAAACGAAGATCGGCTCGCTCTTCGGCTATGCGATGCATAAGCTGAACAGTCAGTACGACCAGAATGGCGATCCCATCAACGGCTAACCCTTTAACCCTAACCCACTATGACTAAGAAAGAGATTATCAAAATCGTGATCTCCGTGCTGATTGCGGCGTTGACGGCATTGGCGGCAGGCTTGGGACTGAGTTCCTGCAACGTCACCCGGACCGTCACCACGCGAAGCGAGGCATGGCAACGCGGCGACACCTCCGTCGTCATCCAAACCAAGACCGTAGAAAGCTATGACGCGTCGAAGAAAGGCCTTTGACTTGGGAAATCGAAAATGCGCAGTCATTTTGGCCTACGCGGCCTTGAGCGTACTTGCTAATTAGAGCGCGCTCACAAGCGAGCTTGCAGCGCCCCCTAACTACCAATTCCGCCGTTGAGACCCTTGATAGGGCTCAACAATGACTGCATCCGAAAATACGGGATTGCATCCCTCACAAAAATAAAGAAAATAGACCCCTCCGGCTCCCCCTAGAGGGGGGAGAGAATAGGAAGATATAGGGACCTAGGACGACCTAAGTTGTTGAGCCGCATGGATTTTCTTAATTTTTGTAAGCGTTAGCGCATTTTTGTAAGGCGGACGGACGGCTATCAAGCCGGACAAGAGGAAGATTATTAAGGCGCGTATCATGCTTGCATGAATACGCGAATTAAGAAGATTACGCTCAAGGCCGCGTAGGCCGAAACCGCCGCATTTTCGATTAAATCAAAATCAAACCTATTGTTCAATCAAACTAAAAAAACCTTAATTATTATGGCATCAGTAACTTATTCAGCCGGAATTGATCATGTGTCCGGCGCATTGTCCAAACCCGGTAAGAGCGGTCAGCACAGCTGCGAGAAGATGTTGCTCGCGACGCACCGTACCGCGGCAACAACCTCAAACAAGTGCAACCGTCTGTACCTCCGTGTACCGGTTAAGCGCACCTCTCCGCTGACGCAGCGTGAGCACGCGATCCGTAACCGCTTCATCGGCGTGGCAGCGATGATCCAGGAGCGCAGTCATGACCTGTCGAAGATCACGACCGACCAGCAGACCTTCATCGCGCAGAAGAACGAGCCGAACGGCGCAAAGACCATGAAACAGTGGTACTGGCGCGTCTGCGGTCAAGAGTGGGATCAGGCGCACAGCTAATCCCAGCGGCTGACAACCGCCCAAGGAGCGTTCCCCCTTACTCATGGGGGAGCGCTTTTTGTTTATATAGGGCTCAAAAAGAAAAAAAAATCGCGCGAGCGCTTGCGTATATCAATATTTTTTTGTAACTTTGCAGCCGGATTTAATTTGCCTCGATAGGTGAATTGCTTACAATTTAAATTAAGGTACAACAATGGACAAACAAACCCAAGCGTATGTGGACGCTTTCATGGCGGACCTCATTCAGAAAAACCCCGGTGAAAACGAGTTTCACCAGGCAGTCAAAGAAGTTGTTGAGTCGGTAGCTCCGATGATCATGGCGTATCCTTATCTGCGCGAGCAGAAGGTGATGGAGCGCATCGTCGAGCCCGAACGAGTGATCATGTTCCGCGTGCCGTGGATGGACGATCAGGGCGAAGTGCAGATCAACCGCGGTTTCCGCGTACAGATGAACTCGGCCATCGGTCCGTACAAAGGCGGTATCCGTTTTCATGCGTCCGTGAACCTCTCCATCATGAAGTTCCTGGCTTTCGAGCAGACATTCAAAAATGCCCTCACGACCCTGCCTATGGGTGGCGCCAAGGGTGGTTCGGACTTCTCTCCGCGTGGCAAATCCGACGCTGAGGTGATGCGTTTCTGCCAATCCTTCATGACCGAGTTGCAGCGTCATATAGGCGCTGACACCGACGTTCCCGCCGGAGATATAGGTGTGGGTGGCCGCGAGATCGGCTTTATGTTCGGCCAGTACAAACGTCTCCGCGACGAGTTCACCGGCACCCTCACGGGCAAAGGTCAGATGTGGGGCGGTTCGCTCATGCGTCCCGAAGCAACGGGTTACGGCGCTTGCTATTTCGCTCAAGCCATGCTCGGTACCCGCGGTGAGTCTTTCGAGGGCAAGCGTGTCTGCATCTCCGGAGCCGGAAACGTAGCGCAGTTTGCCGCACAGAAAGCCATGCGACTGGGTGCCAAAGTGCTCACTTTGTCCGATTCCAACGGCTTTATCTACGACGAAGAAGGTCTCAATGAAGAGAAACTTAATTATATCTTCGAACTCAAAAATGTCCGCCGCGGACGTATCAAAGAGTACGTGACCAAGTACCCGCAGGCGAAATACTTCGAGAACGAACGTCCATGGCGTATCCCTTGCGACATCGCCATGCCGTGTGCTACCCAGAACGAGATCGAGAAAGCCGACGCGGAAATCCTCGTTAAAAACGGATGTTTCTGCGTCACCGAGGGTGCGAACATGCCTTCGACACCGGAAGCGATTGCTATCTTCCAGGGCGCGAAGATCCTCTACAGCCCGGGTAAGGCATCCAACGCCGGCGGCGTAGCTACTTCCGGTCTGGAGATGACCCAGAACTCGATGCGTCTCAAATGGACGGCAGAGGAGGTGGATCAGCGTCTGCGTACCATCATGGCGGATATCCACGCCGCTTGTCTCAAGTACGGTACCGAAGAGGACGGCTATATCAACTACGTCAAAGGTGCCAACATCGCCGGCTTCATGAAAGTCGCCAATGCGATGGTCGAGCAGGGTTTAGTATAAAATGGAAACCAACAACTACACATCGCTCATGGAGAGGCGCGTGAAGCGGATCCTACTCGTGTGCAACAACTACGATAGTTTTGCACTCGAGGAGGACGGTCGTATTGACGTGCAGATCGCGCAGGAGTATGCGGAGCTGAACCTCTCCAATCCTCCGTCCATCACGCGTGCAGAGACGACGCCCGAGGCGTTAACGATCATCGACGAACGCAAGGCGGCGAAGAAACTGCCGTTCGACCTCATTCTGGTCGTCTATAGCGCCGGAGGAAGCGAAGTGTGGGATTTTGCTGCGGAGGCGAAAGAGCGATACCCGGAATGTCCGATAGTCGTTCTTTCCTCCTTCAGCAAAGAGGTGCACCGCCGCCTCGAGCAGCAGGACAAGAGCAAGGTCGATTACCTCTTTAACTGGAATAACTCCACCGACCTCATTATCGCCATCATCAAGCTCATCGAGGACCGTCTCAACGCCGAGCATGATATCCTCGACGAGGGCGTGAGAGCAATCATGCTGGTGGAGGACTCCGTGCGGTACTACTCGACGTACCTGCCCTTGCTCTACAAACTCGTTCTCCAGCAGAACTCTATCGCCATCCGCGATGCGCTCAATGAGAAGCAGCAGCTCCTGCGCAAGCGTGCCCGGCCGAAAGTGCTGATGGCGACTTGTTACGACGAAGCCGTCGAGCTCTACAACCGCTACGGGGCGAACATCATCGGCGTCATCTCCGATGTGGGATTTGTGGTGCATAAAGGCGAGCCTTCGTCCGCCGAGAAACTCGACGCCGGTGTCGATCTATGCCGACTCATCCGCGAAGATAACCCCACGATGCCCTTCCTCATGCAATCCTCGCAGGAATCGATGCGCTCTGTCGCGAGAAAGCTGAACGTGGGCTTTGTGGTCAAGAAATCCAAGACCCTCTCGCAGGACGTCAGCGAGTATATCGAGCGGGAGTTCGGTTTCGGCGATTTCATCGCTCGTGACCCGCGTACCGGCAGAGAGATCGACCGAGCCTCGGATCTGGAGGGCTTTGAACGTATAATATCCTCGATTTCATCGGCTGCTTTCCGCCGTCTGAGTGATAATAACTACCTCTCCAAATGGCTCTTTGCCCGCGGCTTGTTTGCTATCGGCCGCGAGGTACAGAAACTCAGTATCCATAGCGATGCGGACATCGAGAACATCCGCCAGACCAATATCCGTCTGATCCACGACTACCGCATCAATCAGGCGCTCGGCGTCGTAGCACGCTATTCGCCCAAGACCTATAACAGCACGATCTATTTCTCCCGTTGCGGCAACGGTCCGATGGGAGGCAAGGGACGCGGGCTGGCGTTCCTCAATCATATCCTGCAGAAACATGACCTCTTTGACCGATGGGAGAACATCCGCGTCCTCGTGCCGCGAACGATGATCCTCACCACGGATTTCTTCGACCAGTTCATCCATGATAACGGTCTTCAATACGTCATCAACGCCGATCTGAGCGACGAAGAGATCCTCTCGGAGTTCGTGGCGTCTGCGCTGCCTTTGGAGCTCCGCGAAGCCTTGCGGCATTTTATCCGGGCTACCAAAAGGCCGCTCGCCATTCGTTCGTCTTCCAAACTCGAAGACTCGTATTACCAGCCTTTTGCGGGCGTCTATAGCACGTACATGATCCCGCATACGGAGAACGAAGACCAGCAGCTGCGGATGCTCTCCAAGGCCATCAAATCCGTTTACGCGTCCGTCTATTTCGCCGCTTCGAGAGGTTATATCATCTCCACGGGCAACGTGCCATCAGAAGAAAAGATGGCGATCGTGCTGCAGGAAGTATGCGGTGAAATCGAAGGAAATTACTATTTTCCGGTTATCTCCGGCGTGGCGCGCAGCATCAATTTCTACCCGGTGGGCAAAGAGAAACCCGAAGACGGTATCGTGAAGATTGCGTATGGTCTGGGTAAAGCCGTCGTCGATGGCGAACAAGTGCTACGTTTCAGCCCCAAATACCCGAAGAACGTGATGCAGACCTCGACGGTCGATCTCGCCATGCGCGAGACCCAGCAGTCGATGTTGGCGCTCTCTCTCAGCCCCGAGCGATTCAAGACTTCCATCGATGACGCCGTGAACTTGGAGCGTATTCCGATACACGAATGTGGTCAGTTTGAGTCCCTCAAGCTCATCGCCTCGACGTACGACAGGGAGAACATGCGCATCGTCGATTCCTGCTACCCGGACGGTCCGCGTATCGTCACCTTCGCTCCGCAGCTCAAATTCAACACTTTCCCCTTGGCGGAGATCATCCAATGCCTTTTAGATATCGCGCGCGAGGAGATCAAGACGCCGGTGGAGATAGAGTTTGCGGTGAACCTCGAGCATGATCCGCAGATCTTCCATGTACTGCAGATTCGTCCCATTTCAGCGGACAGTCTGACGGCGAAGGTGGAGTGGGAAAAGGTCGATGAAAACGGCGCTTTCTTGCGTTCGGGCAACGCGCTCGGTATAGGTAAGACAGACGACGTGACGGACATCATCTACCTCCGAAAGGAGGCGTTTGACGTCCTTCGGACCCAAGAGATGGCGGCTACGCTGCGCGAGTGGAACAATAAGATGCGGCAGGAAGGCAAGCAATACCTCCTCATCGGTTACGGCCGCTGGGGATCGCAGATACCGACACTTGGCGTGCCTGTGCAATGGGGCGATATCAGCGAAGCCAAAGCCATCGCCGAGTGCTCGCTCGAGAACTTCCGCATCGAGCCGTCTCAGGGCAGCCATTTCTTCCAGAATATGACCTCTTTCAATGTCGGCTACATCAACGTCGATCCTTGGGCAAGGCCCATGACCGACGCCTATAACCAGGATCTCCTCGACGCCATTCCGGCTATCGGGGAGACCGATCTTGTCCGCCATGTGCGGCTCCAACAACCGCTGGAGATGTATATCGACGGATTTGCCAATAAAGCACTAATCAAGTTTTAACCAAATAACAAAACATTATGAAAAATAACATGTTAGCGGGCGCATTAGTTGCGCTGGGATTATGCCTCGGAGGCTTGTTTATCTACTGCGGTATCAGCAAGTATGCGGATAAAGACCGCGCGGTGTCGGTGAAGGGTCTGAGTACCCGTGAGGTGGAAGCGGATTATGCCGTTTGGCCGCTCTCTTTCGGATGGAACGGCAACGACCTGCCCTCGCTCTATCAGCAGATCGGCAATGTCTCTGAGAAAGTGAAACAACATCTGCTGTCTTTGGGTTTTGAGGAGAGCGACCTGCGTCAAGGTACTATCTCTGTGGATAACAACTGGGAGAACTACTACGGTGACCATCGTCCGGAGTATAAATATACGCTCCGTACGTCCATCATCGTCTCGACCGACAAGGTCAAACTGGTGGTAGCAAGCCAGGGCAAAGAGGCGGACTTGCTCAAGGAGGGCATCATCGTCACCTCCAATAAATGGGACTTGGACTATCAGTATAACGGTCTGCCGGAGCTGAAGCCTGCGATGATCGAAGAGGCAACGCAGAACGCACGTGCCGTAGCGCAGAAGTTCGCCGATGATGCACAGTGTTCGCTGGGTTCCATCCGTCGCGCCAGCCAGGGCCAGTTCTCCATCGAAAACGATGAATACCAGCCTTGGATCAAGCATGTACGCGTCGTAACGACCGTCGATTACTACTTGGATTAAAACCAGCCGAACTTGCGAATCCACCGCAATACGCACGTGGGGATCAGCAGAATGATGAAGCACAATACCTGCCAGAAGACGGTGGGTATTGTTGTTTTGCTGCATCCCCAAAAGAGCGCACGCAAAGCCCGACGAACGAGCATCTGAGGCGAAGCGATGATGCCTAAGGCTTTGCCGGCTTTGGTCACCCATTGGGGAATGGAGAAAAGCCCTGTATCCACCGCTCCCGGGCTCACATCCGTCACGTGTACGCCGTACTCGTGCAACTCGATATGCAGTGACCGCGTGAAGGCGGAAAGGAACGATTTGGTGGAGGCATATGTACCCAGACGTTGTGCGACGATCTTACTCGTCACGGAGCACACGTTGAGGATATAGCCGTGTCGCCACTCGCGCATGTCCTGCCCGAAGAGATAGCACAACATCGCCGGCGTGTACATATGCAGGTTGAGAATGAGCGAAGTGAAAGCCTCACTGTCGTCCAGGATGTCGCGGTCGTGATACACGCCGGCGTTATTGACCAGCACTTCGATCTCGATCGCCTGCGCGTGCGTGTAATCATATAGTTCGCGCGCGGAAGATTGTCGGCTCAGGTCCATGACAAGCGGAATCACCTCTAATCCGCTAACCCTCTCATCCCCTAATCCCTTCTTGATCTCTTCTGCGGCGTCGTTGATCTGAGGAACGTTACTGACAATCAGCAGGTTATAGCCCCGTTGGGCTAACTGCCTGGCGAACTCTAATCCGATTCCCGACGATGCGCCGGTGACTAATGCAAAGTGAGTTTTCATATGTTTTTAACTTTCAACTTTCTTTGGTCTCATAAATCCTGCCGGCTGGTCGCTGAAATCCGCTTCCGAGCCTTGTATGGCAAAATGAATATGGTTCTTTCCGAACCGTTTGTTAATGCCGTCAATCGCCTGCATAAGCCGTTTGTGGCGTTCTTTCTCGTCGAGGTCGTTTATTGCAAACAAGTCCAGTTGCACACTTTTGTTGCTCTGTAACTGTCCCAAAATGACGCCGGCTTGTTTGTACTGATAATTCTCCCGGAAGAGGGACTCCAAGAGCTTCTCCACGGCTTTGATGATCAGCGTTGAGTCATCCGTTGCGGCGCTCAGACGCAGAGTCTCGTCAGCCGAATACTGCGCCAGATCCTGCCGGTGTCGGTTAGTCGCCAGAAACAACGTCACCGTCTGGCAAAGGGATTGTTGCTCCCGCATCCTCCGTGCTGCCGAAGAAGCATAATTGCTCAACTCCCGCATCAACACCTCTTTGCTGCTCGTCATGTGGGCAAAAGTGCGGCTGTACATGATGGACTTCTGGCGGTCATGGCCGGCTATCGTAATCGCCGGGACTCCGTTCAACTCCTTCCACGTCCTCACGCCGTTCACGCCGAAAAGCCGTTTGACCCACGCCTCTTTCCGGTTCGCAAAGTCCAAGGCCGTATGGATGCCTAACTCCGCCAGCCGCTTGAAACTCCGCCGTCCGATGCCCCATACATCCTTGATATCCAGCATTGAGAGAGCCTTCTCGCGCTGCTCGCCGCTCATGATACAAATGCCCTGATAAGCAGGGTAGTGTTTGGCAAACCACGTGGCGGTTTTGGCGAGCGTATAACTCAATCCTGCGCCACAACTAACGGGAATATCCGTCTTACGAAGAATAAGGTCTTTGAGCTTCTGTAAATATTCGCGCAGCCGCACGGGGTCGTCGTCGGGCATCATCCCGAAGAACTCGTCCACGCTGTATTGCACGAAATCGAGCACCATCTCTGTCTCGCGAACTTCGTCCATAATATGATGCGAGACGTCGTGATAGAGCTGATGATGCACGTCAATCACCGTCACTTTGTTTTGCTCGATGATCTTCGTTACCTGAAAGATCGGATTGCCTCTCTTGAGTCCCACCGCTTTGGCTTCCTGATTGAGCGCAAGGATGATTCCGCCGTTGTTGTCGTTATTGTTCGCAACGACCACCGGCGTACCCTTTAACTCCGGACGCGAGACCAGCTCGCAACTCACGAAGAAATTATTGCAATCCAGGTGGATGTACATGCTTAATCCAACTTAAGCACTGCTAAGAAAGCTTTCTGCGGCACTTCGACGTTACCGATCTGCTTCATACGCTTCTTACCGCGTTTCTGTTTCTCGAGCAGTTTGCGCTTACGGCTGACGTCACCGCCGTAACACTTGGCGAGGACATCTTTGCGCACCTGCTTGACAGTCTCGCGTGCGATGATCTTGGCACCGATGGCGGCTTGGATAGCGATGTCGAACTGCTGACGCGGAAGGAGTTCCTTGAGTTTCTCGCACATACGACGACCGAAATCGACGGCATTGTCGCGGTGGGTGAGGGTAGAAAGCGCATCGACCTGCTCGCCGTTGAGGAGGATATCCAGTTTGACGAGGTTGGACGGTCTGAAGCCGTTCATGTGCCAATCGAAGGAGGCGTAACCCTTGGAGATGGATTTGAGTTTGTCGTAAAAATCGATGACGATCTCGCCGAGAGGCATGTCGAAGAGCAGTTCCATGCGGTTGCCGGAGATATACTCCTGCTTGACGAGTTCGCCGCGTTTGCCGAGACAGAGGGTCATGATCGGACCGATATAGTCGGCGGTGGTGATGACCGATGCACGGATATAGGGCTCCTCGATGCGGTCGATCTCCGTGAGATCAGGCATCCCGGCCGGGTTATGTACCTCAACCATGCCTCCGTCCTTGGTATAGACGTTATACGAGACGTTCGGGACGGTGGTGATGACATCCATGTCGAACTCGCGATCGAGCCGCTCCTGGATGATCTCCATATGAAGCAAGCCTAAGAACCCGCAGCGGAAACCGAAACCCAACGCCATCGAGGACTCCGGCTGGAAAGTGAGGGAGGCATCATTCAGTTGCAGTTTCTCCAACGAAGCGCGCAGATCCTCGTAGTCCTCGGACTCAATGGGATACACACCCGCGAAGACCATCGGTTTGGCTTCCTCGAAACCGGCAATGGCTTTGTCGCACGGCCGCGCTACGTGGGTGATGGTATCACCGACTTTGACTTCGGTCGAGGTCTTGATACCGGAGATGATATATCCCACGTTACCGGCAGAGATCTCCTTACGCGGAGACATCTCGAGTTTGAGGATACCTATCTCGTCGGCGTCATACTCTTTGCCTGTATTGACAAACCGCACTTGGTCGCCCGTGTGCATCGTACCGTTGACCACTTTGAAATAGGCGATGATGCCGCGGAAAGAATTGAAGACGGAGTCGAAGACAAGGCATTGGAGCGGCGCGTTCGGGTCGCCTTTGGGCGCAGGAATACGCTCGACGATGGCGTCCAAGATCTCGGGTACGCCTTCTCCGGTCTTGGCAGAACAACGGAGGATCTCCTCGCGTTTGCAACCTAACAGATCGACGATCTCGTCTTCCACGCGCTCGGGCATGGCGTTGTCCATGTCGCATTTATTGAGTACCGGGATGATCTCGAGGTCATGCTCAATCGCCATGTAGAGGTTGGAGATGGTCTGCGCCTGCACGCCCTGCGTCGCATCGACAACAAGCACCGCTCCCTCGCAGGCGGCTATAGAACGCGAGACTTCATAAGAGAAGTCCACGTGCCCCGGAGTATCAATGAGGTTAAGGGTATAACCCTTATGCTGCATCTGGATGGCGTGCGATTTGATGGTTATACCGCGCTCTTTCTCCAGATCCATGTCGTCCAACACCTGGTTCTCCATCTGCCGCACATCGACAGTCTGCGTGATCTCCAACATGCGATCCGCAAGGGTCGATTTGCCGTGATCGATGTGAGCAATAATACAAAAATTACGTATCTTATCCATTAGGTCCTAAATATACGAAGTAAAATTCGGCGCAAAGATACTGATTTTTTTTGAGATATGCAAGAATCTCCGTATTTTTTTCTTTTTTGGCGGAAAAATCGGCGGAATGTCAAGTAAAGTTAGCAAAAATAAAATTGTAGGATTTTGTTGCTAAAAAACTTGCGAATGTCAAAAAATAATTGTAACTTTGCACTCGGTTTTTGATACTGCTTCGAAAAGAAGTATAAACGTAAGAAATCACAATGAGTCTGTTAGGAAAAATACGAATACCCGGTTTCGTGGATATGCATGTGCATTTCCGTGAGCCGGGTTTCGCGTATAAAGAGACGATTCTCACGGGGAGTGAGGCGGCTGCGCGTGCGGGTTACAGTGATGTGTTCACTATGCCTAATGTGAACCCTGCGCCCGATACGATGGATCATCTGCGCGCTCAGATGGACATTATTGCGCGTGACAGCCACATTGGCGTCCATCCGTACGCAAGTATCACCCTCGGCCAGAAAGGCGAGGGTGAACTCGTTAATATAGAGGAATTGAGCGCGCACGTAGCAGGTTTCTCGGATGACGGCAGAGGTATTCAGGACGAGGGGTTGATGCGCGAGGCGATGCGGCGGATTGCGGCGGTGGACAGTATGATCGTAGAGCATTGTGAGGTGAACAGTCTGCTGCGCGGCGGATATATCCACGACGGCGAGTATGCCCGCAAGCATGGCCATCGGGGTATCTGCTCGGAGAGCGAATGGCGCGAGATAGAGCGGAATATCCGTCTGAGTGCAGAGACCGGATGCCGGTTGCATATCTGTCATATATCCACCAAAGAGAGCGTACAACTTATCCGGGACGCAAAAGCGGACGGGATCCCGGTGACCTGTGAGACCGCGCCGCACTATCTGCTGCTCAACGACCGTATGATCGAGGAGGACGGACGATGGAAGATGAACCCGCCGATTCGTTCGGTAGCCGACCAGATGGCGCTGATAGGAGGCATCATCGATGGTACGATAGACGTCATCGCCACCGACCATGCGCCGCATAGTGCCGAGGAGAAGAGCCGCGGATTAGAGAAGAGTGCTTTCGGGATTGTGGGAATCGAGACGGCCTTCCCACTGCTATATACCTATCTGGTGAAAAACGACGTGATCTCGATGGAACGCCTTATAGAATTAATGAGCACGCGTGCACGCGAGATAACGGGACTGGCGGAAGATAGCTGGGTGACGATCGATCTGGATGCACATTATACCATCGACCCTGCGCAGTTTGTGTCGATGGGCAAAAGTACGCCGTTTGAAGGATGGGAAGTCTATGGAAGATGTGTCAAAAACGAAGTTCGTGGGAACATCGTTTTTGAAATTGACAATTGACAGTTGAAAGTTGAAAGTTGAAAGGAGTTTGGCATATAGTGAGCAATGAACGGATTGCGGAGAAAATCTATCGCATGATCCTACGGGGCAAGACGGAAGGTATTCGTCCGGGGCAATTCGTGGAGATAGCGATACCGGGTCTGTTTTTGCGCAGGCCGATCTCGGTGAGCGATATCCACGGTGACGAGCTGGCGATCATCTATAAGGTTGTCGGACAAGGCACAGACCGCATGACCGCTATGCAAGCCGGCGAAGAACTCGATCTCCTTACGGGCTTGGGCAACGGCTATGACTTGAGCCTATGCGGCAACGAAGCGCTGCTGATAGGCGGCGGAGTAGGAGTACCACCGCTGATTTATGCCGCCAAGAAACTGCGTGAGATGGGAAAGAAAGTCCGCGTAGTGATGGGATTTAATACGAAAGGCGAAGTATTTGGCGAAGAAGCGTTTAGAGCCTTAGGATGTGAAACGACGGTCTGCACGATGGATGGCAGCTACGGCAAGAAAGGCGTTGTGACCGACTTGATAGAGAAGCCTGCTCCGTATTATTACGCTTGTGGCCCGCTGCCGATGATCAAAGCCATCCTGCGGACGATAGGCACGAACGGCCAGATCAGCATGGAGGAGCGTATGGGTTGCGGCGTGGGAATATGCGTCGGCTGCACGATAGAGACCAAAGAGGGTTTCAAACGAGTATGTAAAGAAGGACCGGTGTTCAATGCAGATAAAATTAGGACATATTAAATTGCAAAACCCGGTGATACCGGCAAGCGGGACCTGTGGTTTTGGTCAGGAGATGAGCGAGTGGTTCGATCTGAACCTCCTCGGTGCTATCTCTACAAAAGGCACGACGCGTGAAGCGCGTTACGGCAACGCTTTACCGCGTATCGCAGAGTGTGGCGGCGCAGGAATGCTGAATGCCGTCGGGTTGCAGAACCCCGGTGTGGAGGAAGTCATCCGCCATGAGATGCCGGCCTTACGCGCCATCTACAAGGGACCGATCATTGCGAACATCAGCGGCTTCAGTATCGACGAATACGCGTACGTAAGTGAGCGAATAGATAAGGAGACGGATGCAGCGATTCTGGAGGTGAATATCTCCTGCCCGAACGTCCATAACGGAGGCATGGCTTTTGGGACGAATCCCGAAGCGGCAGCAGCGGTGACGCGGGCTGTCAAGGCAGTAACGAGCAAACCGGTATTTATGAAACTGAGTCCGAACGTGACGGACATCGCTTCTATCGCGAGGGCATGTGTGGAAGCCGGCGCTGATGGTCTTTGTCTTATCAATACGGTACTCGGCATGCGGATCGATATCAAACGGCGCAAACCGGTTCTCGCCAATACGTACGGCGGTTATTCGGGACCGGGAGTGTTCCCCATCGCGCTGAGGATGGTACACCAGGTGCATAAAGCGTGCCCCGATACACCGATCATCGGTTGCGGCGGAGTGACAAAAGCAGAGGACGTGATTGAGATGATGATGGCAGGCGCGAGTGCCGTAGAGATAGGGGCTGCGAGTCTGCAAAACCCCAAGGCGTGCCGGGAGATTATAGAGGCACTGCCGACGGTGATGAAAGAATTGAAGATAGAACACTTACAGGACATAATAGGGATTGTATGAAAAGAGATGTAATCATAGCGTGTGATTTTGCGAGCGCAGAAGCGACGTACGCCTTTCTGGACCGTTTCACGGAGGAGAAGCCGTTCGTGAAGATCGGCATGGAGTTATACTACGCCGAGGGCCCGACTATCGTTCGGGAGATTCGTCGGCGCGGCCATTCGGTGTTTTTGGATCTGAAGTTGCACGACATCCCTAATACGGTAGAGAAAGCGATGAGGGTGCTCTCGCGGCTGGATGTGCAGATGGTGAACCTGCACGCGGCAGGGACCAAAGCGATGATGGAGGCAGCACTGAGAGGTCTGACACGCGAAGACGGCACACGGCCGATACTGCTTGCCGTGACCCAACTGACCTCGACGAGCGAAGAGCGGATGCATGATGAGTTGCTCATCCGAGGCAGCATAGCCGATTGCGTCTGCCATTATGCCCAAATGGCAAAAGAGGCCGGCCTGGACGGCGTGGTTTGTTCGCCATTAGAGGCAGGCATGGTCAAAGAGAAATGCGGCAAAGCGTTTCTGACCGTGACACCGGGTATCCGTTTTGCGGACGGCAACAAAGGCGATCAGGTACGTATCACCACGCCCGCCCGCGCCAAAGAGATAGGCTCGGATTTTATTGTGGTGGGAAGACCCATTACTGCCGCAGAAGATCCCGTAGCGGCGTATCGTCAATGCGTAAAAGAGTTTAGAGAATGATGAAATGATGAAATGATGGAATGATGGAAAGTTTAAGTGAACAAATAGCAGCGGATCTGCTGCGTATCCAGGCCGTCTTCCTGCGCCCGAACGACCCGTTCACCTGGGCAAGCGGCATCAAGAGTCCGATATACTGCGACAACCGCCTGACGCTGAGCGACGTGGCGGTGCGCGAAGATGTGGAGAACGGTTTGGCAGAAACGATCAAGCAGTATTACCCCGAGGCAGAAGTACTGATGGGTACTTCGACCGCCGGCATCGCCCATGCAGCGATTACGGCTACCAAACTGAACCTGCCGATGGGGTATGTTCGTTCCGGCGCCAAAGATCACGGAAGGCAGAACCAGATAGAAGGTAAACTTCTTCCGGGACAGAAAGTGGTGGTGGTTGAGGATCTGATTTCGACTGCCGGCAGCTGTCTGGAGGTGGTAGAAGTGCTGCGTGAAGCAGGCGCCGAAGTCTTGGGAATCGTGTCGATCTTCACGTATGGCATGAAGAAAGGTCTGAACCGCCTGGCGGAGGCAAAAGTGGAGAACCACAGCCTCAGTAACCTCGATGTGCTCGCCGAAGTGGCGGTCAAGGAGGGGTATATCTCCGCACAAGAGAAAGTAGAACTGATACAATTTAGAGATAACTTATGAGACATCTATTAGACTCAACGGACCTGACGACGCAGGAGATCGAGAAGATCGTTCTTCGCGCCATGGACATCATCGACCATCCGGAGCAGTATTCCGAAGCATGCAAGGGTAAGAAACTCGCGACGCTGTTCTACGAACCGAGCACTCGTACGAGGCTTAGTTTTACGGCCGCGATGATGGAGCTAGGTGGTCAGGTGTTAGGATTCAGCGACGCGCGCTCGTCCTCCGTCAGCAAAGGTGAGACGGTAGCAGACACGGTGCGTGTGGTGAGCGCTTTTGCGGATATCATCGCCATGCGCCACTATAAAGAAGGTGCGCCGAGGGTAGCGAGTGAGTTCAGCCGGATACCGGTGATCAATGCCGGCGACGGAGGTCACAGCCATCCCACGCAGACGATGACCGACCTGCTGACCATCCGTCGTGAGTTAGGACGGTTCGAGAACCTGACGATAGGTCTCTGCGGCGATCTCAAATACGGCCGTACGGTGCACTCGCTCATCAAAGCCATGCGCCGTTACGAAGGAGTGCGGTTTGTGCTGATTGCTCCGAAAGAGCTGGCACTGCCGGACTACATGAAAGCGGAGTTAGGAGACGCTTATATGGAGGTCTCCACGCTCGAAGAGGCGATGCCGATTGTCGATGTGCTATACATGACCCGCGTGCAACAAGAACGTTTTGCGGACAAAGACGAGTACGAGCGTCTGAAAGACTCGTTTATCCTGGATGAGCGGCTGATGGCGTTAGGCAAGCCCTCGATGATTGTCCTGCATCCGCTGCCCCGCGTGAATGAGATCACGGTTGGCGTGGACAAAGACCCGCGTGCTGCGTATTTCCGCCAGGTGGAGAACGGCAAGTACGTCCGCAAGGCGATTATCTATACGCTCCTGAGCGACGAGTACCTGCATGCCGAGCCGACAGGTCATCAAGGCGCAGCAAGTACCTGTGCCTGCCATAACGACCGCTGCATCGCTACGACCGAACCCGTTGAGCAGAAGGCCTATATCGACAAGGACGGCGTGAAGAGATGCTTCTACTGCGACCACATGTTGTAACTAAAAAATACTACCGATATGTATCAAGATCGAATAATGAATGAAGGTCTGACCTTCGACGATGTATTATTAGTACCGGCGTACAGCGAAGTGCTGCCGCGTGAGGTGTCTCTTAACGGCCAATTCTCGCGCCATATAGGGCTCAATATCCCGGTGGTGAGTGCGGCTATGGATACTGTCACAGAAGCACCGATGGCTATCGCTATCGCTCGCGAAGGCGGTATAGGCGTGATTCATAAGAATATGTCTATCGCAGAGCAAGCAGCGCAAGTTCGCAGCGTCAAACGTGCAGAGAACGGCATGATTGCCGACCCGGTAACCATCTTCGGCAACCAGACGATAGGCGACGCACTCAAGATGATGCATGAGAATCATATCGGCGGTATCCCTGTGGTGGACGAGAAGCATGTGCTGGTGGGTATCGTGACGAACCGCGACCTGCGTTTCGAGACGGATATGAACAAGCCCGTAAGCGAGGTGATGACGAGCGAGAAGCTCATCACCATCGGCTCCACGGATAACAAGACCATCATGGATGCCCTCCAGACGCATAAAGTAGAGAAACTGCCGGTCATCGACAAAGACGGCAAACTGATAGGCCTCGTAACCTATAAAGACATCACCAAACTGCGCGATTATCCGAATGCCAACAAGGATGCCAAAGGTCATCTGCGTTGCGCTGCAGGAGTGGGTATCACGCCGGATTATATGGACCGCGTGGATGCGTTGGTTAAGGAGCATGTGGATGCGGTAGTATTGGATTCGGCGCACGGACACAGCAAGAATATCGTGAACGCTCTGCGCGCTATCAAAGCGAAATATCCGGAGTTGGATGTCGTGGTGGGAAATATCGCTACGGCAGAGGCTGCCAGATATCTGCTGGAGAACGGCGCGGACGGTATCAAGGTCGGTATCGGTCCGGGCAGTATCTGTACGACCCGTATCATTGCGGGTGTCGGTGTACCGCAGTTGACGGCGATCTTCGAGGTGGCGGAAGTACTGAAGGGAACCGGTGTACCGTTGATCGCTGATGGCGGATTGCGATACTCGGGCGACGTGGTGAAAGCATTGGCTGCCGGAGGAAACTGCGTGATGTGCGGATCGATGTTCGCCGGCACGGACGAAGCCCCCGGAGACACCATCATCTTCAACGGCCGTAAGTTCAAATCCTATCGCGGCATGGGCAGTATAGAGGCGATGAAAGCCGGAAGCGCCGACCGCTATTTCCAGGGCGGAGAGAGCAATGTGTCCAAACTCGTGCCGGAAGGTATTGCCGGCCGTGTGCCGTACAAAGGCAGCGTTTGCGAGACGATCTATCAGTTGATAGGCGGTCTGCGCTCGGGTATGGGATACGTGGGCGCGCATAACTTAGAGGAGCTGCGCAAAGCCAAGTTCGTGCGTATCACCTCTGCCGGCATGTATGAGAGCCATCCGCATGACATTACCATCACTTCGGAGGCTCCTAATTATTCACAGCAATAAGACCCGGAGAATGCAGAAGATTATCATCTTGGATTTCGGCAGCCAGACGACGCAGTTAATCGGTCGGCGCGTACGCGAACTGAACACGTTCTGCGAGATCCTGCCGTATAACAAATACCCCGAGGACGACAAAGATGTCATCGGTGTCATCCTGAGCGGTTCGCCCTTGAGCGTCTATCAGGACGATGCGTTTCATGTGGACCTGAGTCGCATCCGCGGACGGCTGCCGATACTTGGTATCTGCTACGGCGCGCAGCTGATAAGTTATATGTACGGCGGGAAGGTCGAGAGCGCCGGCACGCGTGAGTACGGGCGACAGAACCTGCAGTTTGTCGATACCAAGAACCCGCTTTTCAAGGGCTTCGAGGCGCACTCGCAGGTGTGGATGTCCCATGGCGACAGTATCACTCAACTGCCCGAAGGAGCAACACGCATCGCTTCTACGGAGACCGTCCGGAACGCCGCATATTTCATCCCCGGTGAGCAACCGGTCTTCGGTACGCAGTTCCATCCGGAGGTGTTCCATAGCTTGCAAGGCACGCTGCTGCTGAAGAATTTTGTGGTGGATATATGCGGTTCCAAACAAGAATGGAGCGCAGAGGCGTTTGTGGAGACAACGGTGAAGGAGCTGCGCGAGCAGTTAGGTTCCGATCGCGTGATCTTAGGTCTCTCCGGCGGCGTCGATTCGTCGGTAGTAGCGGTTCTGCTGCATCGCGCGATAGGCGACCGGCTGACGTGTATCTTCGTCGATCACGGCATGCTGCGTAAGAATGAGTTTCACGACGTCATGCGCGATTACGAGGGTCTCGGGCTGAAAGTGATCGGCGTGGACGCCAGCGATAAATTCCTCTCCGACCTCGCCGGCATCAAAGAGCCGGAGCAGAAGAGAAAAATCATCGGCCGCGATTTCGTGGAGGTCTTCAATGCCGAGGCAAAGAAGATCACCGACGCCAAATGGCTGGCGCAGGGAACGATCTATCCCGACCGCATCGAGAGCTTGAATATCACCGGCAAAGTGATCAAGAGCCACCATAATGTGGGCGGTCTTCCCAAAGAGATGCACCTGCAACTCTGCGAACCGATCAAATGGCTCTTCAAAGATGAGGTGCGCCGCGTGGGACGTTCATTAGGCATGCCGGAGCACCTCATCAGCCGTCATCCGTTCCCGGGACCGGGTCTGGCGGTACGTATCTTGGGAGACATCACCCGCGAGAAGATCCGCATCCTGCAAGAAGCGGATGCCATCTATATCCAAAACCTCCGTGAGGCAGGGCTGTACGATGAGATCTGGCAGGCAGGTGCTATCCTCCTGAGCGAAGTACGTTCAGTAGGCGTCATGGGCGATGAGCGGACATACGAAAACCCCATTGCGCTGCGCGCTGTGACTTCCAGCGATGCCATGACCGCCGATTTTGCGCACATTCCGTATGAAGTGTTGGCAAAGATCAGTAACGAGATTATCAACAAAGTGAAAGGCGTGAACCGGGTATGCTACGACATCTCGTCCAAACCGCCTTCCACCATCGAATGGGAATAATTATGAGAGTAGGAGTTATCATGGGCTCGGCAAGTGACCTGCCCGTTATGCAAGCAGCTATCGACACCCTGGAGTCTTTCGGTATCGAAGTGGACAAACGCGTCATCTCTGCGCACCGTGCAGCTCATGCCTTGATGGAGTGGGCGGAGAGTGCCGAGGATCGCGGTCTTAGTATCATCATCGCCGGAGCGGGCGGCGCTGCCCATCTGGCAGGCGTGATAGCCGGTTTGACCCATCTGCCGGTGATCGGTGTACCGGTGCGTTCGAAGACTTTGGACGGCTTGGATAGCCTTCTGTCGATGGTCCAGATGCCCAGCGGCATTCCCGTTGCTACGGTGGCTATCGACGGCGCGAAGAATGCAGCCCTGCTGGCGGTCAGCATCCTGGCGCTCCAAGAGCCTGAACTGCGCGAGAAATACATCGATTTCCGCCGCCAACAAACAGAAAAAGTATTAGCTACAGTAATCTGATATGAACTATAGGCTTTTTGTAGAGAAAAGAGAAGGGTTTCGTGTGGAGGCGGAGAGCCTGCGTCGCGAGCTGAACGAGAACCTGCAGTTGCACATCCGCCGGATGCGCTATCTTTGCGTGTACGACCTGTTCGGATTCAGCAAGGACCTGCTGGAGCAAAGCAAATACAGCGTCTTTGGCGAGCGGGTGACGGATGTCGTGACGGAGGACTTGGACCTCAGCGGCAAGGGGTATCTGGCGGTGGAGTATATTCCCGGCCAGTTTGACCAACGCGCTTCTTCTGCTATCGATTGTGTGCACCTCATTGACCCGAATGCCGATATCGACATCCGTTCGAGTCGTTTGTTGATCTTCGAAGACGAGCTGTTGGCCGACGAGATGGCGAAGATCCGCCACTACTATATCAATGCGGTAGAGGCGCGCGAGAAAGACCTCTCTGTTCTTTCCCGTCAGCAGACGGCGGACGTCAAACCGCTGGCTTCTTTAGCCGGGTTTATAGCTATGCCGAAGGAACAGTATCCCGCTTTCTGCAAAGAGTGGGGACTGGCGATGAACGCCGATGACCTCGCTTGCGTAGCGGAATACTTCACAAAGGAGCATCGTGATCCGACAGAGACCGAGTTACGTATTCTCGACACCTATTGGTCCGACCACTGCCGCCACACGACCTTTACCACCATTCTCGAGGATATCGAGGTGGAGGACTCTTTCATCAAAGCCGATATAGAATCCGAACTGAACGCTTTCCATCATATTCGTACGGAGTTAGGCCGTAACGAAAAACCGCTGTGCCTCATGGAGTTAGCTACCATCGGCGCACGGTACTTGAAGAAGAAAGGCCTGCTGGACGATATGGAGGTGAGCGAAGAGAATAACGCTTGTTCCATCTTTATCGATGTGGATGTGGATGGTCAGACAGAGCGGTGGTTGCTGCAATTCAAGAACGAGACCCACAACCATCCGACGGAGATAGAGCCTTTCGGTGGCGCGAGTACCTGTTTGGGTGGCGCTATCCGTGATCCGTTGTCCGGCCGTGCGTACGTCTATCAGGCGATGCGTGTGACCGGAGCCGGAGACATCTACGCCCCCGTGAGCGAGACGCTGCCGGGCAAACTGCCGCAACAGATCATCTCCCGCAAGGCCGCTTCGGGCTATTCGTCTTATGGCAACCAGATCGGTCTGGCAACCACCCACGTGCGAGAGATCTATCACCCCTCGTATGTGGCAAAGCGTCTGGAAGTGGGCGCTGTAGTAGGAGCCGTTAAGGCCGATGCAGTGCGTCGTGAGAGCCCGGCGGCAGGCGATGTAATCCTTCTTCTCGGCGGACGTACCGGACGTGACGGTATAGGTGGCGCTACGGGGTCCAGCAAAGAGCATACGGAGGCTTCCCTGGAGTCCTGCGGCAGCGAGGTTCAGAAAGGAAACGCACCCGAAGAGCGCAAGATCCAGCGTCTCTTCCGTCGTCCTGAAGTGACGAAACTGATTAAGAAATCCAATGACTTCGGCGCCGGAGGCGTGAGTGTAGCTATCGGCGAGTTGGCAGACGGCTTGGATATCTACTTAGACCGCGTGCCGACGAAATACGCGGGTCTCAACCCTACGGAACTGGCCATCTCCGAGTCGCAAGAACGAATGGCGGTAGTGGTGGAGAAGAAAGACCAAGAGGTCTTTGAACAACTCTGCCGGAAAGATAATATTGAAGTCACGCACGTAGCGGACGTGACCGCCACGGGACGTATGCGTCAGTTCTACAAAGGCGAACTGATAGCCGATCTGAGCCGTGCCTTCATCGACTCTGCCGGCGCCAAGCACTATGCGAAAGCAACCATCCTGCCGGTGGAGAACAAAGATCCGTTCAGCCAGCATATTCCGGGCGTAACCACCGAAGAGAAAATGTGCCACGTGCTCGCTCAACCCAATGTGACGAGCCAGAAAGGTCTCATCGAGGAGTTCGATGCTACCATCGGTCGCTCGACCGTGTTGATGCCGTTTGGCGGAAAGATGCAACGCTCCGAGACTCAGGTCTCCGTGCAGAAACTGCCGACCGACGGTTACACCAACACGGCTTCTATCATGGCGTTCGGTTACAACCCCTTCATCGCGGAGTGGAGTCCGTATCACGGAGCTGCTTATGCGGTGGTAGAGGCGTGTGCCAAAGTTGTTGCCGCCGGCGCTGATTACAGCCATATGCGGTTTAGCTATCAGGAGTATTTCGAGCGCATGGTCGGTCGTCAAAGCTGGGGAAAACCGCTCAGTGCCCTCCTTGGTGCGCTGAAGATGCAGGTGGCTTTAGGTCTGCCGTCCATCGGCGGCAAAGACTCGATGTCCGGTACGTTCGAACATATTTCCGTGCCGCCGACGCTGATAGCCTTCGGTATCACGACCGTGGGCGCCGACAAGGTCATCAGTACGGACCTGAAAAAAGCAGGCAACAAACTCTACCTCCTGCGTCATCAGCCGCTCGCAAACTACATGCCCGATACGGACCAACTGAAACAACTCTGGTCGTTTACGACCGAAGCCATTCATGCCGGAAAGATCGTCTCGGCGTACGCCATCGGTTTTGGCGGCGTGGCAGAGGCATTGGCAAAAATGTCTTTCGGTAACGAGAAAGGCGTGGATGTTCGTATCGACGAGGAAAAATTCTATAACTATCAGTATGGCAGCATTTTGGTAGAGGCGACCGAACCGATAGCGCACCCGGATGCCCTTCTATTAGGCCAGGTGACGGATAGTGATTTCTTCCTTATTAACGGCGAGAAGATCTGCCGTGAAAAGCTCTATGAGGCATGTACCGCACCGTTCAACAAGGTCTATGCCGCTACTGCAGTTCCGCAGCATAAAGACCTCATGCCGAAAGGCATTGAGTCCAAACCGATTGCACAACCGGCTATTCCTGCGCACGAATCGCTTAACGGCAAAAAGCCGATCGTTTATATCCCTGTTTTTCCGGGAACAAACTGCGATTTCGACAGCGCCAAAGCATGGCGCAAAGCCGGCGCAGAAGTGCAGATGACGATCTTCCGCAACATGACGGAGCAGGATGTGATTGCCTCTATTGAAGAGATGGTGGCGCATATCGATCAAGCGCAGATCCTGATGTTAGCCGGTGGATTCTCCTTGGGAGACGAGCCAGACGGATCCGCAAAATTTATCGTCTCGGTGCTTAATAACAAGCTGGTGAGCCGCGCGGTAGAATCGCTCTTGTCACGTGGCGGATTGATACTCGGTATCTGCAACGGTTTCCAGGCGCTGGTGAAATCCGGCTTGCTGCCGTACGGCCATTTAGGCCAGGTGACGACGGAGAGTCCGACGCTCTTCCGCAACGATATCAACCGCCACGTCTCGCAGATGGTGACCACCACCGTTTCGACGACCAACAGTCCGTGGCTCCAAGGAATGCAACTCGGCGACCTGCACAGCATCGCCGTCAGCCATGGAGAAGGAAAATTCGTCGTGAGCGAAGAATTGGCAAAACAACTCTTCGAGAACGGACAGGTAGCTTTCCGTTATGCGGATCCCAAAACAGGCAAGGCAACGATGGAATCGCCATATAATCCCAACGGCTCCTGCTACGCCATCGAAGGTATTATTTCGCCTTCCGGTCAGATATTAGGCAAGATGGGGCATACTGAGCGATTTGAAGAAAATGTGTTTGCGAATATTAGTGGCAACAAATATCAGCCGCTCTTCGAAAATGCAGTAAACCATTTTAAACACTAAATACAATCCTACAATATGGCGCAACATTACGAGGCAGCCGGCGTAAATCTGGAAGCCGGATACGAAGTAGTAAGCAGAATCAAGTCGCATGTGCGTTCTACCCAACGCTTGGGTTCGATGGGCTCGATCGGTTCGTTTGGAGGCATGTTTGACCTCTCCGCGTTGGGAATCAAAGAACCGGTTCTGGTTAGCGGAACCGACGGCGTGGGAACCAAACTGAAGATCGCTTTTGCGATGGACAAGCACGACACCATCGGTATTGATGCCGTGGCGATGTGCGTGAACGATGTTCTGGCGCAAGGAGCCGAACCGCTCATCTTTTTGGATTACGTGGCAGTGGGACATAACATCCCTGCGCAAGTAGAGGCGATCGTCAGCGGTGTGGCAGAAGGATGCCGCCAGGCCGGATGTGCCCTCGTAGGAGGCGAAACGGCAGAAATGCCGGGTATGTATCCCAACGGCGAATACGACATCGCGGGCTATACGACCGGAGTCGTAGAAAAGTCCAAACTTATCGATGGCACCAAAGTCAAAGTGGGCGATGTGCTGATCGGTATTGCTTCCTCCGGCGTACATTCCAACGGTTTTTCGCTCGTGCGCAAAATAGTGAAGGACGCGAATCTGGATCTGCATCAAATATATCCGGAGTTGGATTCCGAAAAGACCTTGGGCGAAGTGCTTCTCACGCCGACAAAAATCTACGTGAAGTCCGTTCTGGAGGTCATCCGCCAAGTGGACGTTCACGGCGTGGCGCACATCACCGGAGGTGGTTTTGATGAAAACATACCCCGTATCTTCCTGCCCGGACAGGGCTTCGACATTGAGGAAGGCTCCTGGGAGATTCTTCCGATCTTCAAGTTCCTGGAATCCAAAGGAAACATTCCTCACCGAGAGATGTTCAATATCTTCAACATGGGCATAGGTATGGTGCTTGCCGTTTCGGCGGAAGATGCGGCGAAAGTAAGACGAATCCTAGACCATACAGGGGAGGTTACTTATGTTTTAGGGCACGTCCGCGCAGGAGAAAATATCATTCGATAAATCAATACAAACGATATATGGCACAGAAAAGAGCATTGGTAAGCGTAAGCGATAAGACCGGTTTGGTGGAGTTCGTCAAGGGCCTGCAGGCAGCAGGATGGCAGATCATCGCTACCGGCGGTACGCAAAAACTGCTGGAAGAGAGCGGCGTGAAGACCATCGGCATCAGCGAAGTGACGGGTTTTCCGGAGATCTGCGACGGCCGCGTCAAGACCTTGCATCCGAAGGTGCATGGAGCCCTTCTGGCGCGTCGTGACGAACCGTCCCACATGGCGGCTTTGGCAGAGAACGGCATTGAGTTGATCGACCTTGTGTGCGTCAATCTCTATCCTTTCCGTCAGACGATTGCCAAAGAGGGTACGACCATGGCGGAGGCTATCGAGAAGATTGATATCGGCGGTCCGTCGATGTTGCGCTCTGCAGCGAAGAACTGGAATGACGTGACGGTCGTTTGCGATCCGAGCGATTATAACCGCATCTTGAGTGAGATTCAGGCGGAAGGCAACACGAAGAAAGAGACGAGGCTCGAGCTGAGCGCCAAGGCTTATACGCACACTGCCGAATACGATATATGTATCGCGACGTATATGCGCAAAGCAGCCGGCTTGAATGAGAAACTGTTCCTCGAATACGACCTCAAACAAGGTCTGCGCTATGGCGAGAACCCGCATCAGGATGCGAAATTCTATGCAGCGCAGGAGACCGTTCCTTTCTCACTCGCTTCGGCAAAACAGTTGCACGGAAAAGAACTGTCGTACAATAACATCCAAGACGCCAATGCAGCGCTCAATATCGTTCGCGAGTTTGGCGACACGCCTTTCTGCGTCGGTCTCAAGCACATGAATCCTTGTGGCGCGGCGATAGGAAAGGATGGAGTAGAGGCTTGGAAAAAGGCTTACGAAGCAGATACCGTTTCGATCTTCGGCGGCATTGTGGCGACCAACTGCGAGGTAAATAAAGAGATGGCGGAATTGATGAAACCGATCTTTTTGGAAATCATCATGGCGCCTTCTTTCTCCGCCGAAGCGTTAGAAGTATTGACGACGAAGAAGAACCTGCGTCTTCTGGAAGTGGACATGTCTCCGTTGGCAGCGAAACAGATGCAGTATGTGTCGGTGAACGGCGGTCTTCTGGCGCAACACCAGGATACAGAGACTTTGCTCCTGAAGGCCGATATGTGCGTTACGGAGGCCAAACCGACAGAGGAACAAATGACGGATTTGCAGTTTGCATGGCGGATTGTGAAACACGTCAAATCCAATGCGATTGTAGTGGCTAAAGACGGTCGCACGTACGGTGTCGGCGCCGGACAGATGAACCGTGTCGGTTCGGCGGAGATTGCGTTGAAACAAGCTCAAGCTGCTCTGGAAGCAGAAGGAAGAGATATCCATACCGCGCATCCGGTGATGGCTTCGGACGGCTTCTTCCCCTTTGGGGACAGCGTTGAGAGTGCCGCGGAATATGGCATAGCCGCTATCGTTCAGCCGGGCGGAAGTGTTCGTGACAGCGAGAGTATCGAGGCTGCGAACCAACACCGGATACCGATGCTCTTCACGGGTATGCGGCATTTCAAGCACTAATAAAAAAGCACTCGTCACTAATCCAATATACTCGTCAGGCATGAAAAAAGTACTCGTCATAGGATCCGGCGGTCGTGAGCACGCCATCGTGTATCAGTTGAGCCGCAGTAAACAAGTCGGTCAGATCTTCTGTGCGCCGGGAAATGCCGGTATCGCGCAGTTGGCGGAGTGTGTGGCTATCAAAGATACGGAGGTGGAGGCATTGTTGGCTTTTGCCAAAGAGCAAGGCATCGATCTCTGTGTTGTGGGACCTGAAGCGGCTTTGAATGCCGGTGTGGCAGACGCTTTCCGTGAGGCGGGTATTCCTGTTTTCGGCCATTCCAAAGCCGCCACCCAGATTGAAGCCAGCAAGGAGTTTGCGAAAGAGCTGATGGCGAAATATAACGTGCCGACTGCGGCTTACCGCTCTTTTGCCAACTACGAGGAGGCGATGGCGTATGTCCGCGAGCGGAATACGTATCCCGCTGTACTGAAGTACGACGGCCTTGCCGCCGGAAAAGGAGTGGTGATTGCGCAGGACGAGAAAGAAGCGGATGAGACCTTACGCGACATGTTGGTCGGAGAGGCATTTGGCAAAGGCAAAGTGGTGATTGAGGATTTCCTGCAAGGCCCGGAATTTTCGTTCATGGCCTTTGTGCATCACCATCGCGTCTATCCTATGCCGCTGAGTCAGGATCACAAACGGGTCTTTGATGGCGATAAGGGACCGAATACCGGCGGAATGGGTGCTTATACGCCGCTGCCGTTTATCTCTGCCGCAGAGGAGAAATGGGCACAAGAGCATATTCTGCAAGTGGTGGCTGACGCGATGGTAGCAGAAGGCAAACCGCTTACCGGCGTGCTTTACGGCGGATTGATGAAGACGAAGGACGGCATCAAGGTCATTGAGTTCAATGCCCGTTTCGGCGATCCGGAGACGGAAGTCGTTCTGCCGCTGATGGAGAGTGACGCCTATACGGTCTTTCATGCCATCGCTACAGGCGAGGCGTTGGAAACGATCGCTTGGCATAAACAGGCTACGGTGGGTGTTGTGATGGCTTCCTGCGGCTATCCGGGGGCCTATACCAAAGGCGCAGAGATCAACGGGGTAGAGGATTTTGACGGCTTGGTGCTTCATATGGGAACCAAACGTCAGGAGGAAAAACTGTTGACCAACGGCGGACGCGTACTGATGTGTATTGCGCATGGCGAGGACGTCCGGCACGCGCAGCAAAAAGTATATAAAGAAATCCAAAAGATTCATTGTACGAATTTATTTTATAGAAAAGACATAGCTCATTGGGCAGTATGATAATTGACGGAAAACAAATAGCGCAACATCTCAAAGAAGAGATTCGCGGGCAAGTGCAACAACTTGCAGCTCAAAACGGGCGCAAACCCCGTTTGGATGTGATTATTGTGGGGGAGAATCCTGCCAGCAAGACGTATGTGCGGAGTAAGATCAATGCGACCGAGTTTTGCGGCATGGACGGAGAACTGATAGCTCTTCCTGAGACGACGAGTGAGGAGGAACTGCTTCGTATCATTCGGGATTTGAATGAAAACGAGGCCGTGGATGGCATCCTCGTGCAACTGCCGTTACCCAAGCATATTGACGAGCAGGAGGTGATTCATGCCATCGCGCCGGAGAAAGATGTCGATGGCTTCCATCCGGAAAATGTAGCCCGGTTATGGCTCAATCAGCCGGCGATTGTACCTTGTACACCGATGGGAATCCTGGAATTGCTGAAACAAACCCACACGCCTTTAGCGGGTCGTCACGCCGTGGTTGTAGGACGCAGTAATATCGTCGGCAAACCGATAGCGAAACTTCTTTTGGATGAAAACTGCACAGTTACCATCGCGCATAGCCGCACGTCGGATTTGGCGCAAATATGCCGCGAAGCGGATATTTTAGTGGTGGCGGTCGGTCGTTCGCATTTGATTACGGGCGAAATGATTAAGCCGGGCGCCACGGTTATTGACGTGGGAATCAACCGCACGGAAGACGGAAAACTGGTAGGCGATGTAGATTTTGAGGACGCATCAAAAGTAGCCGGCGCCATCACTCCTGTCCCGGGAGGTGTCGGACCGATGACCATCGCCATGCTTATGCGCAACACATACCAGTGTTACGTGAGCAGAATATCCAACGAATAACCAAGTTATAACCAACGAATAACTAACGATTCGACGCAAAAAGAAGTATAAATGAAGTTTAAAAGATATCTAAAAGATATTTAAAAAATATTTAAAAAATATTTAAAGTAATCAATTAAAACTCATAATACAATGAAAATCGGAACTCCTCTGACAAAAATCGCCACGCGTGCGCTGCTTCTCGGAAGCGGTGAGTTAGGAAAAGAAGTCACTTTGGAACTGCAACGGTTCGGAGTGGAAGTGATCGCTTGCGATCGTTACGCGAATGCGCCCGCCATGCAGGTTGCGCATCGGTCCTATGTCTTTAACATGCTCGACGGCGCGCGTCTGCGTGAGATCGTTGAGACGGAGAAGCCGTCTCTGATTATTCCGGAGGTGGAGGCGATTGCCACGCCGACGCTCGTAGAGCTGGAGAAGGAAGGGTATCATGTGATCCCGACCGCCAAGGCTGCATTCCTGACGATGAACCGTGAGGCGATCCGTCGTTTGGCGGCAGAGGAATTGAAGTTACCTACGGCTCCGTACAAGTTCGCCGACAATCACGACGAGTTCATCGCTGCGGTCAAAGAGATCGGCATCCCTTGTGTGGTAAAGCCTATCATGTCCTCCTCGGGTCATGGACAATCGACCATCCATAACGAGGGCGAGATTGAGGCTGCGTGGGCGACTTCGCAAGAAGGCGGTCGCGCCGGAGCCGGTCGTGTGATCGTAGAGGGTTTTATTCATTTTGATTATGAGATCACTCTTCTGACCGTGCGTCACATCGGCGGAACGACGTTCCTGAACCCGATCGGTCACCACCAGGTGGACGGCGATTACCGCGAGTCCTGGCAGCCGCAAGCGATGAGCGAGCAAGCGCTCAAGGATGCGCAGCGGATAGCGAAGATGGTTACTGACGCACTCGGCGGATTCGGTATCTTCGGCGTGGAGATGTTTGTCCGCGGGAATGAGGTTATTTTCTCGGAAGTCAGCCCGCGTCCGCACGACACGGGAATGGTGACGATGATCAGCCAGGATCTGAGCGAGTTTGCGCTTCATGCCCGTGCGGTATTGGGTCTGCCGATTCCGGAGATCCGTTTCTTCGGCCCTTCTGCCAGCAAGGCGATCGTGATTGAAGGCGAGGGCAAGGAAGTGCTCTTTGAGGGTCTCGACAAAGCGCTCGCCATCCCCGGCGTACAGCTGCGTATCTTCGGCAAACCGGAGGTTCACGGACACCGCCGCTACGGCGTAGTGCTCGCAACCGATGAGAACGTGGAAAAAGCGCTTGCCAAAGTAGAGGAAGCATACAAATGTATTTCGTATAACGTGAAATAATATGATAGATCGTTATTCCCGCGCAGGAATGCGCCAAATATGGACCGAGCGGAACAAGTTTCAATCCTATTTAGAGGTAGAACTCTTAGCCACGGAAGCCTGGTCGGAGTTAGGGGTTGTGCCGAAAGAGGACATCGCCAAACTCCGTGAGAAGGCGACTTTTGACGTGGACCGCATCCATGAGATCGAGGAGATCACGCGGCATGACGTGGTGGCTTTCACCCGCACGGTAAGCGAGTCCCTGGGCGAAGAGCGCAAGTGGATTCACTACGGCTTGACGTCCACCGACGTGGTAGATACCGCTAACGGATACCTCTTGAAACAAGCCAACACGATTCTCCGCGAGGATTTACAGAAATTCATGACGGTGTTGCAAAAACGCGCCCACGAATTCAAGTTCACGCCGGTTATCGGCCGCACGCACGGCATGCATGCTGACGTCACTTCGTTTGGTCTGAAATGGGCACTCTGGTATGCCACCATGCAACGCAACATCGAGCGATTCGAGATGGCGGCCAAAGGGGTAGAGGCCGGCAAACTGTCCGGCGCCGTAGGCAACTACGCGAATATCCCGCCGTTTATCCAGAGTTATGTATGCGAGCATCTGGGCATCGAGTCCGCGAAGATCGCAACGCAGGTGTTGGGTCGTGACCGCCACGCGTTTTATCTCTCGACACTCGCCGTCATTGCCGGTTCGCTGGAACAGATCGCTCTGGAGATTAGGAACATGCAGCGGCAGGAGGTGCGTGAGGTGGAAGAGGCTTTCCGCAAAGGTCAGAAAGGCTCGTCGGCGATGCCGCACAAACGCAATCCTATCTCCTCTGAAAATATATGCGGGTGCGCTCGCGTGATGCGCGGATACATGTGCACGGCGTCGGAGAATATCGCCCTTTGGCATGAACGCGACATCTCGCACTCTTCGACCGAGCGTATCGTGCTGCCGGACGCGACGATGCTGTTGGATTACATGTTGGACCGGATGATGGGAATCCTGGAAAACCTGGTGGTTTATCCGGAGAATATGCTCCATAATATCGGTCTGACGCACGGCGCCATTTTTGCGCAACGGGTGATGAATGCACTCATCGGAAAAGGGCTGGTTCGCGAGCAGGCTTACGACCTCGTGCAGCCCGTCGCGATGCGGACGCTGATGGAAGGCGGTCAGATGCAGGAGTGGCTCAAAAAGACACCCGAAGTAACGAAACTGCTGAGTGAGGCAGAGATTGACGGTTGCTTCACGCTCGATTATTACATGAAAAATGTAGATTATATCTTTAACCAGTTAGGTTTATGACAAAAGCGGATATACTTTTAGGACTTCAATGGGGCGACGAGGGCAAAGGCAAGATGGTCGATGTCCTGACCCCGAAATATGACGTAGTGGCTCGTTTTCAGGGCGGTCCGAATGCCGGACACACTTTGGAATTCAACGGCCAGAAATATGTGCTTCGGAGCATCCCGTCCGGTATCTTCCAAGGCGGTAAGACCAACCTCATCGGTAACGGCGTAGTGCTGGATCCGGTGCTCTTCCGCAAAGAGGTGGAGGAACTCTCGGCCTCGGGACACAACGTGCAGGAACACCTGCTCATTTCCAAGAAAGCGCATCTGATTCTGCCGACGCACCGCCTTCTGGATCAAGCCAACGAAGCGGCAAAAGGCAAGGCGAAGATCGGTACAACCGGCAAGGGCATCGGTCCGACTTACACCGACAAGATCAGCCGAAACGGCCTGCGCGTAGGCGATATTCTGGAGGGTTTTGAGGCGAAATACCAACAGGCGCGTGACCGTCATATTGAGATGATCAACGGTCTCAATGCTTCGGCGGTAGCCAAAGGCGGAACGGCTGTCTCGATGGAGGGTCTGGAAGCCCTGGAGAAAGAATGGATGGAGGCGATAGCGTTCCTCCGCGGGTTCCAACTCGTTGACAGCGAGCATTTTGTAAATAAAGCGCTTCAGGCGGACAAGTCCATCCTTTGCGAGGGCGCACAAGGTTCGCTCTTGGATATCGATTTTGGTTCTTATCCGTTTGTGACCTCAAGCAATACCGTTTGTGCGGGGGCTTGTACAGGCCTCGGAATCGCTCCGGGCAAAGTGGGAGAGGTGTATGGTATCTTCAAGGCATATTGCACCCGTGTCGGCGCAGGTCCGTTCCCCACGGAGCTGTTTGACGAGACCGGCGCGAAGATCCGCGCTATCGGCCATGAGTACGGCGCGGTGACCGGTCGTGAGCGCCGCTGCGGATGGATCGACCTGGTGGCTCTGCGGTACACGATCATGCTCAACGGCGTGACCCAACTGCTGATGATGAAATCCGATGTGCTCGACACGTTCCCCGTCATCAAAGCCTGCACGGCGTACCGTGTCAACGGGGTAGAGACGCGTGATTTCCCGTTCTCGATCGACGAGAATGTCGAGCCGGTCTATGAGGAGTTTCCCGGCTGGCAGACCGACCTCACGCATTGCACGAAAGAGGCGGAACTGCCGGAAGCATTTATTAACTATGTCAATTTCTTGGAGCGCGAACTGCAAACGCCTATCCGGATCATTTCGGTAGGCCCCGATCGCGAAGCAACTATATGGAGATAAAAAAAGCAATATTGAGACTTAGCAACGGCGTGACGTTCGAGGGCTACAGCTTCGGCGCCGATGTGCCGGTGAGCGGTGAAGTGGTCTTCAATACCGCGATGATGGGTTATCCGGAGTCTCTGACCGACCCCAGTTACGCGGGTCAGTTGATGACGCTGACTTATCCGCTGGTAGGCAACTACGGCGTGCCGGAGTTTTCCTTTGAAAAGAACGGTCTCGCGACCTATATGGAGTCCGACAGGATTTATGCGCGTGCCATCATCTGCAGCGAGTACAGCGGCGAGTTCAGCCACTGGAACGGCAAAGAGACCCTTTCCGAATGGCTCATCCGCGAGGGCGTTCCCGGTATCACGGGGATCGACACGCGTGCGCTGACGATGCTGCTGCGCGAGAACGGCGTGATGCTCGGCTCGATTGAGATAGAGGGTTGTGCGCCCGCTCCCGAAGCGCAGTACGAGGATATCAATTTTGTGGATCAGGTATCCTGCAAAGAGGTCATCCGCTATAACGAAGGTGAGGACAGAAAGAAAGTGATTCTCGTCGATTGCGGCGTGAAGCATAATATCATCCGTTGCCTCATCCGCCGCGGTGTAGAGGTCATCCGCGTGCCCTGGAACTACGATTTCAACACGCTGGAGTCGGACGGTCTGTTCCTCTCGAACGGCCCCGGCAACCCGGACACCTGTCAGGCGCTGGCGGACCATATACGCACGTATATGAAGACCCATAAACCTATCGCGGGTATCTGTATGGGCAATCAGATGTTGGGCAAGGCTGCCGGAGCGACCATTTACAAACTCCCGTACGGTCACCGTTCCCACAACCAGCCGGTGCGTATGGTGGGAACCGACCGGTGCTTCATCACTTCGCAGAACCACGGCTATGCGGTGGATACAAAGACGCTGCCGGAAGGCTGGAAACCGCTTTTCGTGAACATGAACGATGGCTCGAACGAGGGCATCAAGCATGTTAGCGAGCCTTGGTTCTCCGCGCAGTTCCACCCCGAAGCATGCTCCGGACCGGTGGATACCGAGTTCCTTTTCGATGACTTTATTCAACTCCTCAAATAGGTTACCACATGAAACTTGAGAATATTCATAAAGTGTTGGTTCTCGGCTCCGGCGCCTTGAAGATCGGTGAGGCTGGCGAGTTCGATTATTCGGGTTCGCAGGCTCTCAAAGCGCTGCACGAGGAAGGTGTCGAGACCATTCTGATTAACCCCAATATTGCTACCGTCCAGACGTCTGAAGGCGTGGCGGACCACATCTATTTTCTGCCGGTCACGCCGTATTTCGTAGAGCGGTTGATAGAGAAAGAGCGGCCGGACGGCATTCTCCTTTCTTTCGGAGGCCAGACGGCGTTGAACTGCGGCGTGGCGCTCTATCGGTCGGGGGTGTTGGAGAAATACAACGTGCAGGTACTCGGTACACCGGTAGAGACGATCATCAATACCGAGGACCGCGAGCTCTTTGTGCGTCAGCTGGACCAGATTGACGTCAAGACCATCAAATCCGAGGCCTGCGAGACCATCGAGGAGGCACGTCGTGCAGCGGCGGAGTTAGGTTACCCGGTGATCATCCGCGCGGCATATGCCTTAGGCGGTCTGGGTTCGGGCTTCTGCGACGACGAGGAGCAACTGAATGTCCTCGCGGAGAAAGCCTTCTCGTTCTCGCCGCAAGTGCTGGTGGAGAAGTCCCTGAAGGGATGGAAAGAGATCGAATATGAGGTCGTGCGCGACCGGTATGACAACTGCATCACCGTTTGTAATATGGAGAATTTCGACCCGCTGGGCATCCATACCGGCGAGTCCATCGTCATTGCGCCCTCGCAGACGCTGACGAACTCCGAATATCATAAACTCCGTGCGCTCGCGATCCGTATTATCCGCCATTTGGGGATTGTCGGCGAGTGCAACGTGCAGTATGCTTTTGACCCGGAGTCCGAGGACTACCGCGTGATTGAGGTCAACGCACGACTGAGCCGTTCATCGGCGCTGGCGTCCAAAGCCACGGGTTATCCGCTGGCGTTCGTAGCGGCGAAATTAGGTCTGGGTTATGGTCTGTTTGAGTTGACCAATTCGGTGACCAAATCCACTTCCGCCTTCTTTGAGCCGGCGTTGGATTACGTCGTTTGTAAGATCCCCCGTTGGGACTTGGCGAAGTTCCGCGGCGTGAATCGGGAGTTGGGCAGTTCGATGAAATCCGTAGGCGAGGTGATGGCTATCGGTCGCACTTTCGAAGACGCGATTCAGAAAGGTCTCCGTATGATCGGGCAGGGGATGCACGGCTTTACGGAGAACAAGGAACTGCATGTCGAGGACCTCGATGCCGCGCTGAAAGCCCCGACGGACAAACGTATCTTTGCGATTGCGCAGGCGATGTACGAAGGCTATTCCGTGGAGCGCATCCATGAGTTGACGAAGATCGACAACTGGTTCCTGCAGCGTCTGGAGCACATCATCCGCATGGATGAGGAACTGAAGAAAACCGGCGACCTGAAGAATCTCGGACATGATCTGCTTTTGCGCGCCAAGCAGTTGGGCTTCTCGGATTTCCAGATCGCACGGGCTGTGGGACTGGGAAAGAAGATGCCGATGGACGAGGCAGTGGTGGAGATGCGCAAGTACAGAAAGAGTCTGGGCATCCTGCCGGTCGTGAAGCAGATTGACACTCTCGCCGGTGAGTTCCCCGCGCAGACCAATTATCTGTACCTCACCTACAGCGGCATCACCAACGACGTACACTACCAAGGCGATAAGAAATCCATCATCGTGCTGGGCTCCGGGGCGTACCGTATCGGTTCGTCCGTAGAGTTCGACTGGTGTGGCGTTCAGGCACTTCATACCATCCGTAACAACGGCTACCGCTCCGTGATGATCAACTACAATCCGGAGACCGTCTCCACCGATTATGACATCTGCGACCGCCTTTATTTTGACGAGTTGACTTTCGAACGCGTGATGGATATCATCGAGTTGGAGAACCCGCATGGCGTGATTGTCTCGACCGGAGGTCAGATCCCGAATAACCTGGCAGTCAAGCTGGACAAGCAGCGCGTGCCGATCTTGGGTACGACGGCGAAGTCGATTGACAACGCGGAAGATAGAGACAAGTTCTCCGCCATGCTCGACCGCATCGGTGTGGACCAGCCCGAATGGAGCGCCCTGACGTCGATGGACGACGTGGAGAAATTTGTCAACCGGGTAGGGTATCCGGTGCTCGTGCGGCCTTCGTACGTGCTCTCCGGCGCAGCGATGAACGTCTGCTCCAATGACGAGCAGTTGCATAAGTTCCTTGCCCTCGCGGCGAATGTGTCGAAAGAGCATCCGGTGGTGATCTCCAAGTTCATGACCAATACCAAAGAGGTCGAGATGGATGCGGTGGCGCGTGACGGCGAGATTATCGCTTACGCGATCTCCGAACATGTGGAGTATGCCGGTGTGCACTCCGGTGACGCGACGATCATGTTCCCCGCGCAGAAACTGTATATCGAGACCGTCCGCCGAATCAAACGTATCTCCGGGCAAATCGCGCGTGAGTTGAATATCTCCGGACCGTTTAATATCCAATACCTGGCGCGAGAGAACGAAATCAAAGTGATCGAGTGCAACCTCCGTGCGTCGCGTTCCTTCCCGTTTGTGAGCAAAGTGTTGAAAATCAACCTGATAGACATCGCTACGCGTATCATGTTGGGCTTGCCGGTGGAGAAACCCCATAAGTCGCTCTTTGACTTCGATTACGTGGGTGTCAAGGCCTCGCAGTTCTCCTTCAACCGCCTCCAGAACGCCGATCCGGTCTTAGGTGTCGATATGGCTTCGACCGGTGAGGTAGGGTGCTTGGGCGAGGATGCCAACTGCGCGCTGCTCAAGGCGATGCTGTCCGTGGGAATGCGGATTCCGGAGAAGAATATCCTTTTCGCTATCGGCGGTCCGAAGCAACGGGCACACATGCTCGATACCATCAAAAGGCTTGTGGCACGCGGCTATACGATCTATGCGACCGGCGGAACGAGTGAGTTCCTCAACGGCTTGGGCATCCCGAACGTGCGCGTATATAAAAAGGAGCACATCGATGAGTTCGGCCAACTCAAACAGCCGATCGTCTCCGACCTCATGCACCAGAAGAAGATCGATCTCTTTGTCGGCATCCCCGTGGACACGCTGGCGGATTCGGTACACGACAGCTATTATAAGATGCGCCGTACGGCAGTCGATCTCAATATCCCGTTGATCACCAATGCCCGTCTGGCGGTGGCGTTCATCAATGCCTTCCTGGATGTGCCGGTGGATAGTTTGGCAATCAAGTCATGGGATGAGTACAAATAAATAAACTAAATACGTTATGAAAGCGTTAACAAAAACCTCCTTTTCTTTTCCCGGCCAGACCGATGTATATCACGGTAAGGTGCGTGATGTCTATTTTCTGGGCGATGACCTGCTTTGTATGGTAGCCACCGATCGTATCTCGGCTTTTGATGTGATTCTGCCGGAAGGTATTCCGTACAAGGGTCAGATCCTGAATCAGATTGCTGCCAAATTCCTCAACGCCACGCGGGATATCGTACCTAACTGGTTGTTGGCTACTCCTGATCCGATGGTCTCTGTGGGCTATCGTTGCGAGGGTTATCCGGTGGAGATGATTGTCCGCGGCTACCTTTGCGGTTCTGCTTGGCGTGCGTACAAAGCCGGCGCACGAGAGATCTGCGGTGTCCGACTGCCGGAAGGAATGCGTGAGAACGAAGCCTTCCCGACACCGATCATCACGCCGACTACCAAAGCGGAGATCGGTACCCACGACGAGGACATCTCCCGTGAGGAGATCATCGCTCGCGGATTAGTGCCGGAGAAGGAGTACGAACTGCTGGAGAAATATGCGCTGGCACTCTTTGCCCGCGGTCAGGAGATCGCTAAGCAACACGGGCTGATTCTCGTGGATACCAAATATGAGTTCGGCTCCTACAAGGGTCAGGTGATGCTCATGGACGAAGTCCATACCCCGGATTCCAGCCGCTATTTCTATGCCGACGGTTACGCCGAGCGTTTTGCAGCAGGCGAACCGCAACGCCAACTCTCGAAGGAGTTCGTGCGCGAGTGGCTTATGGATAATGGGTTCCAAGGAAAAGCAGGTCAGCAAGTGCCGGAAATGACGCCGGCTATCGTCAACTCCATTACCGACCGGTATGTAGAGTTGTTCGAGGGCATCACCGGGGACAAATTCGTGCGTGAGGAAACCGACGACCTCTCTGCCCGCATTGAGAAAAATATCTCAACATACTTGCAAAGCAAATAATAACCACAAATATTAGTCTGTTATATGGCCGGATTCTTTGGATCTATTGGTAAAAACCCTTGCATCAACGATGTCTTTTACGGCACGGATTATCACTCCCATTTAGGAACGCGTCGTGCCGGCATCGCAACTTATGATGCATCTTCAGGCACCTTCAACAGGGTGATTCACTCCATCGCACAGACCACTTTCCGCACGAAGATGGAAGAGGAGCTGCCGCGGTTTATCGGGAATGCCGGTATTGGTATCATCTCCGATACCGACGCGCAACCGCTGCTGTTTAACTCCCATCTGGGACGTTTTGCGCTCTCGACAGTAGGAAAGATTGCGAACCTGGAGGAACTGGCTACAGAGATTCTCCAGAGTGACATGCACCTCTCGGAGTTCTCATCCGGAAAAGTGAATCCTACCGAGTTAGTGGGGCTGCTCATCATTCAGAAAGACTCGATTGTGGAGGGAATCCGCAATGCCCAGGCGAAGATCAAAGGCTCGCTCTCGCTGATCATGCTGACGGAAGACGGTATCGTCTGTGCCCGTGATTCTTGGGGACGCACGCCGGTCATTCTTGGTCAGAAAGAGGACGCCTATTGCGTGGTGTCCGAGTCTTCTTCATTCCTCAACTTAGGTTACACCCACCTCCGCGATTTAGGCCCGGGAGAGATAGTGCGCCTAAGAACCGAGGGCGTACAGCAGCTCGCAGAACCGTACCAAGACCACATGCAGATGTGTGCGTTTCTCTGGGTCTATTACGGTTTCCCGACCTCCAATTACGAGGGCCGTAACGTAGAGGATGTGCGTAACTATATCGGCTACGCGATGGGCAAGGAAGACGACACTCAGGTGGACTGTTGTTGCGGTGTGCCGGACTCGGGTATCGGTATGGCTGTCGGTTACTCGGAGGGGCATAACGTTATCTATCGCCGTGCCATCTCCAAGTACACACCGACCTGGCCGAGATCCTTTATGCCGGCTAATCAGAATATGCGCGATTTGGTGGCGAAGATGAAACTCATCCAAAACAACGCCATACTTCGCGACCGCCGCGTGCTGCTTTGTGATGACTCCATCGTCCGCGGTACGCAGTTGCGGGACAATGCCCGATGCCTGATTGAAGGCGGGGCTCGGGAGATACACATGCGTATCGCTTGTCCGCCGCTTACCTATGGATGTCCGTTCATCAATTTCTCGGAATCCAAATCCGTCATGGAACTCATCACACGGCGCGTCATTGCGGAACTCGAAGGACCGGAAACGGCTCTTAACGACGAGCGTGTGAAGGTGTATTCCACAACCGATTCTCCCGAATACAAACAGATGATAGACCGGATCGCGGAGAAGTTCGGACTCAACTCCCTGAAGTTCACCAAACTCGAAACGCTGATCCGGGCTATCGGCTTGCCGCGCAATCAGATCTGCACGCATTGTTTCGATGGTTCATCTGCGCACACCCTGTAATAAAATTTTATCCCGTAATTACGTAATCCCGTAATCTTTATAAAAAAAATGCAACTCTCAAATCGTGTTTTGAAAATTGAAGCTTCGCAAAGCTTGGTAATGGCGGCGCGTGCGAAGGCAATGAAGGCTGCCGGAGTGGATGTGGTTAGTATGTCTCTGGGCGAACCTGACATGGACACGCCGGAGCATGTGCGTCGCGCTGTACAGGCGGCTGTCGATGACCATTGGTCGCACTACGGACCGGTGGCCGGCATTCCCGCTTTACGCGAAGCGGTAGCCAACTACCAGAACAGCCTTTCGGGCAATGCTATCCCTTGGATTGCGGACGATGTGGTGGTTTCCGTAGGTGCCAAGATGGCGATTTATAACACTATACAGGCGATCATCAATGCCGGCGACGAAGTGATCATCCCGATGCCTTCGTGGGTGAGCTATAGCGAGATGGTCAAGTTAGCCGAAGGAACGGTGGTACCGGTTCAGACGACCTTTGAGAACCGCTATTGCCTGACGCCTGAGGAACTGCGTAAAGCGCTGACTCCCAAGACGCGTCTCATCATCCTCTGCTCGCCCAATAACCCGACCGGCGCGGTGTATTCCCATGCCGAACTGGAGGCGCTTTTGGCTGTCCTGCGCGAGTATCCGGACGTGTATATCCTCGCCGACGAGATTTACAATGAGTTGCTCTATACCAATGCGCAAAGCCCCATCACTTTCTCTTCGTTTGCGGATTTTGCAGAGCGACTGGTGGTCATCAATGGTGTGAGCAAGGCCTATGCCATGACCGGTTATAGGGTGGGATGGATCTTGTCGAAAAACAAAGGTTTCATCAATGCCTGTATCCGTCTGCAGGGCCAACAGCTGACCTGCGCGACGATGGTGGCTCAGAAGGCTGCCGAAGCGGCTCTCACCGGCGGCAAGGAGTGCGTGGATCAGATGCGTGAGGTCTTTGCTTCACGGCGCAAGTTGATTTGTTCTCTGTCGGCTGAAATTCCGGGCTTTAAGTTCCACGAACCCGAAGGTGCTTTCTATCTCTTCCCCGATGTCAGCAAGTGGGGCACAGGTGACGAAGTGGCAGAGCGGCTCTTGGAAGAGGCGCATGTGGCGGTTGTCTCCGGTTCGGCATTCGGATGTCCGTCCTGTATCCGGCTTTCCTATGCCATCAGCGAGGACGAGATTCGTACCGCGCTTGCACGCATTGCCGGGCTTCTCAAATCATAAATCATAAACCATAAATCATAAATGACCAATCTGAAATCTTCCCTTTTTGCCGGAGTACTGATTGCCATTGCCGGATGGGGATTCCTGGCGAATCCGGTGCTTGGTATGTTCCTCTTCTGTGTCGGTCTGATTGCCGTGGTGAAATACCAGACACGTCTTTATACCGGCACGGCAGGTTTTCTCTCTTCGTGGCGTGACTTACCGTCCTTGTTGCTCATTCTGCTCGGGAATATCGTCGGTTGTCTGGCGGTCGCGTCCGTAGCTTTGGTGTCGCCGCTACCGCTGGGTGAAGCCGCAATAAAAGTCATCTCTTCACGGCTTGAAGTGGGGTGGTGGGGAACAGGATTGCTCGCTATAGGATGCGGTCTCTTGATGTCTCTGGCAGTCGAATTTGCTCGCAAAAATAGAGACTTCTCCGACTGGTTGCCGCTGCTCTTTGCCGTGCCGGCTTTCATCCTTTGCGGCTTTCCGCACTGTGTTGCCGACGCGTTCTACTGCTGCGTGTATCTCTTTTCGGCATCGGACATTCCCTGGCTCTCGCTCGCGGCATACTACGGCGCTATTGTCCTTGGCAATTTCATTGGCAGTAATATCTATCGGCTCTTTGCGTCTAAGCAATAAATTTTGAGAACAAGCCTGCCTACGCGGAGTATAAGAAACAAACATTTGTCTGTGCTAAACAGATAAAATTTCATTTTATTTTTCAAAAAAATGTCCGAACGTTTGCGTATGTGCAAAATTTGTAGTATCTTTGCAGCGCAAAATCATTAACCCATACAATTATGCCGGAACTCAGTCGTTTTTATGGAATCGTTATCACGATGTACAATTCGGAGCACAACCCTCCGCATTTTCACATTCGTTATAATGATTATCGAGCTACAATGGATATCAATACAGGCGAAATCAATGGTAACTTGCCACGCCGCGTTTTGAATCTTGTCTAATATGAATCTTATTTGGATAAATAGCGCCAAGTATTTAGGCGATTATCGTTTGTCTCTGTCTTTTTCTAATGGCGAGCAACGCGTGTTTGATGCGAAAGAATTTATCGCGTCTCACCCCTTGTTCGCGTCTCTTCAGGACAAGCAATTGTTCAGCCAATTTCAGTTAGATGGTTGGACTGTATCGTGGCAAGATGGTCGCTTAGACATTGCTCCGGAGTATTTATATGAAATCGGCACTCCGGCATAAAATATTCTCAGGTCTGACCTCACCGACAGCGTAAAAAAGCGGTGACATATTTTATATACAGAGTTTTGGAGACGAGGCTCTGTTTTTTTGTGCCTGCTTTTCTGTCCGTAGATGCATCAAAATATGCAAAAATCAAAAATACTTTCTAATATATTTGTGTATTCCAAAAATTATTTGTAATTTTGCA
>DFHS01000003.1:0-44783 GCA_002372695.1 Bacteroidales bacterium UBA3717
GCAAAAGGCAATTTCTTCATAGTATCTTTGCATCGTCGTTCGGGAAAGAGGGCGAGATGAGGCAGAAAGATGACGTCTAACCTCTGCTTAACCTCTGCTCAACTTGTGCTGTCGCCAAATGGATCGCAAAAACCAAACCGCTCCCGCTAATTGGTAGGTGCGACCATTGCCTCGGCACTCCCCATCGTAAACACTGCGTTCGGTTTACGCTGGGACCCCCCAAAGAACGCAAACTAACTTTTTATTAACCCATCCGCCATATATAGGCGGATACAAACCAAACCTAAACAACTATGGCAAAGTATGTTCCTATTGAAATGGTCAAGTCGTATAGCGGCAAGATCTGTGAACACTCCGATGTGTATTTTGCGAAGAAAGGTAATACCCTGTACACGGGTAAAATCTGCAATCCTCGCACCAAACCGTTCAGCGAGCAAGAACTGGCTCGTCAGACGAAATTCCGTCAGGCGATTGCGGCTGTCAATGCGCTGACCGAAGAGCAAAAGGCTACCTATGCTGTGGTCATTCAGACAAAGACGGTGGAGACCTACGACGCGTCGAAGAAGGGTCTATAGGTAATCCGACATGCATAGGCGGATACATGAGAAAAAGCGAAAAAATGTGCGAAAAGTGGCATACACTCTTGTGTATGTCATTTTTTTGTTGTATCTTTGCAGCCAAATTAAATTAGGAGTAAAATGTTTGATAATTTAAGCGAACGATTAGAGAGGTCTTTTAAGATACTAAAAGGCGAGGGACGAATCACGGAGATCAACGTGGCGGAGACGGTTAAGGACATCCGCAAGGCGTTGCTCGAAGCCGATGTGAACTATAAGACTGCGAAGCAGTTTACCGACCGCGTGAAGGAGAAAGCGATGGGTCAGAACGTGATCAATGCGGTGCGTCCGGGTCAGTTGATGATCAAGATCACGCATGACGAGTTGGCCGAGTTGATGGGTGGCGAGACGCAGGAGATCAACCTGAAAGGTTCACCGGCAGTCATCCTGATGTCGGGTTTGCAGGGTAGCGGTAAGACGACTTTTGCGTCGAAACTGGCGAACTACCTGCAGACGAAGAAAGGCAAGAAAGTGATGCTCGTCGCTTGCGACGTCTATCGTCCGGCGGCTATCGAGCAGCTGCGCGTGTTAGGAGAGCAGATTCACGCGAAAGTCTATACGGGTGAGAACGAATCCGACCCTGTCAAGAAAGCGCAGGAGGCGATAGCGGAGGCGCGGAAGATGGGATATGACGTGGTGATCGTCGATACGGCAGGTCGTCTGGCGGTTGATGAGCAGATGATGAACGAGATAGCGGCTATCAAGAACGCTATCGAGCCGAGCGAGACCTTGTTCGTCGTCGATGCCATGACCGGACAGGACGCAGTGAACACGGCGAAGGAGTTCAACGACCGCTTGGATTTCGACGGCGTAGTGCTGACGAAGCTGGACGGCGACGCTCGTGGCGGTGCGGCATTGAGTATCCGCACAGTGGTCAACAAGCCGATCAAGTTTATTGGTACGGGTGAGAAGATGGAGGCGCTGGATGTGTTCCATCCGGCACGAATGGCGGACCGCATCCTCGGTATGGGTGATGTGGTGAGCCTCGTGGAGCGTGCGCAGGAGCAGTACGACGAAGAGGAAGCCCGCCGTATCAGCAAGAAGATCGCCAAGAACCAGTTCGATTTCAACGACTTCATGGGGCAGTTGAGCCAGATCAAGAAGATGGGTTCGATGAAAGAGCTGATGGGCATGATTCCGGGCATGGACAAAGCGCTGAAAGGTGTGGAGGTGAGCGACGATGCGTTCAAGCCGATTGAGGCGATGATTAACTCCATGACGCCTGCCGAGCGTGCCAATCCGGCATTGCTGAACGGCAGCCGCAAGAACCGCATCGCCAAAGGTGCGGGTGTGACGATCGTGGAGCTGAACCGGTTCATCAAGCAGTTTGAGCAGACGTCGAAGATGATGCGTAAGGTGCAACAGATGAGCGGCAAGAGAAGATAAATGGGTTACAGTAAGCGAAATAGAGGCTTAGGCGGTGCGCTGCGGATGCGCGACAAGCAGGCGTATTACGGCTTGTTGGTCGTGCTCATCGCCGTGTTGGGATTCGGCGCGTACAAGCTGATTCGGTTGGCGGCGAGTGAGTTGCGCGCGATGCCGAACGATGATCCCGACATGGAGATGAACGTCGATGAGCTGCGTATCCACAAGGCGGAAGAGCAAGACGCGATTCTGATGGGTGACAGCCTGAGCCAGCAGTATAACCTGGACTCCATCAAGCGGAAAGTGCAGATCGACACACGGCCGGTCTATCGTCCGCCGCGGAAGAACGACGAGTGGTATATCACGAAGAAAGAGTGGAAATCGATCTTCAAGAACTACCGCATCTGGCGTAGAATGAAGCAGAAGGACGAGGAGGATGATGATAGGAGATAGGAGATTTGGATATATTAGATAAGATAGAAGGATTAGAGGCAAAGTTTCACGAGGTGAGTTTGCTGATAACGGACCCGTCGGTGATAGCCGATCAGGCGCGGTATGTGCGTCTGAATAGGGATTATCATGACTTGGAGCGGGTGTTAGAATGTGCGCATAGGTACAAGAAAGCCGTGACGGAGTTGCAGGACGCGAAGGATTTGTTTTATAACGAGACCGACGCGGAGATGAAAGAGATGGCGAAAGCGGAGATCGATGAACTCGAACCGCAGATCCCGAAACTCGAAGAGGAGCTGAAGCTGCAACTGCTGCCGCAAGATCCAGAAGACGGCAAGAATGTCGTGATGGAGATTCGTGGCGGTACAGGTGGTGACGAAGCGGCGATCTTCGCCGGAGATTTGTTTCGGATGTACACCAAGTATTTCGAGCTCAAGGGTTTCAAATACACCGTCTCGTCGTTTACGGAAGGCGCTGCAGGCGGATACAAAGAGATTATCTTCAACGTCACGGGTCAGAACGTCTATGGGACGCTCAAATACGAGAGCGGCGTACACCGCGTACAGCGAGTGCCGGTGACGGAGACGCAGGGCAGGGTACATACCTCGGCTGCGACGGTGGCGGTGCTGCCTGAGGCGGATGAGTTTGAGGTGCATATCAACGAAGGCGAGATCAAATGGGAGACGTTCCGTTCGGGCGGTGCCGGTGGACAGAACGTCAATAAGGTCGAGTCGGGTGTGCGGTTGCGATATAACTGGAAGAACCCGAACACAGGTGAAGTGCAGGAAATCCTCATCGAGTGTACGGAGACACGTGACCAGCCGAAGAACAAAGAGCGTGCGCTCTCGCGCCTGCGTACGCAGATTTATGATAAGGAACACCAGAAATATATCGACGATATTGCGGCGCGAAGAAAGACGATGGTGTCCACGGGAGATCGTTCGGCGAAGATCAGGACGTATAACTACCCGCAAGGCCGTATCACCGACCACCGCATCGGATACACGGTTTATAACCTCGCGGCGTTCATGGACGGAGATATACAGGGCGTGATCGATGCGCTGCAGGTAGCGGAGAATGCGGAGAGACTGAAAGAGAGCGAATTATAATGTATCTTTTTTATTGTCCGGACATAGAGGTGAAGCAGACGCTATCCGAGGAGGAGAGCGGGCATTGCGTGCGGGTGCTGCGGTACAGCGCGGGTGATGAGATACTCATTACTGATGGGAAGGGTACGACCTATACGGCGCGGATCACGAATCCGCATCCCAAGCATTGCGATTTTGAGATTATCAGCCGCGAGAAGCAGGAGGCGTTGCATGATTTTCATCTGCATATAGCCGTTGCGCCGACGAAGAATATCGAGCGGGTAGAGTGGTTGGTGGAGAAATGTACGGAGATAGGCGCGGACGAGATCACGATGCTGCTCTGCCGGTTCTCCGAACGCAAGCAGATCCGCATGGACAGGCTGGAGAAGATCATGCTCTCTGCGGCGAAGCAGAGCCTGAAAAACTACCTGCCGGTGCTGCATGACTTGCAGGATTTCAAGACTTTTATTCGCGAACAAGCGCAGAAAGACCAGGATTGCTTCATCGCTCATTGTTACAAGGACGACAAGCGCGAGTTGAAGAGTGAGATCAGACCCGGTCGCGACGTGTTGGTGCTGATCGGGCCGGAAGGAGACTTCAGCGAAGAGGAGGTGAACGAGGCGCTGGCGCTGGGATTTAAGCCCGTGGGATTAGGCAAAGCGCGGCTGCGGACGGAGACCGCGGCGATTGTCGCGTGCCATACGGCGGTGTTGATGAATGAATTTTGATTACGATATATTATTATGGATCAACGGTCATGGCAGCGAGTGGCTGGATGCGTTGATGTGGGGAATCAGTCGGACGAATACTTGGATTCCGCTATATATGTTGCTGGTGATGCTGATCACGTGGCGGTTTAAGCGTTGGTGGACGGTGATGCTGGTTCTTGTGGGATTCGGTGTTGCTGTAGGCATGAGCGACTGGATCTGCAGCGGCGTGTTAAAACCGATCGTCTGCAGGCTGCGACCGACGCATGACCCGGCTCTCGATCCGCTGCGGTTGGTATATGGCTATATCGGCGGGAAGTATGGTTTTTGCAGCTCTCACGCGGCGAACACGATGGCTGCGGGACTGCTGTTCAGCCTGATCTATAGAAACAGATATGCCACCATCGGTCTGATGACTTGGGTGGCGCTGAACTGTTATAGCCGGATGTATCTCGGGGTTCATTACCCGACGGATATCATTGCCGGTCTGATTGTTGGATCTTTATGGGCGCTGCTTGTCTGGCTGGTGTTCCGGCGGCTCCACGTGGTCGGCGAGGCAGCTCGGCAGGGTGGTTCATAAAGCGCTCGAACTCCTCCGGCGTGAGCAGGTTCTTGAGTTCGTTATGGATAGCCTGCATGCGCTCGAGGTTCTGCGCTCTGCTCAGCCCCTTTTGGCGCACCAAGGCATACTTGAGATGCATGCGATAGATGGTGTCGATACGGACGGAATCGGTGATGCCTAACTCGCGAACGAGACGCATGGTTTGCTTCAATGCCTCCTCCTGCGGAGTACGTTGCGGACGAGGTTCAGAGACCGGCTCTTGCGCCATCATCAAGCCCGATAAGAGGGCAAGGGAAAGAATAGATAAGAGTTTTTTCATAATAATTAACTAGGTAAACCTAGGATGACCTAGGTAGTCCTAAGATTTTTACTACAAAAATCGTGCCGAAAATACCGGAAATAGGGATAGCTCAGCGACTTTATTTTTCGCAGCAAGGCGGAACGTGTTCCTCGCGCCCGGCTATCCGTGTGGCTTTGGCGGGCATCATCGTGGGTGTAGCGGTGATGATCGTGACGATTTGTGTGGTGGTGGGATTCAAGCGGACGGTGACGCAGAAAGTGGCGGGTTTTGGCGCGCATATTCAGGTCGTGTCGTTCGATAATAACAACACGTACGACATGCAACCCATCGAGGTGTCGGACAGCATGCTGACGAGCCTGAGCGGGTACGAGCACGTCGCAGCGGTAGCGCCGTTCATCACCAAACCCGGCATGCTCAAGACCGATTCGGCGTTCCGCGGGATGGTGCTCAAGGGTACGGATTATTGGGATTTCTTTGAGCAGAATATCGTTGCAGGCGAAGTGCCGACGAGAGCCGGCGAAGTGGTGGTGTCTCGCGAGACGGCAAAGGCGCTCAAACTGGCGGTGGGCGATGCGGTGAATGCGTATTTCGTTGATGAGACGAATGTCCGCGCACGGCGGTATAAGATCTCGGGTATCTACGAGACGGGATTCGGGCAATACGACGAGCTGTTTATCATCGGGACGTTAGAGGACGCTCGGCGGTTGCAGGCATGGGACGAAGGGACGTACTCCGGTGTGGAGATCCTCGTGGATGACATGCGGAATCTGGACGAGACGGCAGATAAGATCTATTTCGCGACCGTCAATCATCTGGATGAAGAAGGGTACAACGTCTATTACGTCCAGACGCTGCATGAGCAGAATCCTGCGGTCTTTGCGTGGCTCGATCTGCTGGATATGAACGTGGTGGTGATCATCGTGTTGATGCTGCTGGTAGCAGGCTTTAATATGGTCTCGGGGCTGATTATTCTGATTCTCGACGGCGTGCAGGTCATCGGTACGCTGAAAGCGCTCGGCGCGGACAATCGGTTCGTACAACGGATCTTCCTCACGCAGGCGGCGATGCTGATCGGCAAAGGCATGGTGTGGGGCAATATGATCGGTCTGGGACTCGTCGCCGTGCAGTATTTCAGCCATCTCATTCCGCTCGAGGCGAGCACGTACTACGTGTCGTACGTACCGATGGCGTTTGCGTGGGGATGGATCATCGCGCTGAATATACTCACCGCTGTGGTGTCGCTGCTCATTCTGCTGCTGCCATCTAGGATAGTAGCGAAGATCAGCCCGGCGAGAGTGATGCATTTTGAATAATGAAGTTACAGACGATAGTGGATATTAAGCCTTCCGAGTGGAAGATCGGGTATGAGGATACGGTTCTCATGCTCGGTTCGTGTTTCTCCGACGAGATAGGAAGGCAGATGGAGGAAAGGAAGATGCAGGTGACGTGCAATCCGTTCGGCACGCTGTATAACCCGCTGTCGATCGCGAATGCGATCCATATGACCGGACTGCCGGAGCTCGTGGAGCACGACGGCTTATGGCACTCGATGGCGCATCATGGTTCGTTCTCGCGTGCGACACGGGAAGAGGCGGAGAAAGCGGTTGCGGAATCTATCGAGACGATGCAGCGGGCTCTGAAAGAAGCGACGGTCGTCATCGTCACCTTCGGCACGGCGTGGGTGTATGAGCTTTCAGCCATCAGCCATCAGCCATCAGTTATTGTGGGGAATTGCCATAAGATGCCGGAGAAATGGTTCAGCAGAAGGCGGTTGACGGTCGATGAGATTGTCGAAGCATGGCAACCTATCTTGGCGCAGTACGCCGATAAGAAATGGCTTTTCACGGTCTCGCCGATACGCCATGTACGCGATGGTTTGCATGAGAACCAGGTTAGCAAAGCGACGCTGCTGATGGCGGTGGACCAAATGGTAAATAGTACATGGCCAAATGGTAAATGGCAATATTTTCCGAGTTATGAGATTATGATGGATGAGTTGCGGGATTATCGGTTTTATGCCGATGATCTGGTGCATCCGTCGAGTATGGCGGTGGAGTATATCTGGGAACGGTTTTGCGATACGTTCTGCACGTCGCAGACGATCAATGCGATGCATATCGCGCATAAAGAATGGAAGTTTGCCCACCATCGCCCGTTGCATGAGGCTTAGGCTTCATCGACCAGCATCTGACAGTTCTTGCAATCGAACGTCAGTTTGAGTTTTTTTCCTGTCTTCAGACGCAGATACCGCGGCTCCTTGTCTTTGGGATAAGGATTCGTCTTTCTACAGTGACCTAACTCGAAGAGCAGGCAGTATCGGCAGGTCATCAAACTATGTACCATTTGGTCATTTACCATGTACCATTTAGCGTTTTTCTACGCCATTCGTTTATTATGCTTATAGGTATGAAATACGGTTTGGAGTCGATCTGTATGGAGCGGGCGATGTACGGCGTGTCACCGAGTTTGGTGAGCTGCGTACGGATGGTGTCGAGTGCTTTGGATTCGTTCTTCGCGAGCTCCAATGAGAGTCCCTCACCAACTCTTCCCATGAGGGGAGAGAGCTTGGTATCAAGGGGTGTATATATTAGTTCAAAGCCATTTTCGGTCTCGCGGAAGAGGATATCCACGGGGATTCGGCGCTCGGAATGGAGATTCTTTGTGAACTCGACATCGAGGTTTCGATATAACGGTATATCGGTATATCGAGATAGCGAGAGAGCTTTATTGATCTTGATGAGGTTTCTTTCTACGCCGTTGACGGAGCATCCTTCGGCACCGATGGTGAGGCCGTCGCCGTTATGGAGCGTGATGCCCGGGTTGAGCCGGACGCGCAAAGTGTTGCCGCGTGCTTCGAGTACCGAACCGATGTACTCGCCGGTGGATTTGGGAGTGTTCCAGTTAGCCATGTGCGGCGTGCGGCCATGGAGGAGATAATCCGTCGCACCGCGATGGAAAGTCTTCTCGGGATTAGGCTCGAATGATGGATTGATAGAATGATGGAATGATGAAGTGAGCGCATCTATCTTCTCCCGATAGTAGGCGGTGATGTTCGTGACGTAGTCGGCATCTTTGAGTCGTCCTTCTATCTTAAAGGTCGTCACGCCGGCGTCGATGAGTTCGGAGAGATAGGCAGAGCGGTCGAGGTCCTGCAAGGAGAGCAGGTAGCGCTGATGAATCGGTTGCCCGGCATCGTCGAGCACTTCGTTTTCGGACGCATCGAGCAGGTCGTACGCCATGCGGCAGAACTGCGCACATGCCCCGCGGTTGGCGCTGCGTCCGGCAAGCACTTCGGAGATGTAGCACCGCCCGGAATACGAGACGCAGAGCGCACCATGGACAAAAGCCTCGAGTTCTATATCCGGCACGGCTTCGTGTATCGCACGGATCTCGTCAATAGAGAGTTCGCGGGCGAGTACGACGCGTTTGAAACCCAAGTCCCTGAGATGAGCCACGTGTTCGGGTGTACGGTTATCGCATTGGGTGGAAGCATGCAGACGAATCGGCGGCAGATCGAAGTCCAAGAGATGCAGATCCTGGATGATGAGCGCATCGACACCTATCTTATATAACGCGTGCGCGAGCGCGACCGCTTGCGCGTACTCGTCGTCATGGAGCAGCGTGTTGAGCGTCACGAGCACTTGTACGCCGTAGAGATGGGCATGCTGAACGACTTCCGCCAAGTCCTCGAGGCTGTTTCCTGCAGCCTGTCGCGCACCAAAAGCCGGCGGACCGATATATATCGCGTCTGCGCCGGCTTGGATAGCGGCTTTCGCTACTTCTTTGTCGCGCGCCGGAGAGAGGAGGCTAAGCGGTACATCACGATGCCTGCCGTCACGGAGACGTTCATCGAGTGTTTCGTGCCGTATTGGGGTATCTCTATACATTGTGTGCAACTATCTACTACTTCTTGTTGTACGCCGAAGACCTCATGGCCGAGGACCACGGCCCATTTTCCATTTGGACAAGTACCATTTACTATTTGTTCTGCCACGTCTTCGAGGGTGACAGAGTCATGCGCCTGCTCGACGGCAAAGACGGTGTATCCTGCGGCTTGGAGGGCATGTACGGCGTCGAGGGTGTTTTTATAATACTGCCATTCGACGGACTCTTCGGCGCCGAGGGCTGTCTTATGGATCTCTGCGTTCGGCGGACAGCAACAGATGCCGCAGAGGATGACGCGCTCGATACGCATGGCGTCTGCGGTACGAAAGACCGCACCGACATTATGCTGGCTGCGGACGTTGTCGAGGACGACTACCAACGGCAGTTTGTCCGCCTCTTTGTATTGGTCTATATTCATCCGCCCCATCTCGGCGGTCGTCAGTTTCTTACTCATAGTTGAAAAGGTAATGAGACATGCAGGACATGTGCGTCCTCGTCGATGGCGTTGATGAAATCTTCGTGAAGCGGCATCATACGGCCGTCTTCGAGTGTGGCGAGTGTGTTGATGGTCGATTCGTCGATGGTAGCGATGACGCCGATGGATGTCTGCTGGCCGCTGGGTTCTTCATCCATGACGGTGTAGCCCACGAGGTCCTGCCAGGTCATCATGCCGTCGTCTTCCTCCAGGATGTCGGTCCGCAAGGCGAACATCTCCTCGCCGATGAGTTCAGGAATCTGCTCCGAGCGAAAGGGAACAAACAACCCGTCGCGGCGAACGAAGATAAACTCCGGCAGGTCGCGGTACTTGGTGCGACGGATGATGCCGAGGGAGACGAGGTCTTTATTGCTGATTACTGATTGCTGACTACTCATTGTCTTTGTGTGATGGTTAGTTTGTCCTCGGTGGCGATGATGTTCAGGGACCGAAGGGCTTCTTTGCTGATCCCTTTCTGCGGCATGGCGTACCCGCTGGCGATGTCGAAATGCTCGCCGCATCGCGGACAGATGGCATATATGCCGTCCATCTCGCAAGGGCTCTTATGTCCATGCTCTGCGCAGTACGGACAAGCAAGGTCGAACGCCACGTATCCGGCAAGCGAGACATACGCCACGACTCCTCCGTAACCCCATGCGTCGGTCACGGTCACGGGCTGCTTGAAGGTCCCGTTTTCGTAGTAGCCGTTTTGGTTGACGGTGATATAGGCGTTGGTGTTCTCCGGGAAGAAATCCGTGAAGAGCGTCTTGGTGTTGATCACCACGCGCACGGGGTACGCCGGCACGGAGGATTGAAACGTCGAGCCCTCGCAGCCGCAAAGCATGAGTACTGCTATCAGTCCTATTAATTGCCCGTAACGCCGCATATATGTATCGTGTAGATGAGGGTAGAATAGGGAGGAATATATCCCTGGGTTCCTTCGGTACCAAATCCTTCGGCTGCGTTATAATCGTCGCTCTGGTACTTGGCGTAGTCGTAACCCAGATAAGCAGGGATGTAGAGTTCTATATCGCCCTGGTTATGAATCTTATGGCATCCTTCCTGAAAGCCGGGGATGGTGTTGGCGAGTGCCAGCGTGACGTTGTTTCCTCCGTCCACCTGGTAGCCGTTGATGAGCTTGACGGTGTAGTCGCAGATGATGACACTGTTCTTGTTGGGGCGAGCTTCTCCGTTATCTTTTAAAGGGTCTGCTATAATCTTATATTGCAGGCCAGAAGAGGAGGTCTGTACGCCGGGTTGCGTCTTGTTGGCGGTGAGCCATAGCTCGTTCTGCACCTTCCATTCCGTCCAGTTGTTGGTCTTGCAGGAAGGAGTCAGGAGTAAGGAGAAAGGAATAAGGACTAATATGATTAGTCGAATCCAACTTGTCTTTATTCTTATTTTGCGATCCATAATTCGGGGTTTTGAATGTTCTTATCTTTGTAAATCTGGAAATACAGTTCGGTCTTCTGGTCCTGCTCGGGGTCTGTGAAGATGGTGCCGATAGCCTGTTTGGTATCGACCTTATCGCCTTGTTTGACGGACAGCTTGGAGAGGTTGGAATATACCGTTCGGTAGTTACCGTGCTGCACGATCACGGCGTATGTACCGCCGACCATGAAACAACTCGTCACTTCGCCTTTATAGACTGCGCGAGCTTTGGTGCCGGCTGTCGTCTGCAGGTAAATACCTTTGTTATCCATCGTCACCTGCGAGTACACGGGGTGTTGCTGCTTGCCGAAATGTCCGCTGATCATACCTTTCTCCACGGGCCATGGCAGCCGCCCTTTGTTGGCTTCGAAGCCGCCGGCGATGAGTTGTTGCTCTTTGGTGAGAGTGGTCTTGGACGCTTTCTCCGTTTGTTTGCGCACGATGTCATCGATCTTGCGGTTGAGTTCGTCCACTTTCTTCTGTTTCTGCTTGATCTGCTTGTTCAGGTCTTTCTCTTTGGACTTGAGTTGCGAGAGCATGTTCTTCTGCTTGCGCTCGTCCCGTTGCAGGTTCGCCTGCTCGCGTTTGCGGGAAGAGAGAGCAGCCTGTTTGTCGGCTTTGTTGGTCTCCAGGAGTTCGTTCTGGGTATCTATCTCTGCTTGTGTGTTCTCAATGCGGTGCACTTGTTCCTGGCGGAAATGAGCAAACTCCTGCAGGTAGCGCGTGCGGCGGGCAAGCTGCTGAAAACTGTCGCTCGCAAGGAGGAACAACAAGGGCGATTGTTGCATCCGGGCATAATGGCTCTGCTTCACCATCTGTGCGTAGTCGCCTTTGTAGCGCTCCAAGACCACCTGTAACGAGTCACGCGTATTGCTCAGCCGCGTCATCTCGCGGTTCAGCGCCGTGATCTCGTTGTCCAGCGTGTGGATGAGCTTCTTCTGGGTCTTGATATTCTGGTTCAGAAGTTGCAGTTTGTTCATCGTCGCAGACTCATCTTTCTTCGTCTGCTTGAGCATCTTGTTGGTCTGCTCGATCTCTGCCTGCAGTTTCTTCTGTTTCTTCTGCAACTCCTTCACGCTCTCGCTCCATGCCGGCACGAGAAGACATGCGCTCAGAACAAGCGTTAATATGTATTTATAGGAACTTCGAAACATCTATCTCTGTGTATTTGGTCAGCCTTTGGTTCGTCATCTTCACCGGCACATCGATCTTCCGCGGCGGATAGTCAAGGATGAGTTCTATCTGCTTCTTTCCGAACGTATAGACAAGCCGTGCTTTCTTGTCTCCCGTGGGTAGTTCAGCCGTGCATATCTGCTGGAGAATGTCCCAATTAAGGGAAGGCGTCAACTGTTTGTTGAGGTCTGCAAACGTACCTCTTGCGTATCGGCCGTGTAGTTTGTCAATAGCAATGATCTCCGTCGGCGTGGCTTCTACGCGCATCATCTCCATGCCGAACATCGGCGTGACGGAGATGACGATCATCGAGTCGTGTACGGTCTGCATCGTCACGGCGGAGGAGAGTTTGTCTTCGTCCGTCATGACGGTCGCTTGGGCGCCTTGTATGAGGCAGGTATGCCACGTCGGTACTACCGGTTCGGGTTCGACCGGTTGCACCGCTTTCTTCTTCGCTCCGCATCCGCAGAGCAGAAGAGCACTACTTAATACTATGAATATGCTTTTGTACTTCATCTCTCATTTTCTCGTCATCACCGATGTTCCACAATGCTTTGTTGAGGTAAAACAACGCCAGCTGGTCTTGTCCCTGCAGGTGGAGGATCCATCCATATGTGTCTAAGAATGTCGGGTTGGATGGCTGCTCCCGGATCGTGATCGCGCTCATCTTCTCTGCTTTCGTCAGGTCCCCGCCATGCGTCGCTAAGTGGTACGCGTAGTTATTGAGGATCAGCAGGTTATACGGATCGAGTTCCAACACCCGCTCGTAGAGCGCGTAGAGTTCTTTGGGTTTGGCTCCCATCTGCTCCATGATCTCCAGCCGGAAGAGCAGGAACCGCATGTTCGTCGGGTCGGTCTCCAAGTACCGGTCAATCTCTTGGATGGCTTTCTTGGGTTTGTTGCTCAGCGCGTAGATGCGGTAACGAGTGATAGCACTATAAGCGTCGTAGCCGTCTTTCTTGTCGATATCGTCCTGTAAGGCAAGCGCTTTCTTCCATTCTTCGGCGGTGATGGCCTGCATCTTCAGCCTTTGCAGCAGGTCCACCGGCGCTGTCCCTTTGGGCATCGCCTCGTATGCCCGCTCGAAATACTCCTGTGCACGATCCTCTTGTTTGAGGCCCGCGTAGATGACGCCGAGGTAGTACAGGGTCTGACCGTCATCTGGCTTGATCATGAGGCAGAACTGAATCAGCGCGTAGGCGTCGGTGTACCGCTCTTGATCAATCGCCTGCCGCGCCGCGTACCAGTAGTACGAGAACTGCTGGTTCTGCTCGACGGTGTTTTGAGAAACGATTAAGGAATAAGGAGTAAGGAATAAAGACAAAAATGCTATTATCAGTAGCCGTTTAGTCCTTATTCTTTTAGCGATGCGGTATTTATTCTTTATTCCTTCTTTCATTTTCTTCCGCTATGTCCAAATCCTCCTGCGCCGCGTTCGGTGTCGCTCAGTTTGGTCACTTCGATGACCTCCGGCGTCTCGTGCTTGGCGATGACCATCTGGCATATCCGCTCGCCGGGTTCGATGGTCTGCGCCTCGCCGGAGAGGTTGATCAGTATGACACCCACCTCGCCGCGGTAGTCTGCGTCAATCGTTCCCGGGGTGTTCAGAACGGTTAAGCCGCGTTTGAGCGCCAGACCGCTCCGCGGACGGATCTGTGCTTCGTAACCGGCCGGCAACTCGATAAACAAGCCCGTCGGGATGAGTTTTCGCTCCATCGGCTGCAGCGTGATCGCCTCTTCGATGTTGCATCGTATATCCATACCTGCTGCCTGCGCACTCTCGTACCGCGGCAGCGGATTCTTGCTCTTGTTGATGATTTTTAGGGTCATTATTGGTAGTTTTTTAGGTAAACCTAGGTAGTCCTAGGTAGTCATAGGTAGTCCTATTTTCTCTTAGAACCGCTTCTCTGCGAGGACGCGGAGGCCATCCTCGACGATGCAGATATGTATATCTTTCTCCATCTCCACGGGATCGCCGTCGATGTGGAACGGCGCTGCTGTCTCGCGCTCGAGGGTCACTTCCCGTGCGCGCAGCGTGTCCATGAAATGGCTGTCATCGATGCTGCCGGCGAACAACCGTAACGCCAGACTCGCACTACCTAAGAGCGCGTGGCTCGACATCATCATAATATCCATCTTACCGTCCTGGATGCTCGCTTTCGGCGCGATGAGCGCTTCGTAACCCCACTGGTTTGCATTGGCGAAAGTGATCAGGAACGCCTTGTGCGTCACGTCCAGACCGTCGCCCACAATGTGGTAGGTCTGTGCTTGGTAAGAGAACGCGTCGTGGATGATATTCTGCAGATAGGTGCTGAACCCGCGTCTGTTGCTGCCCGCAAAATGATCCGCTATCAACGCATCAAATCCCGTGCCACACGTACTCACGAACAATCTGCCGTTCGCCAGACCGTAATCAACCGAAATCGGCTCGGAGTGGTTGATCATCTCTAAGGCCTTCTGCGGACGGATAGGGATGTTTAAATGCCGTGCAAAACCGTTTCCGCTTCCCATCGGGATGATGCCGAGTGCGGTCTGCTGGCTTCTGAGAGCTGACGGCTGACGGCTGGTACCTGCCACTATCCCTCGTGCCACTTCGTTCACCGTTCCGTCGCCGCCGACCGCTACCACAGCGTCAAAGCCCATCCGGGCATACTGCTTCGCTAACTCTACCGCGTGACCGGCATACTCCGTGAAGGTGATGTTCGGCAACCACTGCTCGCTGTCGAGGGTCTGCATGATCAGCTTCGGCAACTTGCGCTTCGCGTTCTGCGTCTCCTTGCTTCCCGAGATGGGATTGATGATAAATGCTATATTTTTCATGTTCAAATATGTTTCCTACGCGCACGCACGTACTCGTGCAAACTAAATCGGCTGCAAAGTTACAAAAAAAAAATGACATGTGCAAATAAAAAAATGAAGACAAAAAGTATATATACTATGTATATATAGTAAAAGAAGCCAAAATGACAAAATAGGGCTTTCATCCTATGGTGATCCTATGGTCATCTTATGGTGATCCTATGGTGAGAGAGTGTAAAAGTCCTGTGGGAGGACTGTAAAACCCCTGCAAATGTCAGAAAAAGTGCAAATTAATTTGTTTATTTGAAAAATTATCACTATCTTTGCACACAAATTGTTGAATGCGGATCAGAAGATAGCGAGAGAGACATGGAATCATTGATTGATATACGGCGGCCGGTGACGGTCTGCAGGGCGTCGGCGGGAACAGGAAAGACGTACACCTTAGCGGCGTATTATGTGGGGTTATTGCTTTCGGGCGAGGACTACCGCTCGATCCTGGCGATCACCTTTACCAATAAGGCGACGGCGGAGATGAGTGAGCGTATCATCGGCTATCTGCATGAGATCGCCGAAGGCGGAGCCGAAGGTGCGGCGTCCGGCGGAGCGAAAGGTGTGGTGTCAGGTGGGGCGAAGGACTTCCTGGACTACGCGCGGAAATTCATGATCCGCAATCAGGGTGCGCCGGACGAGGTGCTCTGTCGGCGTGCGGGAGAGTGCTTCGAGAAGATGCTGCTGGACTACGACAATGTGCAGATCCAGACGATCGACTCGTTCCTGCAGACCCTCTTGAGCGGTCTGGCGGGGGTGTTGAAGATGAGTGCGGGTTTGAGTACGGAGCTGGATATCGACCATGTGATCCGCACGGCGGTGGAGCAACTGCTGACGACCGACATGACCACTTCGGACCGGACGATCATCGAAGATTATATGCGTTTGAAGTTGGATCAGGAGAGCCAGTGGGACGTACGAGAGAGTTTGTGCGGCATGGCGAAAGAGCTGTACAACGAGTCCGTGCAGATGTTGGACGAAGAGGGGCTGATTTGTTTTGACGGTTCGTCGATCGTCCGCCGTCGCAAGGCGATTGAGGAGGCATGGAAGACGGATAAGGACTTGGCGAGACTGAAGGAGATTCTGCATCAATGCAAGCCCAATGCCGATACCTATAACCGTTATACGAAAGCCGCTTATGAGCGCTTAGTCCGGTCGGTTGAGGCACCGGACAAAGTGACGGCGAAAGACCGTTTCCGCGGCGTGAGCGAGAAATACTGCTGCGACGAGTTGATGGGGCAGGCGACGGCGATTGCCGAGCCTCTGGGAAGAAAGTACAACACCCTGTCGCTGACCATCCGGTTCAGCAGAGACATGGAGCTGATGAGTTCGTTGCAGCACCTCATCCAACGCAACCTCTCGGAGGCTAACTGCGCCTTGCTGGCACGGACGGCAGGGACGCTGAGTAAGGCGCTTCGGGACGGCGATGCGGAGTTCATCCTCGAGAAAGCCGGTATCCGCTACCACCACGTGCTGATGGATGAGTTTCAGGACACTAGCCAACTGCAGTGGAGCGTCATCCGGCGGCTGCTGATGGACGTTCTTGCCGGCGCCGGAAACACTCTCCTCATCGTGGGCGATATCAAGCAGTCCATCTATCGGTGGCGAAACGGCGATTGGCATATTATGGAGGGGCTAACTAATGATGGATTGAGCCGCTCGCAAGGCGAGCTGAATGATGGATTGATAAATGGGAAGTTCACTTCGTTGACGCGGAATTTCAGGAGTAGCGAAGAAGTGGTGCGGTTCAATCTGTCGCTCTTCGACCATATAGTTAAAGAGTGGAAAGTAGAAAGTCAAAAGACCGCTTCGCTCAAAGACAGTACGTTGGCAGCGAAGATCTACGGCGAAGGGTACGAAGAAGGCAAGTTGGCGGAGTTTTACCAGGCGAAGAAGAAAGGCGGTTACGTCCGCTTCCACGCCATCCCAAACGGCAAGCCGGCGGATTTGGCGATGGAGATGTTCGAGCAGATGGAGGAGCTGCTGAGCCGCGGCGTGAGAGCCGAAGAGATGATGGTGCTCGTGCGCGAGAAGAAAGAGGCGATGCGGGTGACGGAGATGCACGCGGACTTGGACGAGGCGCAGTTCCCGCACCTGAGTCAAGTGAAGATCGTCTCGGCGGACAGTTTTCTCTTGGAGGCCTCGACGGATGTGCAGCTGGTCATCGCGGGGCTGAAGAGTCTGACGTCCGGCGGCGTGGAAGAGCGATATATAGAGATGATGACCGGTCGGTCGGAGTTACTCAAGGCGCTGAAGGAGCGGCTGAACGCCGACACGCCTTTGTACGAAGCGGTGAGCGAGACCATCGCTATCCTCCTGACGGACGAGAAAGGGCAGTACCACGGTTCGCAGACGGCCTACCTGAATGCCCTCTTAGACCGGACACGTGCGTACGTGAGCGCGTACGGTAGTAATATAAAGGAGTTCCTCAAATACTGGGACGACACGATGCACGCGAAACCTATCCCTGCCTCGTCCACCAACGCCATCCGCATCCTGACGGTTCATGCCAGCAAGGGCCTGCAGTCGCAGACCTTATTCGTGCCGTTCTGTACGTGGACCAAAGAAGCCGGGCGGCACCAGCCGAAGATCTGGTGTAAGGCGGACGGAGAGAAAGATTTTGTGCCCATCCAGGACGGCACGGAGATGGAACTGTCGAACTACGCGCCGTACCGCGAGGAGGAGCACCTGAACATGCGGATCGATAACCTCAATATGCTTTATGTGGCGCTCACAAGGGCAGAGGACAACCTCTTTGTCTCTACCTCGTACCCGGTTAATAAAGACGGCAAGAAAGGTGCTTGCAACCACGTGGGGCAGTATATTTTGGATTACGTCAAGGCCGATGAATATGAGGCAGGAAGTGTGATAGTCAAGACCGCTTCGCTCAAAGTCGAAAGTAGAAAGACCGAGGAGGCGGAGCTATGGGCGGATAGCGGACAAGTGCGGTTCGTGCAGTCGCAGGAAGGTGCGATGTACACGGCGTACGGCGATGAGTCGTACCGCAGAACGGCGAAGATGGAGGAGGGCACGTTGTGTCACGATATCTTTGCACATATCCGCAAAGCGGATGAGTTAGACGCGGTGCTGCGGGATTTTGAGACACGCGGTCTGATCGCTTCGGATGAACAACGGGAGAAGCTCCGCGGCTTGATCTCTTCGGCATGGAAAGGCAACGACGAGATGCGGGATTGGTTCACCGCTCCGTGGGAACTAAGGCTCGAGGAGGCGATCTATATCGACCAGCGCGAGTTGCGTCCTGACCGCGTGATGATCAACCCCGAGACGAAAGAAGCTGTGGTGCTGGATTATAAGTTCGGCGGATGGGAGAAGCAATATATCCACCAGGTGCAGGAATACATGGAGGCACTCCGACGCATGGGCTACAGCCCGGTGCGCGGATACCTGTGGTTCGCGAAGGAAAACAAGTTGGTTAGGGTTTAGGATTTAGGGTTTATGGAGAGTTTTTTGGAACAAACAGCGCGGGAGATCATCTCGCAGATCGAGTGGAGCAGGTTGAGCCGCACGACCTTAGTACTGCCGTCGCATCGTGCGGGGGTGGTGCTGAAAGATGCGTTGTTGCGGTTGCAGAAAGAGAGCCATGCGCCGGCAGTATGGGCGCCGCAAGTGAGAACCCTGACGCAGTTGCAGGATGAACTGAGTCCGCTCTACGCCGAGGATGAGTTATTCACGATCATCCGCCTCTATAAACACTATCGTGCCTTGATGCACGATGACGACCCGATGCCCTTGGACGTCTTCTATAATTGGGGTCGCCAGATGCTCGCGGATTTCACGAACGTCGATGCGTCGATGGGAGCGAGCGAGGTGCCGAACTTCTTTGAGAACACCATCGCCGCGCATGAGTTGGAGCGGTGGCAGTTAGACGAGGAGGTGGAGGAACGGCTTCGGGCGCTGATGGGTACGAGGACGGACGCGGCGGCAGACTCCGTACGGGCGGCATACGAACGGCTCTGGGATCATCTGTACGAGTTGTATAAGGCGTTACGGGCAGAGATGTTAGAGGAGCAGAAAGGCTACGCGGGACTGAGACAACGGGCAGTCATCGAGCGATGGGAGGAAGAGAGTGTCCAAAACCAAATAAAGGAAAGGACCTATATCTTCGTGGGCTTTAATTACCTGCTGCCGGTGGAACGCGAGCTGATGACGCTGCTGAAGGACAAAGGCCAGGCGCTGTTCTTCTGGGACTACGTCCCGCATTTCCAAACCAACCGCAAGGCCTTCGCTTTTGCTGAGAAGAACGCGGGGATTTTAGGAGCCGAGAGCCGAGAGCTGAGAGCCAAGAGCCGAGAGCTGCAAGAACAAAGAACAAAGACTGATTTTCCAAAGGAGGTGACGGTGCTGTCGTGTGTGTCACGGGAAGCGCAGGCGCAGTACGTCCACCGATGGTTGCAGGAGAACTACACGGCGAAGGGCCGGAAGGTCGGCGTCGTCATCTGTGACGAGTCGATGTTGGAGCCCGTCATCTACGCCCTGCCGGCAATCACCTTGCCGGGTGAGAAAGAACCCGAACCGGTGAATATCACCAAAGGTTTTCCGCTGCGCAACACCGCCGTTTACGCCCGTGCCTTAGCGTGGCTGAACGAGGAGACGAAAGGTCATGCCGAAGAACTCGCTCAGCCGGAGACGATCGACCGGCTGATAGAGTCGGAAGTCGAAAGTCGAAAGTCGAAAGACGAAGAGGAAGCACCGCTTCATTGGCAGGAGTTGCTGGCGTTGGAGGCGGACTATCAGATACGTAAGATTCTCAACCAGCTGCGACTGCTCGTCACCGGTGGGCTGGACGGCGTGCCGTTCACGATGAAGCTGCTGCGGTTATTGTTCCGGCGTATGGTGGAGTCCGTGACGATGCCGTTCCACGGCGAGCCCGTGACGGATATTCAGATCATGGGCGTCCTCGAGACGCGTATGTTGGACTTCGACCGGCTGCTACTGCTGAATGTCGAGGAAGGTGTCATCCCGCAAAAACAAGCGGATATCAGTTTTATTCCGTTTTACCTGCGCAAGACCTACCACATGCAGACCTCCGATGAGAAGGCGACTATTTATGCCTATAACTTCTTCCGCCTCTTGAGCCGCGCCGGGCATGCGACGCTCTTGTACGCAACGGCAGACGCCGTGGAAGGCGGCAAAGGCATGTCGCGGTTTATCATGCAGATGATCTACTCGCCGGAGTTTAAGGTGACGCGCGGTGCAATTCAGGAGAGCAGCGTGATCGAGAGCCACGAAGCAGAGATCAACCTCACTCCGCGTTCGATCTTCTCCACCTTGCATCTCAACGACCGCGGAGAGTTGTGCCGGGAAGACGGCAAGCGTTACCGCCTCTCGCCTTCGGCGCTGAATACGTATATCTCTTGTCCCAGGTCGTTCTACCTGCAGTATATAGAGGGCTTGCGGCCGAAAGAAGAAGAGGATGTGCTCTTTGAACCCGCCACGATGGGTTCGTTCGTGCACCACGCGATGGAGTATATCTATACCCATTTCTTAGGTTGCGATAACAAGACTCCGGTGACCGTCACGCCCGAAGCGATAGAAGCCATCCGGACGGATGAGGCGAAGCTGCACGAGGCGCTGATGGCGGCATACGAGGCGATGAACAAGCTCTACGCAGAAGATAACCCCGGCGAGCCGAACCATTACATCCCCGACCACCATGTGGGGGAGAACGTGATCATTGAGGGCTATATATCGAATATCCTGACGCGCGACCGCGAGGATGCGAAGAAAGGGCTGCAGATCTACCTATTAGAGCAAGAGCGTACGTTCCCTGTCGCCGTAGAAGGGCTGGGCGAGATACAAACCGGCGGCACCATCGACCGGCTGGATATAGTCGGCGAAGAAGGCGTGCAGACCCTGCGCGTGGTGGACTATAAATCCGGCAGTTATAACGACACGACGCACGCGAAGAAGATGTCGTCCTTATGGGAAGAGATCATGGAGGATGCAGACAAGGCGTACGTACGCCAGACGATGATCTACAGCCACGCCGTCATGGCACATGACAAGACCGGTCTGCCCATCGAACCGAACCTCTTCTTCTGCCGCCGGTCGCTGACGGAGATAGAGACGACGATCGACGTGGAGAACGAGACTGTGCGCGACTATAGGAACGTACAGAAGTCCTTCTACGAAGCCCTGCAGACGAAGATCAAAGAAGTAATCACCACCACGGATTTCCCGCAATGCGAGGAGGACCAATGCCCTGCGTTCTGTCCTTTCTTTGCCCTCTGCGGAAGACAACCCAATGAATATTAACAAGATGATGAATACCCGTTATTACTGCGTAGCCGACCATCTGATGGCTATCACGGCACCTGAGAAGGCGTTTGAGGTGCTGTCTAATTATGCGCCGTTTGAGATCCCCGAACCGACCGGCGAGGTGCTGCTGCACATCTCCGTTTCGAAGGAGGAGCGACCTTCTTCCGATAGTTGGGAACACGTCTATACCGACCGCTCGGACGAAGACATGCCGCGTATCGAGATGTACCGGCGTGAGGAGGAGTGGTTGCTCTGCGTCTCTGTCTATCGCGATGCGCCGATCGACTGCGCCGTGCGCTGCTCGGCGGACTGGCATGAGGTGACGCTGTACCCGAACCCGGAGAACTTCCGCTTTGCGGTGGATAACGCTGCGATGCTCACTTTTGCGTTCGCTACCGCAGATCGCCAGACGCTGCTCTTTCACTCTTCCGTCACGGTGCGTGAGGGCAAGGCATATATGTTCCTCGGCCATTCCGGCACGGGCAAGAGCACCCATAGTCGCCAGTGGCTCACGGCTTTTGAGGACGCGTGGCTGCTGAACGACGATAACCCGGCCGTGAGGCTGATGGAGAACGGCGAGGTATGGGTCTATGGTACGCCTTGGAGCGGAAAGACTGCGTGTTACAAGAACGAGAAAGCACTCGTGCAGGCGCTCGTGCAGCTGGCGCAGGCACCGGAGAATAAAATAGCACGCCTGCGAATGACGCAAGCGTACCCGTATATCCTGGCATCGGTCAGCGGTCTGAAAGTGCTGCCGCAGATGATGGACCGGTTGTATGAGTCCATCGCCAAGTTGTTGGAAATCAGTCCTGTGTATCGTCTGGAATGTCTGCCGGAACCGTCTGCCGCACAGTTATGCGCTCAAACGTGTTCACTTTAGCCTCGTCGTACGGACAGGAGACCCGGATGTAGTTTTCCGTCCATCCGTACATCAGCGGACTTTCGCCTTTCCCCCCTTCCCAAAGGACAGTCGCTTCGTATCCCTCATGCTCAGCGTAGAAAGCTGCGGTCTTGCGGGCGCTTAGTTCATGCAGTTCTTTGCTGCGGCGTTCGCGTTCTTTCTGCGGCACAATATATAGGTCCATTTCCAACATCCGCGTGTTGGCGCGCTCCGAGTAGGTGAAGACATGCAGCTGGCTCACCGGCAGCGACTCGATGAAGGTCTTATAATCCTCCCAGTACTCATCCGTCTCACCCCGTACGCCCACCATACAATCGACACCGATGAAGGCATGCGGCATGACGGTCTTTATATGGTTCACACGCTCGGCGAAGAGTTCCCGCGTATAACGTCTTCCCATGATCTTCAGCACCTCGTTACTGCCGCTCTGCAGAGGGATATGAAAATGCGGCGCGAAATGCTTGCCGGTGGCTACAAAATCGATGATCTCGTCGGAAAGCAGGTTCGGTTCGCAGCTCGATATACGTATCCTGAATCCTGACTCCTGACTCCCGACTCCCGGCTCCTGCATCCCATCCAAAGCCCGCAGGAGGTCGATGAACCGCTCACCTGTCGAGCGTCCGAAATCGCCGATGTTGACGCCGGAGAGGATGATCTCTTTGGCTCCGCTGTCGATGGCTTCTCGGGCTTGTTGAACGATCGTCTCGATGGAGGGGTTACGGCTCTTGCCGCGCGCCAGAGGGATGGTGCAGTACGAGCAGAAATAATTACAACCGTCCTGTACCTTGAGAAAACACCGCGTGCGGTCGTCCTTGCTGTACGCCCCGTGAAAAGCCTCCACCTCGCGGATAGGAGAAGTAAATACTTCAGTCTTTCGACTTTCGACTTTCGACTTTCGACTTTCTATCTCTTCCACAAACTCCTCGAGCCGGAATTTCTCATCCTGACCGAGCACATAATCCACACCTTCGATCTTCGCTATCTCGCCGGGTTTGAGTTGGGCGTAGCACCCCGTGACGATCAATATCGCATGGGGGTTCTGCCGCCGGATGCGGTGGATCATCTGACGGTCCTTATGGTCGGCGGCGTCGGTGACGGAGCAGGTGTTGATGACGCAAATATCCGCTTCTTCACCTTTCTCTGCCCGCGTGTGACCTCTCGCGATGAGCATTTTACCCAACGCGCTGGACTCCGCAAAATTCAGTTTGCACCCTAATGTAGTGAACGAAATCTTCATCTTTTTTCCATTTCGGGTACAAAAGTACTACAATTTTGTAAAATATGCAAATATTTTTGGTAATATCGTTTTTTTTTTGTAATTTTGTGCGCTAATTTTGGAGTATAATGAATAACTTTGAACAATTATGTCAAGTTAGGCGGTCCGTGCGCGCGTACACGAACCGACCGATAGAGCAAGAGAAAATCGATTATATGTTGCGCTGCGCGCTGATGAGCCCGAGTGCCAAACGAACCTGTCCGTGGGAGTTTTACGTGACGACGGACGAAGCCAAGTTGCGTCCGCTTTCCGGCTGCAGGACTTATGGCAGCAAGATGTTCGATACCGCGACGGCGGCGATTGTCATTGCGCTGGATCCGACGTTGTGCGATAACACCTGGATGGCAGACGGAGCCATCGCTGCGGAAAATATCCTGCTGGCGGCAGCAGAGCAAGGTATTGGTGCTTGTTGGTGCCACGTGCACGAACGCGAAGGAGCACCGGAGTTAACCCATCGCCTTTTCGGCATCCCCGAGAACCTCAAGGTACTCTGTGCCATCGCGCTCGGTTATCCGGCGGAAGAGAAGAAGCCCTATGAGTTAGACAAACTAAAGTACGAAAAAGTGCATATTTTATGAAACCGATTATAGCAATTACTACCGGAGATACAAACGGCATCGGATACGAAGTGATCATCAAGGCGCTTTTGGAGGCTCACATGTTCGAACTCTTCAAACCCGTCATCTACGGCAACGCCGTGGTGGCGAAGTATCATATCCAGACCTTAGGAGACTACTGGAGAAACATCAACTGGAATGTCATCGACTCGCCTGAGCAGGCGAAAGACAGCCGTCTAAACCTGATTGTCAGCTATCCGGATAGTACGGAGGTGACGTTAGGAGTACCTTCCAAGGCAGCTAACCAAGCGGCGAAAGCATCGTTGGATCGTGCCTGCAAGGACCTCAAGGACGGTAAGGTGGACGCGCTGGTGACGGCGCCGCTGAACAAAGAAGCGCTGCACGGAGGCCATACGGAGTATCTGGAGAAAATGTTTAATGGTGCAAATGGTGCGAATGGTGGCAGTCTGATGATGCTTTGTTCGGAGGGCTTGCGTGTAGCGCTGGTTTGCAACCACGTGTCGATAGCCGACATCCCTTCGCAGATCACCGAGGAGCGCATCCTCGCCAAACTGAATATCCTCCAACAATCCCTCATTCGGGACTTTGGTCTGGAGAAACCCCGCATCGCCGTGTTGGCGTTAAACCCCCATGCGGGTGATGCAGGTCTGTTAGGCAAGGAAGAGCAGGAGATCATCGCGCCGGCGATTCAGAAAGCCAACGAGCAAGGTCTCTGGGCGTTCGGCCCGTACGCCGCAGACGGCTTCTTCGGTTCCGGCCATTTCAAGCATTTCGATGCGGTTCTGGCGATGTACCACGACCAGGGCTTGATTCCTTTCAAGACCCTCGACATGAGCGGAGTGAACTATACCGCCGGCCTGCCCGTCATCCGCACTTCGCCGGACCACGGTACGGCGTACGACCTGGTGGGCAAAGACCAGGCGGATTTCCTCTCTATGCGCAATGCGATGTACATGGCGTATGACCTCATCCGCGCCCGCGCTGAGTATGATGAGTTGCGGAAGAACCCCCTGCCGTTCATCGAGCGCGAAGATAAGGAGGGACGACCCAGAAGAGAATTTATAGACTTTAAAACAACCAAATATGACAGCTCAAGAAATTAGAAAATCATTCTTAGATTTTATGGCATCGAAGGGCCACCAGATTGTGCCCTCTGCGCCGATGGTCATCAAGGACGACCCGACGCTGATGTTCACCAACGCCGGCATGAACCCCTGGAAGGGTATCATCCTCGGCAATGATCCGATCAAATATCCGCGTGTGGCAGACAGCCAGAAATGTCTGCGCGTGAGCGGCAAGCATAACGACCTGGAGGAAGTAGGGCATGATACCTACCACCACACGATGTTCGAGATGTTAGGCAACTGGTCTTTCGGCGACTATTTCAAGCAAGAGGCGATTGATTTTGCGTGGGAGTATATCGTCGATGTCCTGAAGATCGATCCGGCTAACCTCTACGCTACAGTCTTTGAGGGTTCGCCCGAGGAGGGTCTGAGTCGCGACGACGAGGCGGCTTCGATATGGGCTAAGCACCTGCCTGCGGATCATATCTTGAACGGCAACAAACATGATAACTTCTGGGAGATGGGTGAAACGGGTCCTTGCGGTCCGTGTAGTGAGATCCATGTGGACAGTCGTCCTGCCGAGGAGCGCGCCAAAGTGCCCGGACGGGAGTTAGTCAACAAGGACCACCCGCAGGTCATCGAGATCTGGAACATCGTCTTCATGCAGTTCAACCGCAAGGCGGACGGTTCGTTGGAGCCGCTGGCAAAGAAAGTGATTGACACCGGTATGGGCTTCGAACGTCTCGTGCGGACCATCCAGGGTAAGACCTCTAACTACGACACCGATGTCTTCCAACCGATGTTGAAGCAGATCGGCGAGATTTGTCATTGTGAGTATGGCAAGGACGAGAAGACCGACATCGCCATGCGTGTCATCGCCGATCATATCCGTACGATAGCTTTTGCTATCACTGATGGCCAACTGCCGTCGAACGAGAAAGCCGGTTACGTCATCCGTCGTATCCTGCGCCGTGCCGTGCGGTACGGTTATACGTTCCTGAATATGCGTGAGGCGTTCCTCTACCAACTCGTGCCGCAACTCATTGCGGACTTAGGCGAAGCGTACCCCGAGTTGGTGAAACAGCAAGCGCAGATCGTGCCGGTCATCAAGTCCGAAGAAGAAGCATTCCTCCGTACCCTCGACAAGGGTATAGGTCTCTTGGATAAGCTGATGGACGAAGCGAAGAAAGCCGGCAAGACTGAGATCAGCGGCGTCGATGTCTTCACGCTCAAGGACACCTACGGATTCCCGCTCGACCTGACGGAACTCATCCTCCGCGAGAACGGTTTCACGACCAACGAGGAGGAGTATAACAAAGCCCTCGCGCACCAGAAAGAGATGGGGCGCTCGGCGAACAAACAGGACTTGGGCGACTGGAATATCGTCAAGGAAGGCGAGCCGGAGTTCGTGGGCTACGACGAGCTCTCCGTAGAGACGGAGATCCTCCGTTACCGCCGCGTCGAGCAGAAAGGCAAGGCGTTCTTCCAGGTCGTCATCTCCAAGAACCCCTTCTACGCGGAGATGGGTGGTGAGGTAGGCGACACCGGTTGTCTGCGTCTGGATAATGAGTGCTTTAAGGTGCTCGACTGCAAGCGCGAGAACGGTCTGCCGGTTCTGATCATGAACGAGGTGCCGTTCGTCACCGGCGGCGTGGCAGGTGTCTCCGGCAAACTCACTGCTGAGGTGGATGCAGCTCGCCGCGAAGCGATCATGTGCAACCATACGGCGACGCATATCCTCCATTACGCACTGCGTCAGGTCTTAGGTGCCCACGTCGAGCAGAAGGGTTCGCTCGTGACTGCCGACAGTCTGCGTTTTGACTTCTCGCATTTCCAGAAAGTGAGCCCCGAAGAGCTGCGCGAGGTAGAGAAGGTAGCGAACCGTCTCATCCGCGAGGACATGCCGCTAGAGGAGAGCCGCCATACGCCGATTGCTCAAGCCAAAGCCATGGGAGCCATGGCGCTCTTTGGCGAGAAATACGGCGACGACGTACGTGTCATCAAGTACGGCCCGTCGATCGAGCTCTGCGGCGGTTGCCACGTGCCTTCGACCGGTATGATCGGTTCTGTACGCATCGTCATGGAGACCTCTGTGGCTGCCGGCGTGCGCCGTATAGAAGCCGTGACGGCTGCCAAGGCGGACGAACTCTACTACGCTGCGCAAGACATGCTGAGCGGCCTGCGCGGACTCTTCAATAACGCGCCGGACCTGGCAGGTGCCATCCATCGCTCCATCGAAGAGAACGCCGGTCTCAAGAAGCAGATCGAGACCTTCATGGCGGAGAAGATCGAGCGGTACCGCGACGAACTCATTGCGCGTGCCGAGGACTTCGGAGAGATCAAACTCGTGCGCCTGCAGGGCGAAGTGAACCCGGAGATGATCCGTGGCGTCATGCCGCTCTTGCGAGGAAAGTTCACGGATGTGAAGTTCGCTGTGGTAGGCGCGACGCAGTTCGAGGGCAAACCTACGATCGCCGTCTTCCTCTCTCAACCCCTTGTTGACGCAGGCAAGAACGCCGGCGCGATGATCAAGGCGGCAGCCAAGAATATACAAGGCGGTGGAGGCGGTCAGCCATGGATGGCTACTGCCGGAGGACGTGACGTCAACGGACTCAATGCCGCGATGGAGGAGTTGCTGGCTGCATTGCAATAAATGGTACATGGTAAATGACCAAATGGTACATGGTATGAAACTCCCGACCCGATATCTCCCTGATAAGACCCGTAGTGCCGTGCGATTCTTCTTCGTCGGCACGACGGGGGCAGTACTGCAGACGTGGTTCTTCATGGCGGCGCTGACGGTCATGGGCGAGCCCGACAAAGGCACGGTGTTGTACTACGTCGCTTTCGGTATCGGATATATTCTGGAGATGATCCCGAATTATTTCTTCTCGAATTGGTACACCTTCAACACGAAGCCCACGAAGAAGAACGCCGGAGGATTCCTCTTTGCCCGGGCAATCAACCTCGTCGTGCAGTTCGGTCTGCTGCCATTAGCTTTGGCGGCTTTCCCATCTTGGCGGGATGATCTCATCAGTATCTTCGTCATCTTCATCGGAGGCTGCATCAACTACTTAATCTGTCTTATCTTCTTTAAGAAACCCAAATCATGAAAATATACAGAGCCAATATTATCCATACTCCTACGCCCGGTCGGTTGGAGATCATCGAGCACGGCTATATCGTCGTCAAGTCCAACGGGCTCATTGAGGGCGTGTATAAGGACCTGCCGTCGGATCTCGATTGGCGGAGACAGGTGATAGATTTTGGCGATAAACTGCTTATCCCGGCTTTCAACGACTTGCACGTTCATGCGCCGCAGTACCGCAATATGGGTCTTGCGCTGGACTTGGAGCTGCTGCCGTGGTTGAATACCTATACTTTCCCTGAGGAGACCAAGTATGCCGATCCGGAGTACGCAAAGCGGCTCTACCGTCGTTTCGTGCATGAGCTCTGGATGCAGGGCACAATGCGGTCGGCGGTCTTCGGGACGATTCATCCGGAGTCCACACGTATCCTTGCAGACCTCTTTATTCAGGCCGGCATGGGTGCTTACGTAGGACTCGTGGGCATGAACCGTAACTCTCCGGAGACTCTCCGTAACACCACGGAGGAGTTGATGGATGGCATGCGGATGCTCAAAGCCCATCTGGACGAGCACGGCGACGGTCGCGTCAAACCGATCATCACCCCGCGGTTTGTACCATCCTGCTCGGATAAGATGCTTACCGCCCTCGGCGAGTACGCCCAAGAGACCGGTCTGCCCGTGCAGTCCCACCTCTCCGAGAACCGTTCGGAGATAGATTGGGTCAAGGAGCTGGAACCGGAGGCTACTTGTTACGGTGATGCGTATAACAAGTACGGCCTCTTCGGTCAGACGCCGACGCTCATGGCGCATTGCTGCTATACCGACGGCGAAGAGATGGAGCTGATGAAGCAAAACGGCGTCTATGTGGTGCATTGCCCGACGTCGAATAGTAACCTCTCTTCGGGTATGGCGCCGATTCGTAAGTTCCTCGATGCGGGTATCAACGTCGCTTTAGGAACGGATATCTCTGCCGGCCACCACATGTCGATGTTGCGCGTCATGCAGTACGCTATCCAGGTATCCAAACTCAACTACGCCCAGACGAAAGGCGAGATGTCGTTCCTCGGCCTGAGTGAGGTCTTCTACCTCGCTACCAAAGGCGGCGGATCGTTCTTCGGCAAGGTCGGTTCATTCGAGCCCGGGTATGAGTTTGATGCCCTGCTCATCGACGATAGTTACCTCAATTACGACCACTACACGCTCCCGCAACGCCTCGAGCGTTATCTCTACCTCGGCGATGACCGCGATATTAAACGCCGTTTCTGCCGAGGAGTAGAGCTAACTGAGCCCGCCTACTAAAGACGGCTCGATATGCCGAAGTATCGATATTTCGATTAATCGAAGATGAGAATAATTAAGCAAATAGAGAATCTCCCGCTGGAGGACTACCTCGCCCTCGAAGCGGAAATGGTGAAGACGGTTACCGAACCGACACTCTTCACGTGGGTTGTTGATCCGACGGTTATCTACGGTCGTCATCAGTGCCGCGAGCAGGAGGTCAATGAGGCATATTGTACGGCCCACGGCGTGCGGGTTGTCCAGCGGCAGAGTGGGGGAGGATGCGTGTACGCCGATCGTGGCAACCTTATGGTCTCTTTCGTCTCTCCTTCGATCCACTCGCAGGAGGTCTTTGACGAGTTCCTGACGCTTCTCTCCGGGGCTTTGCGAGAGATGGGCTACGAAGCCGTCACCACGGCGCATAACGATGTCCTCGTGGGGGACCGCAAGGTAGCCGGAACGGCTTGCTATACCACGCCTACGGGTACGGTCGTACATGCTTCGATGCTTTATGACGTTCACCTCGAGGCGCTTGAGCAAGCGATCACACCTTCCGAGGCGAAGTTAGCCAAACACGCCGTCTCCTCCGTCCGTCAGCGCGTTCGTAACCTCCGCGAGATACGCGACCTCGGAGATATAGAGTCCTTCCGCACCGAGTTGGAAGCCCAAATGGCTAATTGTCCCAATAAATGACCAAATTGTAAATGACCAAATAGTAAATAACTTTATGGAAATCTCCTTACGTGCCCAATCCATGCCGGAATCGCCGATCCGTAAGTTGGCGAAGTACGCAGATGCTGCTAAGTTAGCCGGCGTTCACGTTTACCACCTTAATATCGGTCAGCCGGATATCAAGACCCCGCCGCAGGCGCTCGAAGCCGTGCGTAACTACTCGACGGACATCCTCGAGTACTCGCCTTCGCAGGGGCTCAAGTCGTTGAGAACGAAGATGGTCAGCTACTACGCCGAGTACGGTATCGACCTCTCCCCGGACGAGATCATCATCACCGCCGGCGGTTCGGAAGCGATTATGTTTGCGTACATGAGTTGTTTGAACCCGGGCGATGAGATCATCGTCACCGACCCCTCGTACGCGAACTATATGGCGTTTGCTATCTCTGCAGGAGCCGTCGTCAAGTCCGTCAAGACCGACATCAAGAACGGCTTCAAGTTGCCGCCGGTGGAGGAGTTTGAGAAGCAGATCACGCCGAAGACGCGCGCGATCCTTATATGTAACCCCAATAACCCCACGGGTTATCTCTACACCAAGCAGGAGATGCGGCAGATACGCGACCTCGTGAAGAAATACGACCTCTACCTCATCTCTGATGAGGTCTATCGCGAGTTTATCTATACCAAGTCGCCGTATATCTCTGCCTGCCACCTTGAGGGCATTGAGGAGAACGTCGTGCTCGTGGACTCCGTCTCCAAGCGTTACTCCGAGTGCGGCATCCGTATCGGCGCGCTCATCACGAAGAACAAAGCCGTACGCGAGTCGGTCATGAAGTTCTGTCAGGCGCGTCTCTCGCCCCCTCTCTTCGGTCAGGTCGTTGCAGAGGCTTCCCTCTCGACACCCGAGGAATATATGCAGGAGGTGTACGACGAGTATCTCACGCGTCGTAACTTCCTCATCGACCAGCTCAACCAGATCCCCGGAGTCTTTGCGCCCGCGCCGACAGGGGCTTTCTATGTCATGGTAGAGCTACCGGTGGACGACGTGGAGAAGTTCTGCAAGTGGTGCCTCACGGACTTTACGTATGAAGGCGCAACGATCATGATGGCGCCGGGAACGGGTTTCTATACCAACCCCGAAGACGGACGTCATCAGGTCCGCATGGCGTACGTCCTCAATAAGGAAGATCTGGGCAAAGCGATGATCGTCCTCCGCAAAGCCCTTGAAGCCTATAACGCGTGATAGTATCCTTTTGGCTCCTGATCTTTATTAAGCTTATGCTAATTGGCTTTGGACGACTTGTGCCACCATCTTTCCGTCTGCATTGGGCAGCGCGGTTTTGATTGCTTTGACAAAGAGTCCCATGTTTTTCTTTTCCGCAGTCCAACCGTTAGTTTCTTTGGCTTGGTCGAAGGCACGAACGATGTCTTCTTCGGACGCTGCTTTCGGCAGGAAAGTCTCCAAGACGTTTATCTGGGCTTGCTCAGCATCGGCTAACTCTTTACGTCCGGCGGCGATATATTGCTCCACGGACTCCTGACGTTGTTTGACCATCTTCTTGATGATCTGGATCTCATCCGCTTCGGACAGTTCTTTACCTGCATTCTCTTTGCTGGTCTGCCAATTAAGGAATGCACTTTTGATGGCGCGCAGGGTCTCGGTGCGCACGGTGTCATGGTTTTTCATTGCCTCCATGATCAAGGCATTGATTTCATTCTTCATATTTTATGGTTGTTTTATTTCGTTGCTGATTTCTGCCGGAACGTCCACGATTCGTGCTACGCCGGCTTTGATTAAAGCATCTCGGCTCACGTATCCCCATGAGCACGCGACAAACGGAACATGGGCATTCTCAGCTGTGTCCCGATCGACGAGACTATCGCCGATGTAAAGTACCATAGGGTCATTTGCCTTTTGGTCATTTAGTTGCGCCATGATGTCCTTTACGATTTGCGGATCGGGTTTGCGGGGAATGCCTTCTCGTTCGCCGAGGATGACATCAAAGACCCCGGGGAAGAAATGGGATACAATCTTCTCTGTGGCCGCCTGGTATTTGTTGCTGGCTACAGCGAGCAGATGACCTTGCGCTTTGAGCTTTTGCAAGACTTCCGGAATGCCTTCGTATGGGCGCGTGTAATCGCAGTTATGCTCGTTATAATAGGGTACGAAATATTCTCGTACCCGCCATATATTCTCCTCTGTCCGTTTGGACTCCGGCAAAGCACGGCGGATGAGATTATTGATTCCATTTCCTACCATTCGAGGGTAGTTTTCTATCTGATGCGTCGGAAAGCCGGTGTGCTCCAATGCATAATTGCACGCATAACCCAAGTCATCAATCGTATTGAGCAGCGTTCCATCTAAATCAAAAATGACAATCATTCGTTACAATAACTACTATCTAATTATTTACGGCTGCAAAGTTACTGCTTTTTTTTGAGATATGCAAGAAAAAATGCGGCAATTTTGCTGAGACTCTTGTATGATTGATAAAAAAATTGTAACTTTGCAGCAGATTTTAAGTTTGTTCAATTATGAATGCTACTCTCTTATCCTTTCTTTTTGCTGCTGTATTTTCAGCCAGTGTGATTAATTATCAGGCGGATGACGCGACGACTTTCCCGAACCCGGAACGTGGCTTTACCGACCAGTTAGGCGGCGAAAAGGCTTTGAGTGACAATAATAACCATGTGGTTCAACCGGAAGAAGATTGGTATTGGGACCAAAGTGACTCGCACTACGGCGAGCGCAAGAACCAGAGTATCGTCATGTTGATGTATTACCTGAAGAACTACAAGACCAAAGACCTGTCCAATAAGATCCTGCAGGGTTTTGACGAGGATATGCAGATCCTGCGCAACCACGGCTTCAAATGCGTGCTGCGTTTTGCGTATGACTGGGGTAGTAAGAACGATGCTTCTTTGCAGTGGGTACAGCGTCATGCGGCGCAGTTAAAACCCTATCTGGCGGCGAATGCGGATGTGATTTATGTGATGGAAGCCGGATTTGTAGGGCAATGGGGAGAGTGGTATTATAGTTCTAATTTCGGCAACGAGACGCAGAAGATGAATGACAACCGAAAGGCAGTGCTGACTGCTGTTTTGGACGCTTGTCCGGCGGACCGGTTTGTACTGACGCGCTATCCGCTGATCAAGATTGGATATCTGGGCGATGAGAATACCTTGACCCCTGCGCAGGCGCATGACGGCTCTGTTCGTGCTCGCATCGGACACCACAACGATGCCTTTTTGGCAGAGTGGGGTAATGATGGTACGTACGGTCGCGACGGCGACGGACCGGATGACGACCCTGTACTGCGTCGCTATATTGCTACCGAGACACTTTATGTGCCTAACGGTGGTGAGACGAATGTAGAGGACGATGGTCCCGCCAGTACCGTGGCACGACACGACACCACGATTGCCGAACTGAGTCGCTTCCACTGGTCGTTCTGCGGGGCCGAGTATTCCGAGAAGGTAACGGGAAAATGGCGCAATAACGGTACGTTTGCGGAGATGGAGAAGCGATTAGGCTATCGTTTCCAGCTGAAGCAAGGTTCCTATCCGGCGCAAGCAGCGAAAGGCGGTACGATGCCGATCCGGATCACGCTGGTGAACAAAGGTTTTGCCCCGATGTATAACTACCGTCCGGTGTATCTGGTACTGAAGAATGCGCAGCATACTTATTCCTTGCCGCTGCAGGCCGATCCGCGTAAATGGACTGCTGAGGCAGGCACGATTACCATCAATGAGGCACCGGATCTGCCAGCAACGATGGCAGAGGGTACGTATCAGATGTATCTCCATCTGCCGGATGCCTACGAATCGTTGGCCGGTGATCCGCGTTATGCCGTGCGGTTCGCCAACCAGAATGTCTGGGACCAGAATACCGGAATGAATAACTTGGGCGCGTCAGTAGAAGTGGTGAGCGGAGGAGAAGGTATAGAGGTTCAAAATGAAAATCCGACCTCATACACGAAAATCATGCGCAGTGGTCGGATCTATATTCTTCGAGGCGAGAAAGCCTATACGTTGCTTGGCGGCGAAGTAGCTACATATTAGCGTTATAATATTGCGGCAGGCCGGTTACTTCTTCACCGATCCAATCGGGACGAAGGAATGGCTCGTGCTCGTCTCCCAACTCAATCTCCGCCAGAACACGTCCTTCCAGACGGTCGTGGAAGACATCTACCTCCCAACATCGCTTTTCTCCATGATAGGATGGAGCAGGAATGATATAGCGAGTCTTGGAGATCGCTCCGGGAAGGCAAAGCTTCATCAGTTCCTGTGCGTCCTGCAGGTCAATCTCCCGTTCCCATTCGAACTTAGCGAGACCCTCTCGAAGTGTGCTCGACTTAATAGTAAGGAACGCGCGCGTATCGCGTACACGCACGCGAATGGTCTTGTCGGGATCCTTGCAGAGGTATCCCTGCAAGATGGAGAAATGCTCTGTGGCCTCCTTCATAAAGGCATCTGAGCGAACCAGAAACTTACGTTCTATCTCGGTATTATGCATACAAAAGGGGATTTCTTCGTAATCGCCAACAGTCTGCCGACGGCATCCTGTGCAAAAACTTCAAAACGATTTGCTTGCTTGAGTGTGACTCAGACAGACAAATCGTTTCTTGTTTTGCGGAGAAAGGGGGATTCGAACCCCCGGTACGGTTACCCGTACGACAGTTTAGCAAACTGTTGGTTTAAGCCACTCACCCATCTCTCCTCGCGCTTGCGCGAATAAATGTTCTGTGCTTAAATTTCAAAAGCGAGTGCAAAGGTACTGCTTTTTTTTGACATACGCAAATTTTTTTGCATTTTTTTACAAAAAAAAAAGAAGGTTGTCTCCCGACAACCCAATCTTTTCATTTAACCTTAAATCTAATACCATGAAAAACACGATGCAAAAGTACTGCTTTTTGCCGATATGACCAAATATTTTTGCAAAAAAGTGTTAAAAATCTTAGAATTGTAAAATTTAGTTGACAAAACGAGGTGTGCCGCTGTGCTTACGTTTCAAAATGCTGCTAATCGCATAGGGAAAACAAATCTTCTCTTGGATTTATCAACATCACAGGTACCAAAGCCCGTTGAATGGCTTTTCGTTCAGGCGGCCCGAAGAGAATATCGTCCAGCCCATAGTCTCTGCTGGCGGTTAGGATCAGCAGGTCGTGCTGAAAATCCCGTTGCCGCTCTGCCGCTTCCTGAATAAGTGAGAAGGAGTCCTTGCGGGCTTGAACTATTTCGTACGATATTGGTTCTTCGCTTCGTTGCGCCACAGCGTTGATATGCGTGACGATGCGGTTGACATTCTGCCGTGCATGCGAACCGTAGTCGTTGGCTTGCAGAAGGATGATATGTGCGCCCGTCTTACGCGCCAGATAGGTACATATCTCCGCTTTGTAGGTCTCCTCCTCCAGCATCGAAACCGGTACTAACAGCCGCCGAAGCGGTTTGATAGTCATCGTTGGCGTGACAAAGACGTACGGCCGCCTCTCCTCGCGACAGGCGTTGAGCTGGCGTTGGATAGCGCGTTTGTTATTCTCGCACTCCACTAAGCGGATATCTTCGTTATTGTCCCAAATCATGGCATTTATTCATTTATCATTTGGTCGTTTACCATCTGGTCATTGACCCAGTGGATGGTATCCAACGTGTGGCGGTACTGGCGCGCTGCGGCGGCGTGACTGCTGTAGGTCGAGGAGAAGATATGCGTGTTATTCAGCTCAGGGCTTGCGCACATATATAGGTAATCGGTCTTGGGCGCATTTAGCACAATATCCATCGTCTCCGGCGCCGGACAACGGATAGGTCCCGGGGGCAGACCGGGGTTCTTATAGGTATTGTAAGGCGAATCGACATTCAGATGGCTATACAGGATGCGGCGGAGTTTGAAATCCCCCACTGCATATTTGATGGTCGGACAGGCTTGCAGCGGCATGTTCTTATGCACGCGGTTGAGGTACAGGCTGGCGATGAGCGGCAGTTCCTGTTTGTTATGACTCTCGCCTTCCACGATGGAAGCTACAATACATACTTCCACCGGCGTGAGGCCTATCGAGTCGGCTTTGGCACGGCGTGTGTCGTTCCAGAAACGGTTATATTCACGCATCATCCGGTCGAAAAGCTGCTCCTCGGTGATATTCCAGTAAACCTCGTAGGTGTTGGGGATAAAGAGGCAGCGGCTGGTCTCACGATTGAAGCCGTACGGCGCAAGGAAAGCATCGTCTTCCAGCAACCTAAGAAGGGTAGTGCTGTCCATCTTCAGGTGCGTCGTCACTTTGCCGGCGAGTTCTTCACGCGTCCTGACATAGTGATTCCAGGTGATGCGCACCGGCGTCTGGCGGCCGTATTTGAAGGTCTCAATCAGTTCGCGGTCACCGATCTTTGCCGGCAGCACATAGTGGCCCGGTTCCGGGTAACGGAAGAGGAGGATACGCATGTGCATCTTCAGATCCGCGTCAGCGCCGATCTCATAATCCTCTTCTATCATCGTCATCAACGAGTCAATACTCGTTCCCTCGTAGATGTTATAGGTATGCGGTTCGCCGTCGCGGGAGACGAAGTTACTTACCTTCCAGCGGTAGTATTGCTCGATGACAAAGGCCATGATCAGGCAGAATACCCATCCGGAGATACCTAAGGTCCAACGGAAGATACGTGCTTTGGTCCAGTTGTTTTTCTTCATGTACTTCATATTATTTACCTCCTACCAATCGTTTTATTTCGGATAGTTTATTGAGCGCCTCCAACGGCGTGAGGTTATTGATATCCAGACTCTTGACTTCATCGCGGATCTGCTCCAGGACGGGGTCGTCGAGTTGGAAGAAACTCAGTTGCATACCTTCCCTCGACTCGCCGATATGCTCAATCGGTTTGGCGATGTCGCCGTTCTTGGCAGCGCGCTCCAGGTCTGCCAGAATCTGGTTCGCGCGATCGATAATAGATGCCGGCATGCCTGCTAATTTAGCCACGTGAATACCGAAACTATGCTCACTGCCGCCGCGTACGAGTTTGCGCAGGAAGATCACTTTGCCGTTCACCTCACGCACGGAGACGTTATAGTTGCGGATACGGTCGAAAGTCTTCTCCATCTCGTTCAGCTCGTGGTAATGGGTGGCGAAAAGGGTCTTGGCATGTCCGCGGTTCTCATGGATGTACTCCACAATCGCCCAGGCGATGGAGATACCGTCGTACGTGCTGGTACCACGGCCCAACTCGTCGAAAAGAACCAGACTCCGCTCGGAGAGGTTGTTCAGAATCGAGGCGGCTTCGTTCATCTCCACCATAAAAGTCGATTCGCCGAGGGAGATATTATCCGACGCCCCGACGCGGGTGAATATCTTATCCACGATGCCTATCGACGCACTGTCAGCCGGTACGAACGAACCCATCTGCGCCATGAGGACAATCAATGCCGTCTGTCGCAAGAGTGCCGATTTACCGGCCATGTTCGGTCCCGTGACGATGATGATCTGCTGGCCGTTATTGTCCAGCAGCACGTCGTTGGCAACGTATTGCTCTCCCGGCGGCAGCTGTTGCTCGATGACGGGGTGGCGTCCCTGACGGATGTCAATGACGAGGCTGTCGTTGATGTCCGGGCAGACGTAGCGGTTCTCTGCGGCTACTGTCGCAAACGACAGCAGGCAGTCCAACTGCGCCAGCACGTTTGCGTTCAGTTGCATCTGCGGAACCCACTCGCTGAGCGCTAACATCAGCTCCTGATAGAGCCTGTTCTCGATGATCTGTATCCGCTCCTCGGCAGAGGTGATCTTCTCTTCATACGACTTGAGTTCGTCGGTGATATACCGCTCTGCGTTGACGAGTGTCTGCTTGCGGATCCACTCCGCCGGCACTTGCTCTTTATAGGTGTTACGGACCTCCAGATAGTAGCCGAAGACGTTGTTATAACCTATCTTCAGGCTCGAAATACCCGTTCGCTCTATCTCGCGTTGCTGAATCTGCAGGAGGTAGTTCTTGCCGTCCGACTGGATGGCGCGTAGCTCGTCCAGTTCGGTATCTACGCCCCGGGCGATGATGTTCGGCCGGCCTTGTGCAATAGGCGGATCGGGCACTATCTCCCGCTCGATGCGGCATCGCATCTCCGTGCAGGGGTCTAACTCTTCGCCCATGAGCGACAGATAGGGATTATCTGTAGCGGCTTCACAGACCTCTTTGATCGGTTTGACTGCCCGTAACGCACGACCGAGTTGTACCATCTCCCGCGGACCGATACGGCCGGTGGACACTTTGCTGACGATGCGCTCCAAGTCGCCTACTTGTCCCAACGCTTCACGGATCGTCTCGCGTGCCTCGGGGTTCTTAAAGAGGTGCTCGACGACCGTCTGGCGGTTACGTATCGACTTTACTTCTTTGAGCGGAAAAGCCATCCATTGATGTAACTTTCTTCCGCCCATCGGAGTGATCGTCCGGTCGATGATATCATATAACGTCCGGCTCTCTGCCGTCTGACCGCCTAAGAGTTCCAGGTTCCGGATAGTGAACTTGTCCAGCCATACGTATTTGTCTTCCTCGATGCGGCTAAGATGCTGTATATGACCTGTCTGCAGGTGTTGCGTCATGTCCAGATACATGAGTATTCCACCTGCTGCAGTAACGCCGGCCGGCATCTTCTCCAAACCGAATCCCTTGAGTGAACTAACGCCCCAGAGTTTCTGCAAACGCTCGCGCGCAGTCGATTCCACAAGCATCCAGTCCTCCAGCTCAAAGGTGAAGAACTTGGAGCCGAACAGGTTCTCGATATCGTTCTTCCGTCCGCGCAGGTACAACACCTCTTTCGGAGCAAAATTTGTCAGCAGTTTGTCGATATAGTCGTTCTCTCCTTGGCCCGCGAGAAACTCTCCGGTGGAGATGTCCAGGAATGCCACACCGATGACATGTTTGTCAAAATGAAGACATGCCACCCAGTTGTTCTCCTTCTGCGTGAGGGTGGTGTCCGAGTAGCTCACACCGGGTGTCACTAACTCCGTTACACCGCGTTTGACCAGTTTCTTCGTCAGTTTGGGATCCTCCAATTGGTCACAGATAGCAACCCGCAGTCCCGCGCGAACGAGTTTCGGAAGGTACGTATCCAAGGCATGGAACGGAAAACCGGCCATCTCTAAAACCGGCGCAGCGGACGAACCGCCGTTGGAGCGGTGCGTCAGCGTGATATTCAGGATCTTCGACGCCTTCACGGCATCCTCTGCATATGTCTCATAGAAATCCCCGCAACGGAACAACAGCATCGCGTCCGGATACTGCGTCTTAATGTCGCGGAACTGCTTCATCATCGGGGTTAGTTCTTCTGCCATATTATCTCAAATCTACTGTTATTTTCAAATTAAATCGTCTTCCCGTCAGGTAGTTCGGACTGGCCCATTGTGCGCCGTAAGCGTCAGCAACCCAGAAATACGAGTTCACGTTGCGCCATCCCACGAGGTTGAACACCTCAAACTGGATCGCCCATTGTTTGACATGTTTGGCGCTTGGCGCACGCATAAATTTGGCGGTCTGCGCATTGAAGGTATAAGTTGCGCCTATGTCGATACGTTTGTAAGTCGGCATTCGGCCCCAAGCCTGGTTATTACGCGGCGCATAATATGGCTGGCCTTCCGCAAACTGCATCTTCAGGTGGAATTTCAACTGCGGCAATCGCGGGATGTAGTCTTGGAAGAGCATCGAGAAGTTGTACCGCTGCTCCGTGGGGCTCGGAATCCACAGCGTTGAGCCCAACAGTCGCTGACGTGCCACCATCGTGCTGAATGAGATCCAGCTGTCTGCGCCCGGAACCAACTCGCCGTAGAGCTTCAGGTCCAGACCGCCGGCGTAGCCCTGCGAGTCATTGCGACCCGAATACCGTACCCGCACATTGTCCACCGTATAACTCTCCATCCGGTCGATATATTTGTAATAGCCTTCCGCCGTCAGTTTGAACGGCCGTCCCCATGCGCGGAAATAGTAGTCTCCGCCTAACACCACATGCACCGAACGTTGTGCGCGAAGGTCTTTGTTGAGTTGGATACGCGTCACGCCGAGCGCGTCGGTCACGGTGTCGCGCAACTCCTTGTAGAACGGCGCCTGATAGTACAGACCCGTTGCCAAACGGAAACATAAGTCGCGTTTCCATCCGGGGATCCATTCCACCGATGCACGCGGAGAGGGGAGTACCTCGTTGTTCCAGCTCCACCATTGCAACCGGCCGCCGACCGTCAATATCCATTGTCCCGAACGGGTGTGCCAGCGATGTTCGTTTTGAATGTATCCTTGTACGCGCGCCGAACGCATCGCACTGTCCCCGCGTAAGGCGTAATAGAGCTCCATCGACTTGCCGTCATTCGGCAGCGAATAACCCGCCGAATCGCGCCATTCCCATTCGCTGATATGATCCCGGATCAGTTCCGCCTGACCGCTCACGCCCCATTTCAAGTCGTTATTGCCGCTATGCCAGGTCCCCGAATGAGCCAGGGTAATCACACCGGCCTCCAGGCTGTTGCGCGCGTGTTGATGAAAGAGTCCCGTTCCCAAGGCATCGGTAATCTCTCCTGCCGGCGCATTCGAAAGCACGTACTCGCCTGTGATATCGAAATTCTCCCGCTCGTTGGTATAGAACCCGCTGGCGTCAAACCCTATCTCTATCTCTGAAGGTCTTTCGTCTTTCGACTTTCTACTTTCGACTATATACCTGCCTTTCGCGCTCAGCGCTGCAAAAGCCGTCAGGAAGCGGTCTTTCTCTTGGCCCTCATAATAAATGGAGAGGTTCTTCGCGTTCTGTCCGCCGAACGACTCACTCAGGCTATCCGGCGTGAAGCGGTAGTCATTCTGGCTCACGTTCCCCAGAAACGACATCGTCCACGGCCTCTCGGCTCTTGGCTCTTGACTCTTGGCTCTCGGCTCTTGACTCTCGGCTCTTAGCTTCCAAGTAATAAAAGTCTGGTAATCAATGTACGTCGGCTGATAATTGCCGCTCGTCGCCAGGCCGCCTAACATATATTTGCTGGTCTTGTATCGAAGGCCGTGCATCTGGCTGTACGTGCTGTCGCCGTGGCCCACATATAGTTGTGCGCCCAAGAGACTTGCGCTGATACTCGCCTCAAATGCCTGCGGGCGTTTATACGTGATATCCAGTACCGACGACATCTTATCGCCGTACTGCGCTCCGTAACCGCCGGCAGAGAAATGTACGTTCTCCACCATCTCCGGATTGACAAAACTCAAACCCTCCTGTTGACCGCTGCGGATCAGTAGCGGACGGTGGATCTCGATACCGTTGACATAAACGGAGTTCTCGTCAAACGATCCGCCGCGGACGTTATACTGGCTGCTCAACTCATTCGTCTGGCTCACACCCGCAAAAGTGATCAGCAGACTCTCTATCGAACCGCCCGTGGCGTCCGGCATGACGCGCGTTGTCGATGCGTCGATGCGGTCCATCGTGCCCTGCGTATGTTTGATGCCGCGCACCTCTATCTCCGTCAGCATCTGTTCGTCCGTCAGCATCTGCACATTCACATTCAACACATCCCGGAAACCGATAATCCGTTGCTGCACAGTAGTATAACCGATCATCGAGAAGGACAACACCACCGTGTCCGCCTCCTCCAGCAAGAGCTCGTAATAGCCGTTTTTGTTGGTCGCCGTTCCGCCTATGAGTTCCGTTGTACTTTGTACATTGTCCCCTTGTACATTTTTAGTGGCCGCCACATTTGCCAATTCGATTCCCACATTGTCCTGATCCACCACGTACCCATATACGCGTGCCGTGCGCGCGTACAAAGAAAACGTGCTCAAAAAGAGCAACACCAACAAATGTACTATTTTTAAGAATCTAAGCACGGTTCTATATCAATTCAAAATCGTTTCAAATGGCAGACCTTGCGCTGACGCTGCGCTGAGGCTACGCTGACCTTGGAAATGTACTGTTTTTAAGATTTTGTGCATTTTAGTCTTTACTCTTTATTCTTTCAGCGAAGCGGTCTTTGTTCTTTACTCTTTATTCTTTTAGCGAAGCGGTCAAACTTTCTATGTATGCGGTTAACTCGTCTCCTCCTAATTTAGTCTCTGACGAAGTCACAAAAATCGGCGGCAACTCTTCCCATTCCTCCAGTAATCGTTCTTTGTACTTGGTCACTTTGTCACTTAGCACCACTCTTCCTAACTTGTCGCCTTTCGTAAAGACAATCGCAAACGGCACACCGTTCTCGCCCAGCCATGCCATAAACTCCAGGTCAATCTTCTGCGCCTCGTGCCGGCAGTCAATCAGCACAAACAGACATACCAACTGCTCCCGCAGCAGGCAGTACCGCTCGATCATCCGTTTCAGCGCCTCCCTTTGTTTCTGACCCGCTTGCGCATATCCGTATCCCGGCAGATCGACCAGGTGCCACTCTTGTCTTTCGACTTTCGACTTTTGACTTTCGACTTTTGACTCTTGACTTTCGACTAAAAAATGGTTGATTAGCAAGGTCTTTCCCGGCTTCTGACTTGTCTTCGCCAACTTCGGGTTATGGCAAAGCATATTGATCAGGCTCGATTTGCCCACATTGCTTCGCCCGATAAACGCATACTCCGGCAACCCGCTCTGCGGGCAATCCTTCACGTCCGGCGACGAAATAACATATTTGGCTTCCTTGATCATAATAATGTCTCTTGTCCTGTTAGGGTGTATGCCTTTCCGCCGCGCATTGCTCTTCTTCGTTCTGTTCGCGGGTCTTTCGATTTAAAATTGTTTTTTAGGTTTATGTCTTTTGAAGGCTTTTACTCGTCAGAGTTGCGTAGTTTGGGGATTAAAACTATCTGGAAGCTTGCTTACAAGGAGTTTTTAGCAACAAAGAACGCATTGAGCGCAGCTCAAAAGCCTTCAAAAGGGTTTTTAATGTTTTTTTCTAAAAAATTATTTTTATTATTTTCTCCGTTAGGTATTTTTATTATTTTTTTTTCACTTTCTTCGTCCACATACCAAATCCGCAGAGGCACCCTAAGGTCACCACGCCGGCGATGGCATAACCGATCCCTCGGTACTCCGGTGCCATGTTCAGGCCCTCCGGCGCAATCAGTATGTAACTGCTGCAAACCATCGTCATAAACAACGCCGGAATCATCGCTACCAGATACCCGTAATGGTACTTGGTACCTTGTACTTGGTCACTTTGTCCCTTTTTATAGAGCCAACACGTTCCCGCCCACAGCGTGAAGACCGCTAAGGTCTGGTTCGTCCATGCGAAATAGCGCCAGACGACATTGAAATCCACAAACACCATGCCGAAAACGCAGAGGAACAGCGGCACGGCGATTATCAGACGCTTCGGTATCGGACGCTGGTCCCATTTCAGAAAATCCGCTACGATCAGCCGCGCACTACGGAGCGCCGTGTCGCCGCTCGTAATAGGAGCTGCGATGACGCCCACAATCGCTAAAATGCCGCCTACCGTACCCAACCAACTGCGGCTCACTTTGTCGATTACCAGCGCAGCGATATTCTCCCCCGGATGTTGTGCCGCAAAAGCCTGCAGACCGTCAATGCCGTACAACCCTTTCTCCGGATCCGCAAAGAAAGTACCCGCTGCGGCGGCCCAGATCAATGCCAAGATACCTTCCGCTACCATCGCGCCGTAGAAGATCCAACGCCCCTGACGCTCGTTCGTCACGCACCGCGCCATGATAGGACTCTGTGTCCCGTGAAAACCCGAAATAGCACCGCAAGCGATGCTCACGAACATCATCGGAAAGAGCGGCAAACCGTTCGTCTGCCGGTTCTGCAAACCGTCAAACACTTCCGGCATCTCGCTACTATGCCATCCTAACATCACAACCATGATGCCTAAGCCCATGAACAGAAGGATGCCGCCGAAAATAGGGTAGAAACGGCCGATGAGTTTATCCACAGGAAGCACCGTAGCCAAGGCATAGTATCCAAAGATAATCAACACCCAAACGATAGGTATCATCCGTCCCTGAAAATCCATGGTACCCAAGCCTGCCAGGCCTTGTAACAATGTAGCCGGACCGCTCAAGAAAGTCGTCGTCAGCAGAATCAGCAATACCAAGGTCAGAATACGGATGAACATCTTCAGTCCTGCTCCTTTGCCCAACTCGTCTCCGATAATATCTGGCAGCGACACACCGCCTTTGCGGATGGATAACATTCCGCTTAGGTAATCATGTACACCGCCGGCAAAGATCGTACCGAATACAATCCACAGAAACGCCGCCGGACCATAGAAAATACCCATAATGGCACCGAAAATAGGTCCCAGACCTGCGATATTCAGAAACTGAACCAGGAAAATCCGCCACGGAGCCATCGGCACAAAATCCACACCATCCGTCTTCGTCAGCGCAGGAGTCTTGCGCTCGGGCTCGATGCCGAAAATCTTCTCCACCAAGGTTCCGTACGTAAAGAACCCTACCACCAATAAAATCAATGCAACAATAAAAGTAATCATACCAAGCCTAATTTTCAATTAGGCTACAAAGGTACTACAAAAATTGCACATACACAAATAAAAATGTATTTTTCCGCAAAAAATAGCGCATAATTTGAGAAAAAAGTGAGTTCAATCCTGCGACCTGCCCGCGACCACATCGTGACCGGTACGTAACGTTCTACCTCAATTATACCCCAGACCGGCCTGCGGAGAGAAGGCCGTAGTGCCTTCCACAACAAAGAAGGACACCTTGCGTGGTGTCCTCTTGTTGTGGGCGTTTACGGATTCGAACCGCAGACCCTCTGCTTGTAAGGCAGATGCTC
>DFHS01000003.1:44908-75792 GCA_002372695.1 Bacteroidales bacterium UBA3717
TACTGCTTTTTTTTGACATGACCAAATTTTTTTGCAAAAAAATGCACTTTACCCCTCATTTTTTTGCATTTTTCTCATTTTTGGGGCTTAGAAGGCGGTAATTATACCATTTTTTGTCTTCATACCGACTAAAAACAGCATAACAAACAGCAGTGACAATCACTCCTACTAAAATGCCCGCAAAAACGTCCCGCGCGAAATGCTGACTCAAATAGATCCGGCTGTATCCTCCCAATGCCGCCAGGAAAAACAGCCCCACCTGCATGAGACAACTAAACGCCTTATACGTTCCTGGACTCCTAAGGCTTCTAGGATTTCTAGGGTTCCTAGGGCTTCTAGGACTTCTGGTAAAAATCACACACAGCACAAAAGCCAAGGCAAAGAAACTGGTCGTATGTCCCGAAGGGAAAGAGAACCAGCTATGAACCTCTACTCCTGGAGTAAGCGGTAGTTGTACATCCGGCATGTTTAGTTCAAACCACTTGATAGGGCGGGGCGCATTGATGATGTTCTTGAAGAGTTGGGTTGTCAGCGCCGACAGAATCATCGCTGCCGACGCAAAAACACCGTCTCCGATGCGGCTGAAAAGCAGTAACGCTACGCACACTACATACGGAAACCACTCCGCTACTTGCGTGTAATACCTATAAAATATATCGCGCGCGGGCGTGTGGCGGTCGCAAAGCAGCAGGTGCAACTCGCCCTGAGGGATATACAAAAGGGCTAAGCCCAATACTCCAAGGAGTATCAGGCTTAGTCCGATAAAGATGCTATTTCGTTGAAATAACTGTTTCACTGTCAATTATTGTATCCGCTGGCCATAGATATTATAGCTCTGCTCGCCTTTCTTTATCACGATTCTGCGGTCGATCAGATGTTTCGATGCCGGAGCATTCTGCGGCTGCGGATTGAAATCCTTCACATTTGTGATGACTTGCTGACAAGAGGGCAGAGTTATTCCGTCTTTGTCGGTCAAGACGACGTAAACAATATCTCCGGATTCGAAGGTCACGCCTTGTCCCAAATAGAGGATGGACGCTTCCGGTCCTGCTGCCATAACAGTGTCTTGTACTCCACGAATAAGGTGCCACTCATAGTTCGAGAACTCATATCCGGAGTTTCCTCCATGACCCGGTTTATACATCGCCAGAACGTTATTGAACTTGAACTTGAAGATACTATCCGGATAGTAAACAGCGAAATCTATAGGGAACTCCAATACTTTTTGTTGCTCCGGATTGTTCTCGTCATAGCAGTACATGTCCGTGACGTATAGTTTACCGGAATAATAACCCGGCTTCTTGATATCGCTGATTGGCAGCGTGAACGAACCGTCTGTCACCTTGTCATCCATCAAAATGGTCTGATCCGGATAGCCCGCTACGCGGAAGATGGCGTCGCCGTCAATATTTCCTTTATGTTTGGTATAGGTGACGTTGAAGGTCTCACCCGGACAAACATGTTGTGCGCTCGGTGTGTTGTGTACATCCAAATTTAGACAGGTGATTACCTTAACATAGTACTTCCTGTAGATATTACATCCGGAGTAGGGATCCTTAAGCGTATCAACCACATCGGTGGACCTATCATACCACAGGCCGTTATAGCCTTGAACCAAATCCTGACCTTTGAGGGTATCAAGTATTTCCTCTTTCTCTGCTGCATAAGTGACGAAATTCAAGACGACGTCATCGTAGCAGTTTTCCTGAACAGTGTCCATATCGCCATGGAGAATCTTCTCATCCCAATATTCCTTCCGGGCTTTATAATCCTCCAGTTTTACGCATTCTGTCGGTTGAACCGTACCCATCAACGTATCCGGACGATAAACGAGGAAGGAGAAGGATACTTGACCCAGAAACATTTCGTCTTCATTGGTACAAACTTGGTGTCCGTACAAATCTGCCGTGACGTCATACCATCCCGGAGAAGTATAGGCATGTTTGGTTTGTGCCGGACCGTAAACTTCCGTCGTACCGTCGCCGAAATACCAGTCCACACGGGTAATATCGTCCGTACCTACTTTGGCATCAAACTCAATGCTATCACCAAAACAGAACTTATTCTCGCTACGATAACCATCGGTAAAGGTCTCTCCATTCACGTTCACACCTTGTTTAACGGCAGCAGAACCAACTGAGTATGCGTATGATTCGTTAAATCCACTACCATAGACATGTGCTACTACGCCTTTGGGACTGCTTAATGTGTATATTTTATCTGGATTAGAACCGTCCGTATCGACTAAGAATTTTCTGGTAAATGAATATGCCGGATTTCCAGGAACAGGCTGGAAGTCTAAGGGAATATCTGCTCGTTGGTCGGAACTTAAATGAACATTTGGTGCATCATCTGTGAGACAAACAATATTCACATAGTGTTTATTGGTATGTCCTTCGTCTCCCGTAGTGCCACAGGCTCCAAATGTAATCTTGGATATACGTTGTTGCAAAGGAGAAATCCATACCATAGAAGGGTCACCCAATTTTGCTGTTGAAGAGAAGCGGTAATCACTGGACACATCATAACCAAATACGGCTACCGGGCATGACGTTTCTATATAGTGTGCATCGCCTGTTAGTACAGGAGGAGCAGTCCTTCCGGCTCCACTAATTGCACTTGCCATATCAGTAGTGGCCAGATTGTCAGACATCTCAAATTCGTACGTTTCTCCTTCATTTAATATATCGGAGAGTTCTACCCCATCAATGCTGATGGTAGTACCATTAGTTTGTGCTGTAATACGAATACGGTTAGCATCCTTCTCCATAGACCGTGTTACGACAAACTGAGTTCCCCAATATTCGACAGGCATAGCTTGTTCATACAGACAGTCACGAGCAGATTTTCCACCAGGTACCTGTGTAAAATCGGCACCGGAGAATACAGCGATTTTCTTAGACGCTGATTTATTTCCCGTCGTATAGGCGGTTACACGTGTGCCAGAGAGAGTTTGTTTATCAGTACTGATAACCTGATAGGTTTCGCCCTTCTTTAGGTTTACCGTAATTATTGAACCGGCTGCTTTACCCTTTTGAGTTGCAGTAGAGGGGCGAATCTCGACTGTCGTGTTGTCTTCCGTAGCGAGTATTACCATAGCAGCATGAGATTCTCCTTGCGAGTTGTATGCCTGATAATCTTGAATAATATATTCGCTACCCAATGCAGTAACTGGTAATACATTCGTGGCATCGTATGAAAACTCCATACGGATAGCTGCATACACACTAACCTCTTCTGTCGCTTCTACCTTAATACCCAAATTACGTACCGTTTCAGATGCGTTGTTGGCAGTCCATGTTTCGTCGTACCATTTGTCATTTGGTATGTCATTTATGACAAGCCATGAATCAGCTTGCACAGTACGTACCGGCTGAGTCCAATTTTGGGCGGGGTTTGAGACTGTGACTTGGCATTGTTTCTTAGCGGAAATAGCGATGAAAGGTTCAAATGAATCTTCGCTGAATCCGCTTGGAGAGTTTGCCATTAGCAGTGCAACCCAGAACTCCTTGCCTTGCGTGGAGGCTTGGCTCCATGCGGGAAGGGTAGTGCACGCGAAAAACGCTACAAGCAATAATGATTTAAGTTGCTTTTTCATATATGTAGTATTTATATTCTCTCTATATACTCCTTGTGTACTCCCTATTCGGAAGTCTCTCGATAGTGTCTCGCTAGTCTGATTTGCCTATGCTTTACTGAATCTCGATCTCTACACGACGGTTGTTCTGACGTCCTTCTTCGGTGTCGTTGGTGTCGATCGGTTGGGTCTCACCACGACCTTCTGCTTGCAGACGATCCGCAGAAATACCACGCTCGATGAGGTCTTTCATGACTTCGTTGGCACGTCCGTCAGACAGTTTCTGGTTCGCCTCGTCCTTACCTACGCTATCGGTATGACCGATGATCTTGATACGCACTTGAGGGTTACGCGCCAGATACATATACAGGTCGTTGAGAGCCTCTTCCGAACGGGAGAGAATACGGGTCTTGTTGGTCGCGAAGAAGAGGTTCTTGACGATGAAGACCTCGCCTTTCTTAACCGGCACGAGTTGGATATTGAGCGAGTCGCCGATGTTGGCAATCGCCATATCCAAGGTGTCGTAACCCATCTGTGCGATATGGATACTGTATTTCGGACCTTCCTCCAACATCTGCTTCGTAGCGCCGGTAGCAGAATCGGTAGCTAAGTTATAAGCAGGATCCGCAACGTCGGCACGGAGGATCTGTACCGTAGCAGGAACAGCGAGACCGGTCTCCTTATTAGTTACGCGTACGCGCAAGACAGGACGGTGACGCATTGCGATGGTTACATACTCGGTAGTACCTACTTCCTCGATATCGAAAGTCTGCGTAGCAGGGTAGTAGTTCTCTGCCTTGACATCTACAGTGAAGTTACCCAGTGCATGTTTCTGACGGAGCCCTTTCGGTGTGATCTGTTTCTCACGCATAGCAATCTTACCGCTTTCGGTAGCACGAGTCTCAATCAGCGCTTTCTCCAGCGGCTGGTTGGTCTCGGAATCAACTACGCTATAGATGGCATATGCAGGAGGAGGCGGAACGGGACGCTCTTTCTTACCCGGAACCTCAAATTGGATAGCAAACTTGGCACCTACGAAGAGGTTGTTGAGTTTGGTGTCTCCGTTCATGGCAAGAAGGGTGTTAGAGTTCTTTACTTCTACGGCCTTCGCGTCAAAATCAACAGGATTGGCTTTCGGAGTACCGTTGGTATTCAGCACGCCGTACTCGGCAAACAACGCCACGCGATAGTGGATATTCTGACGGCCAAACGGCAGACGTTCACCCGGTTTTACTTTCGCTTTCTTGGCTTTCTTATCCGGCTGTGCTTGCAGCCATTCGTCGAGGTCCAAACCGACCTCAGCGGCTAAACTGATATCCGGTTGCTTGAATGTCATCTTTTGATTGGTCTCGCCATTAAGATCGTAGATACCCATACCGTACGGATCGATGTATGCAGGATCATCGACGGTAATATCGTATTGTCCCTTATGGCTGTAACCCATCGGCAGACCGTAATGTACTTTTGCTCCCAAGAGGAAGTAGTAACGGCTGAATTGCGCACCGAACATCACCGGAATACCAATCTCCAGCATGTTACGCATCTCGCGCAAGTTATCAAAGAGATAAGTGTACGTCGCGCCGTAGGTACGATCCAGACGCGTTGCCTGGAAACCATACGCAGAGGTGGAATTCAGGAAACGGAAGTCCAAACCTGTCTCAAACAGGAAATGTCCGTATTCCAAGTTGTAAGTAACATCCAGACCTACGCCCGGGCCGCCTTTGAGTTGCTGCAGCGCATTGCTCTGGTTCAGCGTTCCGGCGCCCATATATGAGCCGTTGATCTTATCCATCATCGCGGCATAACCGAGGCGTAGTCCTAAATTGAAGTACGAAATCACCTCTGTACGCGGGTTCTCCAGACGCTCCTGGTATTTCTCGTAGTCGCGGATAGCCTTTTCTTCTTTTGCTTTCTGCTCCGCCTCTTTCTTTGCCTGTGCTTCAGCACGCTCTTCAGCGGCTTTCGCGCGTTCAGCAGCAGCCTTATCACGCTCTGCCTGTTTCTTGGCATTCTCTTTAGCGGTAGCGGCTTTCTTCTTGTCCGCTTCGCGCTTCTTGGCCTCTGCGGCTTTCTGTTTCTCGCGTTGAGCCTTGGCTTTCTCAGCCTCTTTCTTGCGTTTCTCAGCCTCTTTCTTCTTCTGGGCAGCAGCTTTCGCCTTGTCGTTTTGTGCGGCAGGAGCCGGTTCCGGCATTGCGTACGCCACTATCGGAGCGCAGTTCAAACTAAGAACAACACTTGCAATCAGGATATTTCTAAAGATATTTTTCATTTCCGTGTTCTCCTATATTAGATTTATTTATTGATGACAAATTTGAAACTACGGCTCTTTCCGTCTGTCACTACGCGCAGCAGGTACAGACCGTTCTCGTTCGGCGTCGGGATCGTGCATCCTCCGTCCGGGATGTCGAATTTCAAATCGCCGTAGATATTACCGCTTGCGGTGATCCATTGAGCGTAGCACTCGATATCTTTTTCGCCTTTGTAGTTGGCGTTGACGAAGATCTTGTTGTCTTTGTAGTCATAGTTAGCCGTGATAATCAGGCTGTCCGGATTCACCTCAAAACTATGCTCCGATGCGTCCTCACCGAACATCTTCGCGCAAGCGCAGGTGTACGTCTCGTCCGCAAGTCCTTTATTGATATAGTAGCAAACATAGAACGATTCGTTCTTGTAGCTGTCTTTGGGCAGGTCGTACATATTCAGGTTCGAACTTACCTGACCTTCGATAGCCGTGCTGTCGCTTGCTCTGTACCATTGGAAATCGCTCAGTGTCAGCCCCTTAAACTGCGGGTGATCTTTCAAAAGACCCAACACATTGTTGTAACGCTGTGCAATCACGTCGTTGCTCACCGGCAGACGGAAAGGAAGGACTGCGGTCGTGTCGCCACAATCTGATTTGATATCAATCGTAATACCGTATTTCACACCCGGTTCTGCATTGTCAGGGATATGCAACTCGAAGTAACCCGGCTTGATCGTCAGGTCGGTTTTTACAAATCCCGCAGCTTTAGCTGCATCATCAAAGTCCACTGTTACATTCTTTCCAGCGAGGTCAATGGTACTGGTATATGGAATAGTACCAGGAGGTTGTATGCCGTTTACCGGACATGGAATATTCGGCTTTTTAATTTCGAACGTATAACGTCCTACATTCACTTTTATGTTGATTTTAGTAACGGCTGATTGACCTACGCATACATTACTACTATTGCGGTAAATATAGCAAACCGCATTGTAGTCCTGTGATCCCGTGTAATAGTGCTTTACAACGGTCGTCGTATCCTGAACAAGTACCACATCCGGTGTTCCGTCTCCGAAATGCCAAATGACGCTATCGGGCATGAAGTCCGGTTTGCAGGCAAAATGTACAGTATCTTTACCGCAGAGGTTGTTCTCTTTGTCCGGCGAGAACTCCTCACCGTTGATATAGATCGACTGCGAGAGCGGTACTGTCGCACCTCCGGCAGAGTAACCGTAGGACTCGTTTTTCGTGAATCCGTACACGTGAGCGATGAAGTTCGAACCGTTGCTCTTTAGCGTATAGGAAGTAGCTTCATTTCCCAGCGATACTTGTGCGTAATAATACGTGGAAGAACCGCTTACAGGGTTGAATGTCATGGTAGGAGTGGTTGTTCCTCCGGAAATTGTCATTAAATCCGGCTGATCGGTTACTACATTTACATAGTGTGAGGTGGTTCCGTTGCTACTAGCATAAGTGGCAAACGTCACCTGATCAATCTGTTGCTCAATTGGGTTGACCCACAACATTGCCGGGTCTCCGTTGCTATTTTTATCGCCATGGTAGCGTTGAGAAACCATAAAGAGGTGTGCAGCGCATGGACAAGAAGTAGTTACTAAACAACTTCCTTCTTTTGCGTAAGTACCTTCTGTTCCTATCTCAAACTCCCAATAGCGCTTTGGTTCGTTGGCGAAATTGAAGGTATGTACCAGATTACCATTGATACGCACTTCCGTTCCATCATGCAAAGCCAAGATACGAATAATATCTACCGGGCGGCTGGCAGAAGCCGTCAGCACAAATGTATTTCCCCAGTATTGGATAGGCATTGCTTGGGAGAAGATATGGTCTCGTTGCTCTTTTTGATACGGGATATTTGTGTGCGGACAACCTTGGAAAACTGCAATCTTCTTGCCATTGCGAGCCTTGACATATGTACCGGAGAGGTCACCTTCTTCTTTATCTTTTTTTCCTGTCCAAACATAATAAACCTGACCTGCATTCAGGACCGGAGAATGCAATGTGTCACGACCAAATTGATAATTTATCAATTCCAACTCCTCTTCGGTTAGTTCATATCCACCATCGCGTCTTTTAATGGCATCGTTTATACGCTCCGTATTTACAGAGGGGCAATAATCGACGATGGTGTTGTCCTCGGCAGCAATAATTGCAAAATGGCTACCTTGTGTTGCGTTAGGACCATCGTGGTCAGATGGTGTATAAGTTTGGATAATATATTCATCCAGCAACGAAGGTGTAGGTAATACATTCGTAGCATCAAAAGTAGCTTTCTTATAACTCGTAGCGAAGAGCGAGATATTCTTCGTCGCCGTTACATGCAGGGCGCATGTATCCACTTTCTCCGAGTTGACAGCGTAGCACACTTTACCGGTACCAGCCATTGCAGAACGTGCATTGCCGGCCAGTACATTGCCGTTATACAACTCTACTAACTTCATTTGGTTGGCGGTTACGATTACGTCTTCCGTATAACCAGTGAAAGGGTTCTCAATCGTTACTTGGCAATCTTCGCGGGAAGAAATGGAAAGGGAAAGTACCAAGGCATTGTTGGCGTCCTGGTCGGCACGCATAAACGTTACCCAGAAATCTTTACCTTCGGTCGATTGACCTTCGTCGATCACATCTGCCCGGATACTCATTGCCGGCATTGCCAGCAAGCAGAAGAGCAGCGCATTGAATAGTTGTTTTTTCATATGATTTTATGTGTTAAATGATGTCGTTTCAATTCGGGTGCAAAGTTACTGCTTTTTCTTTACGCGCGCGTGCAGATATTCACGGAAAATGTGTAAAAATTGACACACTTACCGTATCTGCTGGCCTAAAGTGGTGTAAATTGCCGAATTACGTCGAATAACTACTTGCCCGTTGCGGATTTCCTTGTACGCCGGTACTTTTTCTGCCGGGGTATTACAGACTCCGGTCTCGTTCTTCGGGCTGAGAAGATATAGTTCTTGCATGCATGCCCGTTTGGACGTACCACCTCCGACGGAGCATAGTTTGATAGTCTGTGTGCCGGCAGGAATAGTAATCCGATAGCGAATCTCATCGCGTGTCTCTTGCTGCACGGTGACTTGAATCGATTGCAAGAGGGTGTTGTCGGCATAAACGTCTAATTGCATACTTGTCGCGCTATTATACGGCGAAGCCCGGAACGCCAGAATAGCTGTATCCGGCAGATTTAGTCCGGTAAACGAAATCTCGCCGTCCGTACTGCTCTTGCCCATCGTGATAGAGGCGTTCCCGTTAGACTGAATACCGCTGTTGGCGGAGCCCTGAATACCGTCGTGGCTCACCGCGTTAACCAACGCTGCGGTAATAGCCGGCAGGTTAATCAGCGTGTCATAGAGCTGCGGAGCCGGCGTAACGGGATCATCCGGACAAGTTCCCGGGATGAAAGCACACGTAAGTTCCGATAGATTAACTGTTTGCCCTTTCCGGTTGCCCCAGATATATTCCACCAATTCCGGGTAGTCGATAAACGGATTTCGGTTGCATTGAATATCTGAGATTAGATCCATTCGGCATCGCTCTTTATCGCTCACCGGATCAGATCTGTGCCAGTCTAACAGCACTTTTTGGATACTGTCGGAGAACATGAGATAGCTCGCTTTGCTGATATATTGCGGGTACGCCGTCCAGGTTAAATACTCATATGCGGTAGCCACATAGAAATACGCGCGGGCAAAATCGCCCCGATACTCTTCTGCCGGTTCCCAACAGATATATCCGTATCCGGAACTCTTGGCGGCATCCATCCTGAATGAACCATTGTCGAACTTATCACCTTTCTTGACATGCCCCGGGGCATAATTGCTTTTCTGGCTGTTGGCTCGTTGGTCCGACGGGTTGAGGTTATACAAGTCTTTGTACGCCTCATTCACCGTGCCTCCCCACCAACTCTTCGGTAAACAATGCTCAATATTGAGCGAACAGCCCGAATCGCCTAATTTATTGGGGTAGTAGCGTACACAATCGGAGTACATGTCCCAAACCACTCCTCCTTCTTTTCTGTCCGTGTAAGGCAAGGCTTGCCATGTACCATAGGCCTTTAAGTCGCCTTTTTCCCACTCCGGCGGATTACTCGAACTATGGTATTGGTTCGGGCCATACTCATACCGGTCACCGCCGCGGACAATCAGACTTAGTGTCGATTTGAGCACCGAGTCTTGCTTCCCGTCGATGGCATCATAGTAGCCCGCAGGAATATCTTCCGCCATCATTCCGACGGAGAAGAGGATTGCTGCAATAAAAATGGAGGTGCGTTTCATACTGGTAAACTCAATTATTTCTTTCGTGTACACGCCAACAACAGGTTCAGCGTCACGTACCAAAGGATACAAGCCGTACCGCTGAAAAGTGCAAACTCCGGATGGTGATTCAGAATAGCTTTCGTCACGCAATAACCGATCAGAATCACGCAACCGAGGAGGAAGCTGATAATCACCGTCTTCTCTTTTGCCCAGCCCTTGAAGCTAAAGAACGGGATCTCGGCGTTCAGCAGATAGCAGCTTACAAGCGACAGTCCTAACACACACCAGCCCATCCAATCGTAAGCCAGCATCGCGTATGGCATGCAACATATACCCCCCCAGAAGATGGCGTTTGCCGGTGTCGCCAGACCGATAAATGAGTCGTGCTGGCGCTCATCGACATTGAATTTCGCCAAACGGAGCGCCGAGAACGCCGCCATCAGTAGCGCTATTCCTGCCCACCAACCCAAGATCGGTTTCAGCCAGCAGAACAGCATCATCGCCGGCGCCAGACCGAAAGTAATATCGTCCGCCAACGAATCCAACTCCACACCAATAGGACTCGGTGCCTTCAGTAACCGAGCGCTCAATCCATCGAAGAAATCGAAAAACGCACCGGCTAAGATAAACACAAAGGCCCAAACAAAAGCCCCTTGTGTTGCCAAGAACACAGCTACACTGCCGCAAAGGAGGTTACAACTCGTTATGGTGTCGGGGATAATTCGCTTATTCATAATCTTTTATATACAAAATAGGTGATTAAAAAGGTTGTCACGCTGCATGCATTCGCGATCCAGAAGAAGGTGGAGTAGCCCACGGCGAGTTCCAATGAACCGGCAATGAATCCCGGAATCATCATACTAAGCGCCATGAACGCCGTGCAGATGGCGTAGTGAGAGGTCTTGTATTTGCCTTCCGAGAAATGCATCATGTACATCATATACGCCGTGAAACCGAATCCGTAACCGAAATTCTCAAAACTGATTGCGCTGCCGATGAGCCAAAGCGACTCCGGTTGCGCCATACTCAGATAGACATATACGAAACTCGGTAATGTCAGCGCGGAAGCCATCAGCCATAGGGACTTTTTTAGACCATGACGGGAGATGTAGATACCGCCTAAGATACCGCCTAACAGCAGGCAAGCAACGCCGATCGTGCCATATAGCAGTCCCACGGTGTCGGTGCTCAACTCCAGTCCGCCGCCGATGATCTGTCCGTCTCGCAGCATCGTCGCGCGGCTGTCAACCAGGAACGGCTGACATAACTTCACCAGGAATCCTTCGCTCAACCGGTATAGCAGCATAAATGCGATTGCTAAACCCACGCCCGGCTTGGTGAAGAAAGTCTTGAATGCTTCTCCTAACTCCTTCCAGACTGCTTTAGAAAGGCTTGCTCCTCCCCTTGTGGGGGAGGTTGGGAGGGGATCCTCAACCTTAGGCAACGCAAAACAGTGGTACAACGTGACACACAGCATCAGCACGCTTGTCACGCCTAACGTCACTTGCCAGGAGAGCGGTATATTGCCCGTGCGGTTCTCTATCTGGCCGGCGATATACACCAGCACGCCTTGCGAGAACACCGACGCGATGCGGTAGAACGTGGAACGGATTCCGATGAAAGCCGCCTGGCTCTTGGTGTCGTGTGCCAACATATAGTACCCGTCCGCCGCTATGTCATGTGTCGCCGATGCAAATGCAGCGATGATGAAGAACACCAATGTCCACCGGAAAAGACCGACGGATGTAGCCTTCGTAGCTATCATCTCCGCCTCCGGATGAGGCAGTGTGAGGGTCAATAAGATACACAACACCGTCATCAGCGCTTGCATCGCTATGATCCACCATCGCTTCGTCTGGAAGATATCTACGAACGGACCCCACAGTCCTTTCAGGAACCACGGGAAATAGAGCAGGGTAGTGAAGAATGCCAGCTGATCATTGGGTACTCCCATTTTAGCAAACAGCATCACAGAGATGCTGTTTACCAAGAAATAGGGGATTCCTTCAGTGAAGTACAGGGTCGGAACCCATACCCACGGTGATATTTGCCTTTCGCCTTTCACCTTATTATATTACGTACGCGTGCGCGGACGCGCGTTGCTTATTGGAAGTTAGCGCGGTTATCGGTAATCTCTGCCTCGTCCTCCAGCAGCTGGATAGCCTGATAAGGCAGATAAGCGAAACGGCTGGACAACTGTGCTTTCTCGCTCTCGGCGTTGAAAGTGCCCTCTGCGTTATTCGCTGCGCCGGTCTTAACGACGAACACACCCATGTTACCTTGAATCGGCTCGCTCAGAGCATTCTCGCCTTGTGCGATAGCGGCGCCGATGACTGCAGGCTCCATGCCGGCATTGCCGAAACGGCTGTCAGCCAGACTCACGCGCTCTACGCTCTGTACTTTCTGACCCATGATCTGTGCAGCAGCCTCCAGGCTCTCAACGCCTTTCAGCTCTTTCTTGATATATGCTGCTTTCGCGTTATTCGTTGCCTCGTAAGTCAACTCTGCACGTACAGCCTCCAACGGACGATAATCGCCGTCGTTAACCTCGGTCAGAGCAGCTACGATGAACTGCTGGCCGCACTCGAACACGTCGCTCACTTGACCTTCTTTAGCCTCAAATGCCCAACGAACGATAGGACGGCTGGCTGCCAACTGACCTACTTTGTCGGTCGTGGCGGTTAGGTTGAACTGCGGTACAACGGTCATACCTGCTTCCTGAGCAGCTGCCTCCAATGCCTCGGCATTGTTGTTGTCCACGATGAACTGTTTTGCGTTGTTATAGATGATCGAGTAGGTCTTGCTCGACGGAGTTACCTCGCGTGCAAGGATAGCCAACTTCACTTTCGGGGTCGGTTTGCCGATCTCCATGATCTCATAGGTCTGCTCGCCCATACCCTGTGCAACGGTGAATTTCTCGCCGCGTTTGCCTGCCAGAGCCGGCTCTGCGATGTTCTTCGGCAGATCTGCAGCCTTGAACCAACCTAACTCCTGATCCTCGCCGCCCTCAACGATTGCCTTCAGCTCTACGGAATCCGGCAGCGAATAGCCGGCTTGCATGATACGAGCCATCGCATAGGTGTTGTTCTCAAACAGAATCTCCGTGCAATCGCCGGCTTTAGCGCCCTTAGCGAACGCAAACTCCTTGAACTGAGCCGGAACGGTCTCCTCCGAGTAGTCGCGGCCGTCGTACATAACATCCGAGTTGGTGTTAACAACCAGACTCACGTCTTCTGCGCTCCGGAACTCCTCTTTGAGGTTGTTCATCAGCGTCTCTGCTGCCTTGAAATCATCCTCGCTCGGAACAATGTCAAAGGCGATGTATTTGATAGCGCGGTTCGGAGTCTGCTTGTACTGCTCTTTGTGCTGCGCGTACAGTTTCTTGATGTCGCGGTCGCTAACCTTTACCAGGCTGTCGGCTACGCTGAAGTACGGCTGCATAACGTACTCTGCGCTCACGCCTTTCTGACGGGCGTCAAAAGCGAACTCTGCGTCCAGCGAGTTTGCCTTCAGCAGGTGTTGCAGCAGAGAGGTGTATTTCTCCTGCATATAGCTCATGCGTACGGCTTTCTCCCAATACATCCAATAGGTCTTGGCCTGCTGCATGTTCGCGTTCTGCTCTGCGTCATCGCTGCCTTCGTTGATAGCGGCAATCAGGTTCTTCACGATCTCGCGGCTGTACTGACCGTCCTCGCCGTAGAAAGCACGGCGACCACGCAAAATCTGATGTACGTTCTCGCCGATGCATAACTCCGTTAATTCATCGGCGGTAATGTCCATACCGATTTTCTTTGCTTGAGCACGCATCGTGTAGTCCATAACGAACATGTTCCATACCTGATTGCGAATCTGTGCGTGCAGGTCCTCGTCAAAATCCGAACGTCCGGACTCGATCTTATAGACCTCTGTCAATTGTTCTTTAGCTGCCTCGTACTCCGTGTAGTGTACTTTCTGACCCTCGATAACGCCCACGTTCTCGCGGCTGCGGTTGAAGAAACTACTACCGGAGTTCAAAAAGTCTCCGAGGATAAATGCCAACATGGCGAGACCCACAATCGCGATCAACAATGCGCCATGATTTCTAATTCTTTGTAAACTTGCCATTTCTTATTATTAAATTTTATTTTATTTATCGTTTTTGTGTTAGAAGTTCGGGTTGGTAGATTCCTCTACATAGCCTTGTACGGGTTCGCAAGTACCGTTGTAGTTCTGAATCTTTGCATTCACCAGAATCGTGTCTCCTACCAGTAACTGGTTGGCATTGGTGAAATTGCTGTTGTTCTTGCCTTTCAGACGGTAACACGTTGCCGCTTCAAGACCATCGGACGATACGTTGAACGTAGCATTGCCATATTGCGTGTTCATATCTGAAACACTTGTTACCACGCAGCGGATCTTGTAGCTCTCTGCTGTTGTGTTACCGCTTCCGATACTGTCAGAGATAGCGATTGCGCGGTTTACACTAATCTCTCCTTCTTTGGGCTCCGGACAACCCGGGAACGGCGGGAATACCTCGTTGAAATGTTCATTGTTGGACACCTCAATCGAACATGTACCATCGTTCTCTATCGTCCCGTTGAAATTCAAAATGTGGCATCTTACTACTACAAAATCTCCTATCTGCAGAGCCTCATGGTCGGGAAGCTTGGCTCCGCCTTTACCTAAGATGCGGTAGCAGTAAAATTCTTTACTTCCGACACCGTCATTCCGGGCACTCAGGTAAACGTAGTCATTGCCATATTGCTTGAACTTGCTCTCAAAGTCCGATTTGGAACGCTCCTCGTCATTGAAACGAGATACCCATCCCTTAATGTAATAAGTCTGCTCGGTCGGGTATTTGTTGTCTTTGCTGGACTTCTGTAACTTTTTACCGATAGCTATCGCTTCATATACACTGATCGTTCCATCCGGCAGTACTAAACCCTCTGGATCGGGCGTCGGGTCTGGGTCTAATGTTACAGGCATCGTATCAGGCACATATGCCGTTTCTCCGGGACTCGGGATATACGGACTCTCCTTGCAACCTACAACTACCATTGCGACCATTGCGGTCAGTATTAAAATGCTCTTTTTCATATAACTTTTTGTTTTAGATATCAGATTAAGCGTTAAATATCAAAATCGGCTACAAAATTACAAAAAATATTTCACGCGCGCAAACATTTATAAAAAAAAGTGAAAAAAATCGCACTTTTCTTGCGTATGTCAGAAAATTGTTGTAATTTTGTGCGCTTTTTCGATGGTGGGGCAATTTGTGCACGCACGAGAAGCATCAGTATTAATCCGGAAAGTGGTAGCTGAGGGGCTCTCGACTTTCGACTTTGAGCGAAGCGGTCTTTCGACTTTCGACTTTGAGCAAAGCGGTCTTTCGACTTTCTACTTTCTACTAAAGGCTAAAACTATAGCAACTATTCCTCAGCGGCCACGCGGTGGTCGTGTTATTAAAGAAGACCCGCATCGTATTAACGACAAGATTCGCGGTGTCCAGCAAGTGCGCCTCATCGGCGACAACGTAGAGCAAGGGATCTATTCCTTCCAGCAGGCAATGAAGATTGCCGATGACCTCAACCTCGATCTGGTTGAGATTGCGGCTACTGCTAACCCGCCTGTCTGCCGGGTTATTGACTACCAGAAGTTCCTCTACGCGCAGAAGAAAAAGCAAAAAGAGGCAAAGGCGAACCAGAAGAAGCAAGAAGTGAAGGAGATCCGTTTCGGCCCGCAGACCGATGACCACGACTACAACTTCAAGCTCAAGCACGCCCAGGAGTTCCTCAAGGAAGGCAACAAAGTGAAGGCGTATGTCTTCTTCCGCGGACGGTCCATCGTCTTCAAGGAGCAAGGCGAACTCCTCCTCGCACGATTCGCGGCCGACCTCGAAGAATTCGGAAAGGCGGATAACGTGCCGACCCTCGAGGGAAAAAGAATGATTATGTTCTTGAGCCCCAAGAGTCAGAAGTAGGACAAAAATAGGACAAAAATCGGTTCAATCCCGACGGTCGAACGACGGTCAACCGACGGTCAACCGACAGTCAAAGCCAATGTTGGACCAATGTAACGCCCCAAAACAAGTCGTAGGGCCTACCTTTTTATCGCGTCTGAGTACGCGTGGCTGCCCGAGACTTTATTATTAATATTTTAAATTCAAAACAAAATGCCAAAGGTAAAAACGAACTCCGGTGCAAAAAAGCGTTTCGCGCTTACCGGAACCGGTAAAATCAAGCGTAAGCACGCTTACAAAAGTCACATTCTGACGAAGAAGACTAAAAAGCAAAAACGCAACTTGACTCATGTTGCTATTGTTGATCAGACGAACATGCGCTCCATCCGTGAGATGCTGCTGCTTCGTTAAGTATGAACCATTAAAGTGAAAGGACAAGAGAAATGCCAAGATCAGTAAATCACGTTGCTTCGCGCAACCGTCGCAAAAAGATTTTGTCTCTCACCCGTGGTAACTTTGGTGGCCGTGCTAATGTATGGACCGTAGCAAAGAACACGTGGGAGAAAGGTTTGCAGTATGCTTACCGCGATCGTAAGAACAAAAAACGTACTTTCCGCGCTCTCTGGATTCAGCGTATCAACGCTGCCGCTCGCCTCGAAGGTCTGAGCTACAGCCAGTTGATGGGTTGCCTCAAGAAAGCCGGAATCGTCATCAACCGCAAAGCGCTTGCTGACCTCGCTATGAATCAACCCGCTGCTTTCAAAGCAGTCGTTGACCAAGCGAAGAAGAAAGCTGCAAAGTAAGGTAAAACGGTTCGATTTATCGAAATCTCGATATTTCGATAGCTCGAGAAATGTTCTTACAAACAAAAAAGGCTCGCATTTATGTGCGAGCTCTTTTTTTGTTGTATAGGCGCTTATAATTGTCTTTTGTGTATAGGTGTTTATAATTGCTTTTTGTATATAGGTGCTGCTAATTGTCCTTTGTGTATAGGTGCTTATAATTGCTTTTCTCAATGCAGTGTGAACTAGACAATACCTAGACTATATCTAGACGATATAAATACTGTCACTACCCCGTTCATACTACGTTCATTATGTCTTTTAGGGTAGTATCGCAGGATTCTATTCCACTTGACTTTGTTTCCTTCACGCACATCCTTGCGCGAGCCTTATCTCACTTCCTCTCCCGTCACGGTATATACCTTCTCCCCGCGGAGAATGAATATTTGTCCGTCGCGAAGAAGTTTTACCGCCTGTTTGCGTGGGTTATCAGATATAATATCAAACAGCCCTTCTTCGCCACTTAATGTAGTAAACGTGCCATTGCTTTGGTATATGGGGGCGTTTTGCGTATCAACTCCTTCAATGGTATATTCATATTCGGAAGATGGGGTGAGATTGCCCAAAGAAATGACAAAATAATCGGTGGAACTATTGGTGGTATCCATCTTTTGCCTGTAGATAGAGGGTGCAAACTGTTGGGAGGAGATGATCTGCCCCTCATTATTCACGAGGAATTGCTGCTGAAGGACATCTTCGTGGTACAACTTGACTTCGTATTGCGCTACACGTACATCCGGAAACCACGTGAGCAAGGCACTGGTGTCGGTGATATCCATCACATTCGATGCCTCCGAACCGAACTCATAGATCCCTTCGAAGCGGTCCGCATAAGCGGGGATGGCTTTGTAGGCTTCTACGCTCCCGACGGGCACAAAGAGCTTCACTACATTCTTATTCACGCGCATGAAAGGATCTTTCTCCGTGCCGGAGCAGGTAGGAGGTGTCTCTCTGTCGATGAAGATATATTTCAATTGATGTATGCCGGTGTACTGCGGGACAGCGCCGCCGGAGTAAGGCTCCTTGGCATATCCTCCGAACAACTCATCGCCCAGGCTGGTGACATTTTTCGGGAAGAAGAATTTCTCTATACTTTCCGTGCCCTTAAAGGCTCTCAAACCAACACTTGTCACCCCGACAGGCAGAGAGACGCTTTTTAGCGATACGCAAGCATTAAAACACTCTTGAGGTATAGAGGTGATATGCGACGGAAGAGTGATATTCGTTAATGCCGAGCAGGCATTGAAACAGGCATAAGGTATGGACGCCAGATTCTGCGGAAGCTCTATCTCCGTCATATACAAGCACCCTTGGAAGATCGTTATGCCCAGACTGCTTATACATTCCGGGATAACTACTTTTTGCAGGGTACGGCACCACCGGAAAGCATCATTGCCGATGGATTGCAGATTGGGAAGATCCAGCGTGGTGATGCCCCTATGGTTGCAAAAAGCAGAGCTGCCGATGCTGGTGATCGTGTTCGGCAAAGTGATGGACGTCAGCCGGGAACCGATAAAAGCATTGTTGCCAATACTGTTGACAGTATAGGTCTTTCCTTGATAGCTGACCTGCTCAGGGATGTTGATGACGCCGGTATAGGAACTGGTGGTACCGGCCCAAGAAGGGGTCGTCTCGTTCGGATACGTGACGGTTGCCGTGAGATTGGTGGCATCCAGCAGATAATAGATTCCGTCTATCGCTATACCATTGGCATAAATGGAAAGAGATAAGAGTGTAGAGAAAACAACTAATATATAAATCTTTTTCATGTTATTTATTGATTTGGGGATTGTGCTTTTTGTTTGCAGAACCGGAGGATGCCTATTGCGTTTTTTGTTTCAGGGTGATTTGGTCCAAGAACCTTCGAATAAATCTCTACTGCTTTCTCAAATTGCTGCTCTGCTTGCTCATAAGCGCCTTTTTGGAAATAGACACCTCCTAAGTTTAATGTAATAGCTGCCACTCTTTGTTGTGGCACTTTGGGGTTATTGGCATATATATGGCTCACCTCTTCCCATAACGCTGCTGCTTTGTCCAACTGTCCTTGCTGATACAGCACTCCGGCGATGCCAAATTTGCTTTCGGCTACCTCCAGACTGTTGCCCTCAAAATGTTTCTCGCGGATCTTGAGCGCCCGTTTGTGACAGTCCATCGCTTTCTTGAAATCTTTCTTTGCGCGGAATAACTCGCCTAAATTGTTGAGAGCCTCCGCTACGGCAGGAGAGTTCTTTCCGCGGATCTTCTCACGGATCATGAGCGAGCGGTTATACCAAACCATAGCGCCATCCAAATCGCCCTGTTTCTTAGCGATCAATCCTAACTCGTTGCAAGTAGTCGCCATCTGTCCGGTCATCTCGCTATACTGCGTTTCGCAGATCCTATAGGCGCGCTCAAAGTACACCTTTGCCAAAGGATAATCAGCCATGATCTTCATTACAAACTGCCCGGCTTGCAGCTGATAATCCACATTGAGCGTATCCAACAAAGCGCGTTTTTGGATATAGTAATTAGCACTGTCGTTTTGGAAGCGCGTGAGGAAGGATGAGTACAAACGATAACAATCCTCCTCCAATTCACGTTTCTGTCGCAGGAACTCCTCTTGGTTCCGATCCACTTTTTTTTGCAAAGCCTGAATATTTTTCCCCCATTCCCGTAGGACAGATTCCCGCTGATCCATGCTGCCTTTCTCCCGCAAGAGCCGTTCGGCTTCCTCGGGGTTGCCGTTCTCTACGGCTTGTTGCATAAGGGTAGTTAATGAATCCATCCGTGCATAATCCGTCCGCGCCAGGACATTCGACATAGCCTGCAAGAGCGGTTCGAAATTCTCATACTGGCTCTCCAACTGCTGCTTCTGCTTTGCCAACTCCGTCTCATTAATCTGCTTGGCTGTCAGTAATTGCTCCAGGCTGTCCAATTTTGCCTGATAGTAGATCTCCACATTCTCGCGCGCTTTGGTCTCTATTGCTTCGCGCTCTTGCATGAGTTGCATTTTGCTTACCAATAGTATTTCTACCGGCACTTGATCGGAGCAAGGCAGACGTTTCCCGATGAGTTCCTGTTCCGCGGGTTCGTAGCCGGATTTGACGATACTGGCAAAAGAATATGCCTCTCCATTCTGCAGGTCATGTAACAATAGAGAAAACTCTCCGTTTGTTCGACTTGCTACCTTGTTGTGCGAGCCTTGCAGGCGGATGATTGTTCCCTCGATAGGTTGACCGGATTTACCTTTACGGGCTATGGTACGTACTAATCCCTCTTGCGTAATAGCCCAACAGGAGAACGAAAGGCATAATGTGAATAATATAGATAGTATTCTTCTCATGGCTCAATTGCTATTATATCATCTTCGCCGCAAGGCATATAAATAGTATCTGCACCGTTTTTCCACACTACCGGATAAGCGGTTTGTTGCTCTGAGATAGGGATATATAGTTTTACAAATCCCTCTTTATCGGGAGAGATGGTCCGACCGGCGATATATAGGGGTTGAGAATTTCCGATAACCTTGAAATGTACATTCCCATATATATCCGCATCGCGGCGAATGGGCAGGCGCATTTCGCGCTGTAAAACAATAATAGTGTCCAACGGTAAATAATCTTTAGCGGACAGAGTTATACGCACGTCCTTGCCAATATATCGCGGTGGAATATGACGAAGTATAGCTATTTCTCCCCAAGTCGCAATCGTGTCCGTCTTTTGTTCCTTATCCAAGTACAGTCGTAATACAATATTGGTACATTCCGGCAGGTACTCATTATGCGGAGTCGCTTCTTCCGCTTGCATCGTTACGTCCACAGTCTGCGAGAAATGCCAAGTCAGTCCCAAAGCCAAGACAATCAACAGTGCTAACAACGAAGCAAAGACAGTCCTTTTTCTGCGCCGTTGCTTGTCACGCAGCAGCAGACCGTCAAAATCCAATTGCAGCATCCTCGCTACTACCATGAGCATCGCGCGGTTATAGGATCGACGCCTCGACACACCAGCTTCGCGGATATTGATACCTAAGATAGAATGGTCTTGGAGAGGGTCTATATGTTTCGGAAAATGCCTTTTTAGAGCTTCGGGGAAACACTCTGTCTCGGGATCACCGCTATAGGGAACACCATCCACAATAACCGGAATGATACTATCACGACGCCCCAAAGAAATAAAATAGTCAATGCCGCTATTAATATAGGTCGATTTGACGGAACGAGGAGAACAAACAACAATCAGGTACCGCGATTGCTCCATGCGGGATTTGAGTTCCTGCATCAGTTCCTCGCCTGCATGCATGTCATTAATATAGCAATAGAGTGGCTTGATGCGCCGCGGGACATTAGATTCTTTGCATAATACAGCCGGCAGACGGTAATTCTCTATCGCATGTTGCAGGCGGACAGCATCCTTTGTATCGGCGCTCTGGAAACTGATAAATGCAAAATATTTATAGTTCGCCTCCATAGATAGTTCAGATTAAATAACAGGTCGTTTAGCTAAATGCTCTATGATTACAGGATATTTCTCGAAATCAATATCCGGGGCATTGTCAGGATGAACACATATACGCAATACCCGGCAACAAGAACTCTCCCGAGCCACGGCGAAGAAGGTCTGTATCATCAAATCAATCTTCTGTTCTGTGGAAAACTCAGCCGGTAAATCTACAAACTTGTTTCCCATCACGGCAACATTGACCACATCATTGCGGTTAAGCGGATTAGATAGATTGCGCCACATTCGTTTCAAGCAAGTGATATACTCTTCTTTGGAAATCTTGATGGTTCCATTCGGTTGCAAGCGGGTGAACGCTACGCAACAGAAAGGTTCTGTGTCAATGTTTATTGGGCAGATAGTACCCAAAGTATATTGCTCTTTGCGGCCCGGCAGATCCTTGTTTCTACGCAACGGTTTTATAGTAGCCAGAACTGTATTGAGCAGTTCCTCTATTGCTATATGCTTCTGTTTGCATAGTTGTAGGAATGCTCCGTGTAGCGATTTGGGGCTGATAATACGCTCCAACTCCGTATCAAACGTATCAACTGTATGAATGACTTTCAGCCCTTTTTGCTGCAATATATCGCAGCACTCAATGATAACCCAAATATCGGTCTTCTTGTCCTTGTAGGAAGCTCTTGTATGAGGCCAATGAATATAGATGGCAATACTTATCATAGAGAGCACTAACAACACAAAAATACCGGGATAGGTGGAGATGTAATAAGGAATAGCGGCTTTCAACCACATGGCACGATCGGTCGGCAGAAATGCGATCAACGAACCGATTACGGTGATAACTAATATACTCCATTGCAGAAAATCAAAGGCACTCTGCCATACGAGTCTTTTCCAATGCAGGAAAATGTATTTTCTTTTGCCGGAGTTATTCATAGTAGTAATTGTAAGTAGTGTATAAATCAGTTTCGGCTGCAAAGGTACGAAGAATTTTTGAAATATACAAAAAAATCTGCACTTTTGATGCAGATTTTTAGATAAATCGGAGTAATCAGAGGACTCGGAGTAATCTGAGGATTTTTGCTTGGAGTTCTTGACTGGCGGGAACAAGGGGGAGGCGGAGGGAGTTGGTGATGAGACCTTTTTGCGCCAGAACGGCTTTGATGCCAACCGGATTGCCTTCGGCGAAAAGGAGTTTGATTATCTCTGCGTATTTCGCTTGCAAGGCTGCATCTTTGTCATGCACGATGTGCCAAAAGTCTTCCGGGAAGGCGTTCGAAGCAACACTAATCAGTCCTGCTCCGCCGGCTTGCATGACTTCGCAAGCAATACCGTCGTCGCCGGAGATGACTAATAGACCGGCTGCGCCTGACAGACCGATTAACCTTTTTATCTGCTCGATGTTGCCGCTCGCTTCTTTGATGCCGAGGATCTTGTCGGGATGGGCATTGTAGATACGCATGACGGTCTCTGGCAGCAGGTTCACACCCGTGCGCCCGGGAACATTATATAATATCACGGGAATCGGAGAGGCTTCCGCGATAGCGCAGAAATGTTGGTATAGCCCTTCCTGGTTGGGTTTGTTGTAATACGGACAGACAGAAAGGATGGCGGCGTAGTTTTCCGAGAGTTCGTCACGCATGGCGTCTAACTCTGCACACACCGCCGCAGTATTGTTTCCGCCAACTCCCAATACCAATGGTATCGGAACGGGTCTGATCGCGGCGCAGATGTCGGGGTCATCCATCGCCGGGTAATGACGTTTAAAAGCGGCAAGTTTGACATGTTCCGCTATAAACTGCCGTACTTCTTTCTTCTCCTCTGCGGTCAGGGTAGCGGCTTCGCCGGTTGTACCGAGTACAACGAGATAATCTACGAAGCCGGTTAGTTGGGTGTCTAACAGGTGAGCGAGTGCTTCGTAATCCACCTTGCCATTTGCATCAAACGGCGTGATAAGCGCTGTTCCTAAACCTTTTAACTTTTCCATGCGGTTTTTAATCGTTACTCTTAATAGTGGTAATAAATCCCATAATCTGGTCATACAGCCATGAGGCTTCAAGGGCCGCTTCTTCGCCTTGCTCAGGTGTGAAATCGGGTAGGGAGATCAGCATGTCGTGTATCCCTTCGCCCATATTCAGACCTACTTTGAAATCCGCATTCGTGTACATGGTAATGTAGCGAAGCGGCAGACTTGGCCTCGTCGTGAGATCAATCAACAGGTCGTATTGCTCTGCCTGCAAGTCTTCCAAGACGTAGTCGCGCGGTTTGCCGAAGAAATTATAATCTCCCACACCGAGAATGCGACTTTGAGGCAGAATGAGCGTGTTGATTTCTTTTTTCTCAACATATCCCCACATCGTTACGTCCATCTGGCGGCGCAAGAGGTCTTGACGAATCGACTTAATCGCATCGTTTCGCTCCAACAAATCGCTTTCATAGACAATCATCACCTTCAGCGGCTGGTCTAAATGCGGAAAACGCGGATGGCGTTCCGGCATTTTCTTACGCAGGTAATCAAATATAAACTGTTTTAATTTTCTCATAAATCCATTTACCATTTAGTCATTTACCATGTACCATTTATTGGGTCATTGAATCATTTCGAGGAATTCCTCCTCCGTTTTGAGAGGAATTCCTAAGTCTTCTGCTTTCTTTCGTTTCTCGGGTCCCATGTTTTCTCCTGCAAGAATGAAACTCGTCTTCTTGCTCACGGAACCGACGTTCTTTCCTCCGTTAGCTTCAATCATCGCTTTGTACTCGTCGCGGGAGTGGTGAGCAAACGTACCGGAGATGACGATTGACATTCCGGCTAACTTGTCGGATTGCGGCCCTTCAACTGCTTCGCCCTCGAACTGCAGTCCGGCTTGACGGAGACGTTCCAAGATCTCAAGATTGCGCATATCGTTGAAGTATGCCACTATATTCTCTGCAATCTGCGGACCGACATCTTCAATGGCGCAAAGCTGCTCGGCTGTAGCCCATTGGAGCGTGTCTATATTGTTATAGACGCGTGCTATTTTCTTGGCGGTTGTCTCTCCGACCATGCGGATGCCGAGCGCAAAAAGAACTCGTGCCCACGGCACTTGTTTAGACGCCTCAATACCGGCCAACATGTTCTGCGCGGACTTCTCACCAAGTCGTTCTTGCGCAGCTATATCTTCGAGTTTCAGATCGTAGATATCTGCGATGTTTTTTAACAAGCCTTTCTGGTAGAACAAGTCAATCGTCTCTTCTCCAAGACCGTCAATATTCATCGCTTTGCGAGACACAAAATGCTCGATCTTGCCTTTTATCTGCGGCGGGCAACCGGCTTCATTCGGACATCTCCAAGCCGCTTCACCTTCCACGCGCACCAACTCCGCTCCGCATTCCGGACAGCGGGTCGGAAAGGTATATTCGGCACTATCCGGGAGCAGCGCGACGTCGGCGCGAGGTCTGCCGATTTCGCGGTCGGCACGACCGACGATCTTTGGTATGATCTCTCCGCCTTTCTCTACCCAGACACGGTCACCCGGACGGATATCCAGCGACTTAATGAAATCTTCGTTATGGAGCGTCGCGCGTTGGACGATTGTGCCGCTCAGTTGCACGGGTTCGAGGTTTGCAACCGGCGTTACGACACCCGTTCTGCCGACTTGATAAGTAATCTCTTTGAGCAGCGTCAATTGTTTCTCGGCGGGGAACTTATAGGCAATCGCCCATCTCGGTGTCTTGGCGGTGTAGCCGAGTTCTTCCTGTTGCGCTAAGTTATTGACCTTGAGCACAATACCATCGGTGGCTACCGGCAGATTCTTGCGTTCCGTGTCCCAATAAGCGATATACGCCATTACTTCATCGACGTTCTTGCACACCCTGATAGCGTCCGATATATGAAATCCCCATTGCTTGGCGGTCTCAAGCCGCTCATAATGGGTCGTGCCGGGCAGGTTCTCGCCTAACATATAATAGAGATAGGCGGTCAGTCCACGCCGCGCTACTTCTTTCGGGTCTTGCAGCTTGAGAGTACCCGAAGCGGCGTTTCTTGGGTTGGCGAACAGCGGTTCTTCCTGTTCCTCACGTTCTTTATTCAGCGCCTCGAATCGCTCCCACGGCAGCAATACTTCGCCTCGCAACTCAAAGAATTCCGGAATGTCGTCTCGTTCAATTCGCCAAGGAATGGAAGGAATGGTTTTGATGTTTGCAATCACGTCATCGCCTTGTACACCATCTCCTCGCGTGAGCGCTTTGACAAGTTGCCCGTGCTCGTACCACAATGAAATAGAAAGTCCGTCGAACTTCAGTTCGCAAACGATTTCTGCATTCGAAGGTAACTTTCGCACCCAGTCTTCTATTTCTTCGCGCGAATAACTATTCGCCAAAGACAACATCGGGTATTTGTGTTTGACTTGCTCAAACCCCTTTTTGCCCAAATCACTTCCCACATGTTGGGTCGGACTTTTCGGGTCGAACATATCCGGGAACTGCGCTTCGAGCGCTTGCAGACGATGCATCTTCTCGTCGAACTCACGATCCGACAGGGTAGGCATATTGAGTACATAGTACTTATAGTTCGCCTCCTCCAATTCCTTACGCAGGCGCTTCAACTCCTCGCGCTCGGGTTCTTCTATTTCGCTGAATAAATCCATTTACTGAACAATCAATTTATGCGACGTGATATTTCCTTTGTAGTAAAAATGTAGCACATACAACCCTGGTGGCAATGGCAAGAACCGCTTCACCTCATCCGGCAGAGAGTTGTTGTCGTTGGAGAGTGTGTAGTATTTGGTGCGTTTCTCGAAAATATCTCCCTGGTAAGTAATCCTTGTCGGTGAGCATATCGGGTAGCCGTTGATGCTGTAGATGTCGAAATAGATCAATGGCTTCTCGTCCTGCTCGGTATAGACATAATAGAAAGAGATGCTGTCTTTGCTCATGTTTGCGTTATTGTTGTACGGTGCAATGGAGATGGATAGTGTGCTGTCCAACTTCAGACCGACTAAGACCGGATCGTGGTCGGAGCAACGGAACATCGTCTCGTCGGACGAACGCTGGTAGTTAAACCGGTCGTCCTCATCGGAATTGATGTGATAACCGCTCATGCCGGTTACCTGACGGTAGAGTGTCTCGTTACAGATGGCATGGTCGATGTAACTCGCCATTCCTCCGTACATATAACTGTAACTGCTGTCGCCATGGAATGCCCGATGCAGGTCTATCATTTCATTGTTCGTAAAGACTTTGATAGGTTCCGTAAACGCGTAGCAGTTCATGTCGCCCATGAACAATACATCTTTTTCGTGGATGTTTTTGTTTTGTTTATAGGTGTTGTATAGTTTGACAACCGCTTTGGCTTCATTCACACGCCGGTACTCATCGCCGGTGTTCATGGCCTTGAAATGGTTGATGGAATAGATGAATTTTTCCCCAGTCTCTTTCTCACGGAAACAAATCATCTTCTTGCGGTTAGGCAGCTCCTCAGAGGTCTCCGCCGGCGTGTTGATGGGCTCCACTTTGTTCTCGTCATAGACGAAATCTACTTTTTGATCTTCACTCGAAGCGTCTCCGGAGAAATACTTATAGTGTCGCTCGGGAATGGCTTTGTTGAGGTCGTTTACGATCTCATTGATGGCGTCGTCACCCTTTTGCAACTCTACGAGACCATATATGTCTGCATTGATTTTTTTCAGCGCTTTATGCACTTTGGCGCGTTGCGCCTGGTGTTCGCTATAACTGCGTGCTCCCTTCGAGCCCCAAGTCATATAGTAGTTCTCGACGTTAAACCCGCAGACCAACAACCGGTAGTCGCCTAAATCAGGAATGCCGGCCTCCAAGTCTGCACGGGTGTTCCCGGACCATTGGCCGCCTTCCATACTGAGACTGGACGTGCTGATGACGCGTGCTTTGAGACCGATGATCTTCTCTCCGCAACGATGATAGTTGTTTATCCCGCTGATAGAGAACATGCAACTACGATTTACCCGAACGGTGGACTGGTGATCTTCAGAACCGGGAAAACCATGGCTCTCCGGTTTAAATCTCCGCCACGGCGAAACGACATAATTCCCGTCGGCGTTGTTGCACACAATAACCGGCACGTCGAAGATGACGGTCTGACCGATGTAAGGTCGCAGCGCTTCGCCCGACCAGGTTGAAGGATTATCAATGGTGATATGTGCTTGCCCGATGGCTGTAACGTACAGCAAAAGGGCTATCAAAAGTATGCCAAAACGGGTTTTCATAGTGCATTCCTGTTAAATCGGCTACAAAAGTACAAAAAAATTTGCATTCTTGCAAAAAAAATCGTAACTTTGCAGCGAATTTTGAATTTTGTAAGCTTTATACTATGACTTTTTCGGAATTTTGGACAACAATAAAGATTCGTAAATGGGGCAAGTATGTGATTACGCTACTTGTTTTTCTCGTCGTGTTTCTGTTTATCGGAGACCAAAGTCTGATACATTTCATGCGCCGCGGACGTGAGATTCGTCATCTGGAGGAACAACGGGATATGTATCGTGCCGGAGCAGAAGAGGCACAACGGGAGATATTGTTGCTGCAAAACCCTGACAGTCTGGAGCAATACGCGCGCGAACATTATTTTATGCATACAAGCAACGAAGACATTTATTTAGTCGAAGAATGAAAAAATCTACTATCATATTGATCATCGGCCTGATTATTCTGGCCGTTGGAGCAGGGCTGAGTGTGGCTAAAATAGAGCCTTGGGCGGATTATGTGCTCATCGCCGGAGCGGTTGTGGTCATCATCCGCGGTTTTGTCAGAAACCACGAAGATTAGCATAATTATCGTGGCCCTATGTTTCGGTCTTATTTGGGTAGGGAATGCAGGATACTCTCAAGCGAGAACATATTATTTTGGGTGTCGATCCGGGTACGTTGTACATGGGTTACGCACTCTTGCACACGGTCGGTCAGCAGGTGGAGATCATCGATTTCGGCGTACTGGACGTGCATAAGTTGGACGGCCAGTATCCGCGGTTGCAGCAGGAGTTCTTCTTCTTGCAGGAGTTGATCGACAAGCATCATCCCACTTCGCTGGCGATAGAGACGCAGTTTGTGGATAAAAACCCGCAAACAATGATAAAGATCGTGCACGCGCAAGGCGTAGCAATCGCTGCGGCGTTGAGTAAGGACGTGCCGATTTACGAGTATTCGCCGATGAAGATCAAGATGGCGATTACCGGCAACGGGCATAGTTCGAAGGAACAGGTGGCGGGAATGTTACAACGGTTTTTGCATATCCCCGATGAGAAAATGCCGAAGAAACTCGACGCGACAGACGCACTCGGTATTGCGTATTGTCACTACCTACAATTAGGGATGCCGGTTTCCGACGGCGGTCCGAAAGACTGGACCACTTTCGCAAAGCGCAAAGGCCTGACGGATAAGGGTTTGACAGGTCCTGCAGCACAACTGGCTGCCGCGCTCGCAACCGCAAAAAAGAAAAAAAAGTAAAAAATCTTTCCCTAAAATTTGGTAGTGTCAATTTTTTGTTGTACCTTTGCAGCGGAAATCAATGTACAATTAACAATGTACAATTCACAAGGCGTTCTAAAAGTCCCGTACAAACCTTAAAGTCCGTACGTATTCTAAGAGCCCTTTGTAAATTGTGAATTATAAATTTTAAATTAATATAGTATGGCTTACAAGATTTCAAGTGACTGCGTAGCATGCGGTACATGTATTGATGAGTGCCCGGTAGGAGCAATCCATGAGGGCGAACAGTATTCGATTGACCCGGAGGTTTGCATCGAGTGCGGAACATGTGAGGGTGTGTGCCCGAGTGGCGCAATCAGCCTCTAATGAGGTGTGTTTTTTGACGAAAAATGTACATTTTTGAGGGATTACGGCATGTAGTCCTTCATTTTTTTTGCAAAAAATGTAAGGTAAACCTTGCAAATATGAATTTTTTTTTGTAATTTTGCAGCGATTTTCAATATTTTAATTAAAAATGGAGAAAAATGAGACGAATATGATTGTTCAGGAAGAGCAATTGCAAGGTGTACCGGAGGTTCAAGAAGTACAGGTGGACGTGCTGGAGGAGATGTTAAAACCCTTCTTCCGTATTCATGACTTCCTCGTGGCTCACGCAAAGATGCCCATTCGCCGGCAGTTAATGGACGAGATCAACTGGGACGACCGGTTGATTGCCATCAAAGGCGGACGTGGTGTCGGCAAAACGGATTTTCTGCTGTCCCGTGTAAAGGAGATAGAGACCGAGTGGAGCAATATGCCGATTCCGTTGACGAAGAAAGGCCGTCCGAGCAAGCGTAAGTCGCCGCGGGATGTACGTCCGTGTCTCTATGTTAATTTCAACGATTTCTATTTCACGAAGCATACCTTGGTAGAGCTCGCGAGTGCCTTTGCGCAGAAGGGTGGGCGATACCTGTTCTTGGATCAGTTGTTCAAATATCCGAACTGGTCGCGCGAACTCAAGCGCTGCTATTCGAAATTCAAGAATCTGCATATCGTCTTCTGCGCAACGCCGGTGATGCCTATTGATGAGGAGAACCGCGACTTGGAACGAATTGTACACACGTATAACCTCCGCGGATTCTCATTCCGCGAGTACCTGAACCTGCAGACCGGTCTGCGGTTGCAGTCTTATACGCTGGAGGATATTCTCCAACGCCATGCGTCCATCTCCCGGGAGATCTGCGAGCGCGTGCATCCTCTGGATTATTTCAACGCCTATCTGGATCACGGTTATTATCCTTCCTATCTGGAGTCCAAGTCTTTTGAGTCCGAAATATTGAAGGTGATGAACAGCCAGCTGGAGGTGGATGTGCTGATGATCAAGCAGATCGACGTAGCATGTTTGCATAAGATCCGTAAGTTGCTCTATATCCTTATGGAAGAGGCTCCGTGCGCGCTGAACGTGTCGAATATCTCCGACGAGATAGAGATGAGCCGCGCAACGACCATGAACTATATCAAGTACCTCAAGGACTCGCGTCTGATCAATCTGCTCTATCCGGAGAACAAATCCTTCCCGATGAAGCCGACGAAGGTCTATATGCATAACCCGAACCTCGCACGGATGATTTTCACCCGTGAGATCCCGCGGATAGATATGCTGGAGACCTATTTCTATACGGCTATCCATGGTTCGCATAAGGTCAACGCGACCGAGCGAAGCGCGATGTTCATCGTCGATAACCAGTATTATTTCGACGTGCACGAGAAAGTCTCTAACCGCGACACCATCCGTCCGACGGCGGTGGGCGACCTCGAGACCGGCCGCGGCAACCAGATACCTCTCTGGCTCCTCGGATTCCTTTATTAAAGGACGAAATATCGACATATCGATAAATCGGCATATCGATAAATCGAAAAATTAATCAAACAATTTAAACCATTATAAAAAACAAATTATTCTTATGGCAAAAGAAAAGAAATTTATGACCATGGATGGTAACGCCGCTGCGGCGCATGTAGCTTACATGTTCACCGAGGTAGCAGCCATCTATCCTATCACGCCGTCGTCGCCTATGGCGGAGAACGTGGACGAGTGGGCTGCCGCAGGTCGCAAGAACCTCTTCGGTGAGACCGTTCTCGTGCAGGAGATGCAGTCTGAG
>DFHS01000003.1:75957-76122 GCA_002372695.1 Bacteroidales bacterium UBA3717
GATCCCGAACATGTACAAGATCGCCGGTGAGCTCATCCCGTCCGTCTTCCATGTATCGGCTCGTACGCTGGCAAGCCACGTGCTCTGTATCTTCGGTGACCACCAGGATGTCATGGCGTGCCGCCAGACCGGCTTCGCTATGCTCGCTGAGGCTTCCGTACAAGA
>DFHS01000024.1:0-958 GCA_002372695.1 Bacteroidales bacterium UBA3717
TCCAACTAAATGGGGGCACCTCAGCCCAAGAACGAGCCTCGAGAGAATACCTCTTCCACATCCGACGACAAAATGACTGCTTTTTTTTGACTTTTTCAAATTTCCAGCCTTAAAAAAACAAAGGAAAATAGTAAAAAGTATTGAAATACTTGTGTATGTCAAAAAAAAGCAGTAAATTTGCACCCGATTTTAAATTGGCAAATTATAGGCTTATGATTACGATAGAACAATTGAAAGATGTGCAGCAACGTGCGGACAAGCTGAAAGCGTACCTGCAAATCGACGAGAAACGCATCCAGTTGGAGGAAGAAGAGCTGCATACGCAGGCTCCTGGATTCTGGGACGACGCGAAAGCTGCCGAGGCGCAGATGAAGAAGGTCAAGGGCATCAAACGATGGATCGACGGATACGAAGGTGTACGCGCGGCGGTGGAGGAGCTGAACCTCAGCTATGAGTACTACCGCGAGGAGTTGGTGACCGAAGAAGAGGTGGATGCGGCATATGCGCACGCTTTGGCAGAGGTCGAGGATTTGGAGATGAAGAATATGCTTTCTCACGAAGAGGACCAGATGCCGGCGGTGTTGAAGATCGTCGCGGGGGCAGGCGGTACAGAGGCTCAGGACTGGGCGGAGCAGCTGATGCGTATGTATCAGCGGTACTGCGAGAAGCACGACTATAAAGTGACGATCGCCAACCTGCAGGAAGGCGATGAGGCAGGTATCAAGACCGTGACGTTCAATATCGAGGGCGACATGGCGTACGGCTACCTCAAGAGCGAGAACGGCGTGCATCGTCTGGTGCGCGTGAGTCCTTATAACGCGCAGGGAAAGCGCATGACGAGTTTTGCGAGCGTGTTTGTCGTGCCGTTGATTGACGACACGATTGAGGTGGAGGTCAACCCTGCGGGAATCAGCTGGGACACCTTCCGCAGCTCCGGTGCCGGCGGTCAGAACGTCAA
>DFHS01000024.1:1095-62484 GCA_002372695.1 Bacteroidales bacterium UBA3717
GAGAACACCGAGACACGCGACCAGCCGAAGAATAGAGAGAATGCCTTGCGGCACTTGCGGAGTCAGCTGTATGAGTTGGAGCTCGAGAAGAGAAGACAGGCGCAGGCGAAAGTGGAGGCGGGCAAGAAGAAGATCGAATGGGGAAGCCAGATACGCAGTTACGTCTTCGACGACCGCCGCGTGAAGGACCACCGGACAAATTATCAGACGAGTAACGTCAATGCCGTCATGGACGGAGATATCGACGCATTTATCAAAGCGTACTTAATGGAATTTCCAGAATAAAGAATGAAAGAGTTAATGATTATAGCCGCGTTGGCTGTCGGAATGACGGCCTGGGCGCAGAACGATAGTACCAAAGTCGAGAAAGACAGTATAGAGGGTTTCCGTTTTACGACGGTGGATAGCGTGGGTATCACGCCGGTGAAGGACCAGAACCGGAGTTCGACCTGCTGGGCGTTCTCGACGCTGGGATTTCTCGAGAGCGAGGTGCTGCGCGAGAAAGGCAAAGTAGTGGATTTCAGCGAGATGTATGTCGTGAGCAAGACGATGATGGATCGCGCAACGTACTGCGTAAGGCTGTATAACGAACCGCATTTTGCACCCGGCGGCAGCGCGTACGACGTGATTTACTGCATGGAGCACTACGGTCTGGTGCCGCAGGAAGCGATGCCGGGTATCCGTTACGGGTGGACGAAGAACGACACCCTACCCGTTCATAGCGAGCTGGACAAGGTGGCAAGCGGTTACCTCAACGGTCTCAAGAGCCTGAAGAAACTGAGTCCGGTGTGGAAAGAGGGTCTGCAAGCGATTTACGACACGTACCTGGGCAAATGTCCGGAGGAATTCGAGTACGAAGGCAAGAAATACACGCCGAAGAGTTTTGTGGAGAGCCTGGGGCTGAAAGAAGAGAACTACGTCTCCTTCACGTCCTATACCCACCATCCGTTCTACGAGAAGTTCGCGCTGGAGGTGCCGGACAACTGGCGTATGGACCAGATGTACAACGTGCCGATCGACGAGTTGATGCAGATCATCGACGAAGCGCTGGCCAAGGGTTACACGCTGGCATGGGCAGCGGATGTTTCGGAGTTGGGCTTCACGAGAAAAGGTATCGGTGTCGTGCCGGATGACGACCACGGCGCCGACATCACCGGTTCCGACATGGCGAAATGGGTCGGCATGAGCAACGACAAGAAGAAAGAGGAGCTGACGAAGAAACCGCTGCCGGAGAAAGAGATCACCCAGGAGATGCGCCAGGACGCCTTCGATAACTGGGAGAACACCGACGACCACGGGATGCAGATCTTCGGTATCGCCAAAGACCAGAACGGCAAGAAATACTACATGATCAAGAACAGCTGGGGTACGATGCGCTCCGACTACAAGGGCATCTGGTATGTAAGCGAGGCGTTCATGCGGTACAAGACCAACGACATTCTCGTCAACAAAAAGGCGGTGCCGAAGGAGATTAAGAAGAAAGTAGAAAGTCGAAAGTCGAAAGACTGATGGCGGCGGAAGGTATCTATAAAGATCGCGGGAGCAAGTTCTTAGGGTTCGCAGAGCCGATAGCGAACGAGGACGAAGCGAAAGCGCGTATCACGTGGTATAAGAAGAAGTACCACGACGCGCGTCATGTGTGCTACGCGTACCGGTTGGGACCGAACCTCTGGCGAACCAAAGATGACGGCGAGCCGCACGGTACAGCCGGAGCCCCTATCTTGCGGTCCATCGATGCACGGGGATTAGACAATATACTCGTCGTCGTAGTGCGCTATTTCGGCGGTACGCTGCTCGGCACAGGAGGACTGATGGTGGCGTATAGAGAAGCAGCAAAAGCTGCGTTGGATAACTATTAGCCCCACCCGACCTCCCCATGGAGGGGAGGAGAATAAAAGAAATGAAATGAAAGATAAATTTAGAGATATTAGAGCTTATCGCGTGGGATGGTTGCTGACCATCTGCGATTTTCTGTTTGCTTTTCCGCTCTTGTGGATCTGGGCAAAGCGTACGACCAAGGGAATCAAGTTAGATTACATGGGCGACCGCAAACAGATTGAGAAAGATATCAAACACGGGGCCTTCTTCATGACAAACCACCGCGACATCGTCCTGGACGCGGCATGGCTGTCGTTGCTACTGCGATGCAAATACTTCATCCGTCCGTTTATCGGCATCGGCAATAATTTGTTTGCCTATAAATGGATCGAGGTGTTGGTGCGTTTCAACCGTTGTTTTGTGGTCAAACGCGGCGCGGGGGCTCATGCGCAGCTGGAGAACTCGAAGCAGCTCTCGGCATATATCCGTTCGCTTCGGGAAGAAGGCAAATCCATCTGGCTGGCTCAACGTGAGGGCCGCGCCAAAGACAGTAACGACCTGACGCAAGCGTCGGTGCTGCACATGCTGACGCTTGGCGACGAGGACTTCTTTCAGAACGTCAAAGCGCTCAATATCTGCCCGGTGAGTATCACTTACGAGTACGACCCGTGCGACTACCTGAAGGCGGCAGAGATGCAGCTCAAACGGGACAATCCGAAATGGAAAAAGCGCGCGAAAGATGATGTGTTGTCTATGAAGACCGGCATTCGCGGATACAAAGGGCACGTTATATATCGTTTGACGCCGAGTATCAATCCGGAGATCGACGCGATGCTAGCGGCTCATCCGGAGTACCGCGAGGCACCGATCCACGACCAACTGCAACATGTGTGCGACATTATCGACCGGCATATTCATCGGGGCTACGAGATCTACGAACGTGGCACGGATTTTGATGCGTACATCGAGAGCCGCCTGGCGATGATTGACATCCCGAATAAGGACGAAGCGTTCCTGAGGGAAAAGTTATATGAAATGTATAGATTTCCGGAGGTGAACCACCGGAAAAGTTTAGAGGTTTAATTGTGGCTAAAGCCACGTTTAGAGGTTTAAAAGTTTATATGAAAAGAGCAATATTTCCGGGGTCATTTGATCCCTTTACAGTAGGCCACTACGATATCGTGAAGCGTGGTCTGGAGCTATTTGATGAAATCATCATCGGTATAGGCCGAAACAGCACGAAGAAAGAGACCTTCCCAATCCGTGAGCGGGAAGAGGCGATCCGTAAGATTTTTGCGGACGAGCCGCGCGTGAAGGTCGCTATCTATGACTGCCTGACCGTAGATTTCGCGAAAGAGCAAGATGCGAAGTTCATCCTTCGCGGGATGCGTTGTATCGGCGATTTCGAGTACGAACGAAATATGGCGGAGGCCAACAAGCAGATCGGCGGCATCGAGACCGTGATCCTTTATACGCGCCCCGAGTACGCGCATATCTCCTCCACCTTAGTACGTGATTTATACGCTTATGGAAAAGACGTTAGCGATTTTGTGCCTAATACTCTGCGTTAGTCTTCACGCGCAGGAGCGGCCGTCGACGGTAAGGGTGGACGAGTGTATCACGATCTTCAACGACGTGATGCGTCAGGTAGATGTGAACTACGTCGATACCCTCAATTATGAAGATTTGACGGAGACGGCGATTAACGCGATGCTGCGTAAGATCGACCCTTATACCGTTTATTATCCGAAGAAGAACGACCGCGATCTGCGTATGCTGACCACGGGTAAGTACGGCGGTATCGGTTCGATTATCCAACAAAGGCCAGCCAACAAGGCGCAGCTGAAAGGCAAGGCAAAAATATCCAAAGACAGCCTCTGGACGTACGCGGTGAACCCCTATGAGGGCAAGCCGGCGCAGTTAGCCGGCGTGCAAGCAGGCGACCGCATTCTCTCGGTAGATGGCAAGACGACGAAGGGTCTGAGCGTGAGCGAAGTGAGCAATAACCTTCGCGGCGAACCGGGTACGACGGTGGTCTTGGAGCTCGAGCGCGAAGGTGTGGAGAAGCCGTTCAAGGTATCCATCGTCCGCGAAGATATTCACTTGGAACCTGTCAGCTACGCGACGACGATTGAGGCAGACACCCTGCCCTATCCTATTGGATATATCTCCTTTAACGAGTTTACGGAGGGTTCGGCGCAAGATTTCAGCAACACACTGGACGACCTGTATTATAACCACGGTGCCAAGGGTCTGGTGATTGACTTACGCGGTAACGGCGGAGGTATCGTCGATGAGGCGATACAGATCGTCAACCTCTTCGTAGATCGCAACACGACGATCGTGGAGACGCGCGGCAAGACCGCCCGCAGCAACAACACCTACCAGACCCGCAATAACCCGCGGTACAAAGACTTGCCGCTCGTGGTGCTGGTAGATAAGAACTCCGCGTCTGCAAGTGAGATCGTCTCCGGTGCCTTGCAGGATCTCCATCGCGCTACGTTAGTGGGTCAGCGGACGTTTGGCAAGGGGCTGGTGCAGAACGTGCGGCCGATTGCTTACGGCGGTCATGTGAAGGTCACGACGAGTAAGTACTACCTGCCTTCGGGTCGCTGCATCCAGGCGATTGATTACAGCGAGCGGCAGAAAGGGCATGAGCTCAAGCGTGACACCGCAGGCGGCATCCTGCCGGATATCGTTCTCTCGGATTCAGGCAAGGTGGACATCACCTATTCGCTGTATATCAATCATTATTTCTTCGACTACGCGACGCGTTACCACCGTCTGCATGACTCGATTGCCCGTCCGGATGTGTTCGAGTTAACGGACGAGGAGATAGAGGACTTCTGCCGGTTCCTGGACGAACGGGAATTCAAATACGAGACGGAGACCTCGAAGTTCTTCGAAGACATGATCAAGATGGCGAAACACGAAGATATCGATTCTACGACACTCGCGCAGTTAGAGGCGCTGGAGCCCGTCCTGACGCCGGATTTCCGCAAAGCTATCGAGCGCAACAAAGAGGAAGTGAAACAACTCCTCGGCGCAGAGATCGTGCTGCGGTACTACTACCAGAAAGGTCAAGCGGCGTATAACCTCCGCTACGACAAAGAGCTGAAGAGAGCGCTGAAAGAACTGAAATAAAAAAAAAGAACGGGGACGAGCCCCGTTTTTTTTTATGCGTATGAGTGAAGTCCTCCGAGGAGGTGGTTGACTCCGAAATACGTGAATAAGACAAAGACGAACGCGATGATGGAGATGATATGGTAGGCAACCTGCGAAGCGGGTTTGCGACCTCGCGCCTTGAGGATCACCGGCCAATGAATCATCGCCGCGTAAACGAGCATGGTGATGAGCGCCCAAGTCTCTTTCGGATCCCATCCCCAGTAGCGTCCCCAAGAGAGGTTCGCCCACACGGCGCCGATGAAGATGCCGGCCGTGAGGCAGAAGACCGCAGGGTACAAGAGGAGTTGCGAGAGGTTCATCAGCGTCTCGCGCCAACGCGCAACGCAGAGGCCCAAGATGCCGTTGATCATCACCACCGCAAAGAGCGTGTAAGAGAGCATGATCACCGAGACGTGGATTCCCAAGAGCGGCGTCTGGAGGACAGGCTGAAGGGGCGGTTTGGGCGTGACGACTTTGGTCATGACGAAAGCCAGGACGATGATGATGACCGCTGCGCTGACGGAGTACAGACCGCTATGCTGACGGAATACAGACTTGTTCCAAAGGGCACGGAAATAAGTATTCTTCTGGAAGAAGAACGTGATCATGCCGAGCAGCAAGAGTGCGTAGCCGGTATAGGTGATGCCGATACCCCAAGGGTCGTAGTTATACGAGAGGGTCACGCCCATCTGATCGCTGTCGTAGTCCGACTGGCAGAACCGATAGCCGCGGTACTTGAGGGGTTTGTTCATACGCACGGTGCCTTCGTCGATCTTCATCTGGTGGTCCGGCGTTTGGGTACTGCGGTCCAAGAGGCGCAAGTCCGAGACAAAATCCACCGGGTTGCCTTCCGCATCGTTGAGGATCTGAAAATCCCAAAGGAAGAGGCTGATGGGTCGATTCGCGACAGAGAGCGTCTCCGCCTTGTCCGCGCGCAAGTGTATCTCCCCTTGGACGCCGAAGAAATGCGTCACACATGCCCCCACGATAATGATCGCAAGGGCTATGTGCAACACATATGTAAACGGTTTCCGACTAAATCGCATTGATGAAAGCAACGACTGCATCGCGGTCTTTTTTATTGAGTTTATAGAACTGCTGGGTCGGCCAGTACGCATCGGATTGCTCGCTATAGCCATGCCACATGATCGCTTCGATCACATTGCGGGCACGGGTGTCGTGCAGACGTGCTTCGTAAGCGTCGCCAGTAGCCTTGCGGTGCAGACCACGCCCCCAGAGCGGCGTCGTACGGCACCAACCGGTACGGATATCGTTCTCCATGCAGAGCTTATGTTGTACCATATCGGTATAAGGCCATATCTTCTGGTTCGGGTAGCGCGGCATCGAAGCGGTGACGGGGAAATGGTTCGGGTCACGCACCTCGTCCGGTCCGGTTGTCCAAGTAGGACGGTGGCAGTAGTCGCAGCCGATCTGGGTAAACAACTCTTTTCCACGCAGAACCGCACTGTCGTTCACGTTACGCGCAGCCGGAACCGCCAGACCGCGGTGCCAAACCATGACCTGCGTGAACTCGTCGTCGGTCATCTCCGCCGGCAGAGACTTGGAGGTCAGGTAGTCGTATATCTCCTGCTCGGTACCGAACGCAGCTTGTACCTCCGGATCTTTGGAAGCATACTCCGCGTAGATTGTGCCGGCGAGGTCGAGATAGTGGTAACGACGGTCGGAACGGGTGACGTTGGTGATGTTCCAGATGGCGTTCGCCCCTGCGGCGTCCATGATCGGACCACGGGTGAGGGCGTACGTGAAGCGTTTCGGTCCCCACTGCGGGTCGTTCTTATAGTAGCCGGAGGTCTGGAAACCACCGTTCCAGAAAGCAGGGTTCAGACCATTTTTGAGTTTGCCGTCGGTCGCCTCTTTCTCATACTGGGCGATGATATCTTCATCGGTGATGGCATCGAGAAGACCCGTACCGTACACGCCGATCGTGTTCTCCAGCTTCACTTCGTAGCCTTCGCTCTCGAGCAACCCATCCGGGTCGCGGTAGCCTTGGTTATAGACGTAAACGGCAGTGTTCGGCATCTTCACCTCCGGGTAACGCAACTCGTAGGTCTCGCCGTCAGGGAATTTGTTACCGTGCTCATCCGTCACCGTCTTCCAGGTTACCGTGATCTGATCGGGATCGAGCGGTGCCTTGAAAGGAGCAGCACCGAAGAGTTGGGGCATGCCGGCGAGCCAAGGCACGTAGGCCTGCGTCTGAGGATTGATGACCACGAGCAGCGTTCCGTTACCCTGATCCTTGGCGTTGTAAGTGCCTTCGGGGATAGAGGTTCCGTGCGAGTAATTCGGGTGACAGTGTTGGCAGGACGCACGAACGTAGACCGGTCCCAGACCATGCTGACGTCCTGTGGTGTCCGTCACGAAATCTTTCTCGGCGATGTTATCGCCTTGGGCAAACATCGTTCCGAGACCCGCCTCTTCGGTCGCCGGTGTCGGCTGACGGAAAGTCATGGAAGAGGTGTTGGTCGTCGTACCTAACCGGCCACCGGTGTAGTACCACTCCGGCAGGTCGGTCACAGGATCCACAGGCGTAGGATCTTTCTTACACCCCACGAGCGCGACCGCCGCCAGAGCCATGAATAAAAATTCTTTTTTCATAATAGTATTGTTTTTTCGATATATCGATATTTCGAGATTTCGTTATTTCGACAAGAGAGGTAAGACCTCGTCATCCAGGAGTCCTTCGAGTTCGGAAACCTGATCGATGGCTGCTTTTACCTTAGCGTTGCCCTTAGCCGTGTTCTCAAAGTCTTCGATAGCTTCGATCGCTGCGATAGAGGCATCGATGGCTTTGCGCACCTTGCCGTCCAAGTCTGCGTCCTGCTGGTAGATATAGTTCGAGATGGCGTAGTCACCGGCCTGCGCACCGCAGTAAGCGTGACGGATAGAACGGATGTTATCTGCAAAATCGATCGTCGAAGTGCAGCTATACGGGCTCTCGATGTAGTCGCGTTGGTCGGGAGTACTGCTGATATAGGGGTTACCCATCTTCAGGTCCGCTACCTCACCGGCAATATCTACACAACCGGCGATGATCTCTTCTGCTGCCTCCTGATAAGTCTTATAGAGACTTCCCGCCTGACCTGCGTTAACGAGATACTCGCCGTAGTTCTCGCCGTAGCTGAGCGACTCGTCATCGACCGTGATAACCGCCTCTTTGGCCTCGCTCACCTTACCTGCCCAGCAGTCTTCGAGCAGGATTGCCTGCTGCGTGAGATCTTCCACGATACCGAGCAGATAAACCGCCTCGGCGTGTGTGAGGTTTGCTGCATGAGGCTTGCCGGTACCCACAGCACGGCCTTCTTTCTCTATGGATTCAAAGAGCAGGTACTCGCAGGCATGGAAACCCTTGAGGGCGTAACCGAGTTTGTCGCCTACGTACGAACCGCCTTCAGCCTCCAGCTCCGCCATCTTCTGCGGATCGTTCAGCAACGCTTTCATCGCGTTAAAATCCAAAGGCCAGGAATCGATGTGCGGGTCGATGTTATGTCCCGCTGCAGGACCGAACAGGAAGGCCTCACTCTGCTCCCAGTACTTACGCATCGCTCTCCAGTCCGTACCGGCAGCTTTCATGAGGTCGGAGTAATCCGTCCCTGCCTCCTGTGCCTTGAGGATCTGCCGGCATTTGTCCAGCAGCTTCAGACCCTCATCCGCCATGGAGGAATAGGTGGCGATGACCGTGTTCTCTACATAAGGCTTCATGGCGCGTTGCAACGCCGCCTCTTTGTCCGTGGTGACCTCTGTGTCACCCTTCTTACATCCGCTCAATGCTACCAAGCCGATGAGCGAGAATAAAAGAAACTTCTTTTTCATAATGATGTAATTTGTTAGTATTTATAGTTGATAAAATCCTGCATAGACGATTCCTACGGCAATCTGCGGTTCATCGTTGTAGAGCTTCCCGCGCGTACCGTCCGCGCGCGTTCCTTGTTTCAATATGCCGTAGGAGAACTCCGCCTTCACGCCGATCTGCTTGATAGGGAAGTAGTTGATACCCACCGCCGCACGGTGCCTACCGCACCAGGAGTACATATCCGTCGGTTTGCCGTCGTAGCGGAACATCGAGTCGTAGTAGTCGTACCGCGCGAAGAGGTAGAAGGATTGTTTCTTCTCTTTGAGTTTGTGGTTGAGCGAGAAGAAGTCGTAACCTGCTTCTATACCCGCTGCAAGTGCATCGGACGCAACCCATTGCTTGGAGGAGACGGAGCCTTTGCGCATTGCGATATTGTATTGCGTGATCGCCGCCGCATCGGACAGATGACCGTAGGTGAAACTACCGCGGAGGATGAGACCGTAGTCCTTGTATTGGAAATCAAACGCGCCGATGGAGACCGTACCCTTGACGTCCTTGTACGCACTCTCATCCAACTCGGCGTTGGACTTCGAGAGGGTATTGCGGAAGGAGTTACCGCAGTACCCGCTGAGGGACAGACGAAGTCCTTTGACGCCAGTGTAATCCACCCTCGCTGCACCGGCAAAGACGTTCGCGATCTTAAACTCGTACGGACTGCCGGCTCCGGGTTTGATCCAGTTCTTTCGGTTAAAACGGTCGCTGTCCAAGCCGGGCAGGAACATCGCCTGATAATGCCAACCGTTCTTGGTACTTCCCATGAACGTCAGCGCTACCTCGTGCCAGGTGCTCGGGATGATGGTGAAATCGCCTTCATTACGGTACACGCCGAAGTACTCCGTCGATTCGTGGTGGGCGTTCAAGCCGCCTACAGGAATGACCTGCATACCTGCCCGGATGATGGCATAGCGGTTGAAGGCTTTCTGCAGCCAAAACTGCTCCAAAGCCACTTCACCACCCCGCTCGATCTCACTCTCGTACTCGCCGCCTTCTTCCTCTTCGATCTCGATGGCACTCTCCGTACCGCCGTGCTCGAACTCGATCTCCGTACCGACCGACCATCCATGACCGAAGTCATAGCCCATGTAAATCACCACATGCGGCAGGTCAAACTCCCCGTAATGATCGTTGGCAAACCGCTCGGGGTTCTTGCCATAACGAAGATAGTTGTTGGAGTAGAAACAATGTTTGGCGGTAATCTCACCGTAACCGCCGATAGTAAAACGTCGTGTTTTACCAATTTTTGGGGATAGAGTGTCTTTTTTCTCTACCGCCTGTTGCTGGGCTTGTTCGAGCCTCTCCACACGCTGAACGAGCGCCTGAAGGTCAGCGGCAGAAACCGTTATAGAATCCCCTGCGTACGTACGTAACGCACACGAAATCAATAAGATAAACAGGCTTAAGTGCCTTACTGAAAAGATTATTTGTCGATACATAATAATACCTCTGTACTGTCTTTTAAAAACAATACAAAGGTACTACTTTTTCGTCATTTATACAATCCCTAAAAATGACGATTTTAGGAAAGAAATTACTATTTTTGATACTTTCCGACGTACTTCATCGCGAGGAAGAGCATCCAGTCGGGCGTGTGCTTGAGAAGCGGTGTAGCGAGCCAATTCAAGAAACCCGGGGTGTCCGCTTTCTTGTTCTTAAAGAGTTTCTTCAAGGCGCGTTTGACAAGTTTCTCCGGCGGGATGGAGACCGTCAGATTCACCGCTAACTTGCGTAACTTAGGCGACAGCCCGAAGAGGGCAGTATCCACGGCTCCGGGCGCCATGACAGTGATGCCGACGCCGAGTGGTTTGAACTCGTACCAGAGGGACTTCGAGAGGTTATAGATAAAGGCCTTCGAGGCGTTGTAGGTCTGGATACCCGGCATCGCCATCCATGCCGACATCGAACTCATATTGAGGATGTAGCCTTTCATGGGAAGACCGCTATCGCTGACAGATCTTTTAGCCATATCTTCGGCAAAGAGGCGGGTGAGTTTGGCGACGGTCATGACGTGCAGTTGGAGCATCAACTCGATGCGCTTCATAGAGGTTTCGATATAGGGGTTAAAGAAAAACACTCCCGCGTTATTGATGAGCACATCGACGGTAAAATTGTTCTCCTTGGTCCATGCGAAGAGTTGCTCCGCTGCGTCGTTTAGCGAGAGGTCGGCAAAATGCGCAGTGGTAAGAACGCCGTACGTCGCCGCTAACTCTGCCGCTACGCGATCCAACTCCTCCTGCTGGTTGCTCACCAGAAGCAGGTCACTATGATAATCCCGCGCCAAGGCGGTAGCGTATTGCAGACCTATGCCGCTACTTGCGCCCGTTACTAAGCTCAGCATCTTTCTCTAATTTAGCTATCTCTTTCTGAATACGTGCGGGGATGACCTCGCCGTCGCGCTCTACGCACTTATGGCACTTCATATTGAGCGTGTACATACGTCCTACGCAGTAGTTCGACCGTCCACAGCCCGCGTGGTAATGCGGGTTCGCCTCGACGTGGTGAACGAACTCCGGATCCTTGATGAGCACGTGGGCTATCTGGAAGAGCTCGAAGCCTTCGTCCATAATCTGGTAGCAGTTATCGCCGGATTGCACGCCGCCAACATAAATAAGGGTCACTTGGTCATTTACTATTTGGTCATTTAGAGCTTTCTGGAAAAGCTTCGCTTTGTCCATAAAATAGAGCTCTTTGAAGGGCGAAGTGGGCAGCATGATCTGGTGTACACCGGGGATATTGAGCGCGGCTTTGAGCCACCAGAAGGACTTCATCGGCATGTAATGCGCGAGGGTCTTGTAGGGCATTGCGCCGGAGAGGATGGTCATCGGCGAACGGCTTACTGTACCGCCGGAGAGGACGATGCCGTGCACCTTGTGTTTGGCGATCTCCTTGGCAATCTGAATACCCTCCTCGATGGAGACACCTTTCCAGCAGTTGTCCCACATGTTTGTCTTTACCACGACCGCCATGTCATCCTTGGCATGAATCATCACTTCGTCGAGCACCTCGTTGAGGAAGCGCACGCGGTTCTCAAACGATCCGCCGTACTCATCGTGGCGGTGGTTCGTACGCGGCGCGAGGAACTGCGAGATGAGGTACGCGTGCCCGGCATGGATCTCCACGCAGTCGAAACCGCACTCGCGAGCCCAGTCCACCGCTTCGCCGAACTTCTTAACGAGCGCCTTGATCTCCGAGACCTTAAGGCGGCGATGAATCGTCGGGCTATAGAGGTTGAACCACGTGTCCGCGGAGACGGGCATGCAATGACAGGTGTAGAAATGGGTCATGTTTCCGCAGTGACCAAGCTGGATGGACGCTTTCGCGCCCTCGGCATGGATGGCGTCGGTCATCTTCTTCATGTCCGGGATGATCTCGTCACGGACGTAGAGTTGGCCGTCAAACGACACACCGCTCAGATCTACGGCGCAGTAAGCGACGGTGGTCATACCTACTCCGCCGCGAGCTACGGAAACATGGTAATCCTGCAGCTCTTGGGTTGGCGCATTGTGACGCGCCATATTTTCGAAAGCCGCAGAACGGATGATGCGGTTCCGCAGCGTAATCGGCCCTAATTGATAGGGTGTAAAGAGTTTATTTTCTTTCATTATTGTTTAACTTAGGTAGTCCTAGGTCATCCTAGGTCTTCCTATTTAGTCCTAGTAAATAAAAGGAATGATGCGTTTCAGTTTCTTGCGGTCGAACTCATCGGGGAACTCCTCTTCGTACTTCTTGTAGATCGCATTGCTGCGGGGTACGAGGTTGCAGCAGCTGAACCAGAAGAAGAGCAGTCCCGCAAGCGACCAAGTGAGGATGGCAAAGCCGAGCCACTCGGTGATTTCGCCGAGGTAGTTAGCGCTCGTGACGTACTTATAGAGCCCTTTCTTGGGCAGGTAATGGTTCGTGTCACCGGGCTTGCGCAGATGGCGGATCACGTAGTCGGAATGCATGTTAATAATCCATCCGACAAAGAAGATAATCGAACCGATGATGAAGCGCGGGTCGGTCAGCCAAGACGTCGAGTAGAGGTGCGCATAGAACGGATCTTTCGGCGCCAAGTGGAAGAGCCAGAAGCCCTGTATATAACCATTAATGAGGTTCCAAACGACCGATAGAATCATGATCGCTACCGGCATCTTGCTCTTGCCCTTCAGCAGGAACGGGAATACGAACGAACGCTGGAAATAATGGAACTCAAAGAACAGGAAGAAGAGCCAGTACGGCGCACTCTTCACAGCCTCGGAAATCACCGGATCAGCGCTGCCCATCGCTTTGAAATACTCGTACCAAACAACGAGGAACACCGGACATTCCATCAGGAACCACCCTACTTTATTGTTTATCGCAGGGCCCCATTTCTCCGAACGCATCTTACCGTACCCTGCGTCCACAAAATACAGGGACACAAACACAACCAGACCTACCACAAACATGATAAACAGCAGGTCGTAAAAGAAATCAATGGTATAAATATTCATAATTGTTTGTTATTTATAGTTTTCGTATCTTGTTTTTGACAAATAAAAAGTCCTAAGATAATTACCGCCATGCCGACCCATTTGAGCGCCGGCAGTTGTTCGCCGAAGAAGAGGAACATCCACAACGCCGTGAACACCGGACGGATGTTATTGAACGCGTTCGCCTGCGTGACTCCTACCCGGCGCAGCGCAAAGCAGAAGAGGATGAACGCCGTGACGGACGCAAAGACCGTCAGGTACGACACCGACCAAAGGGCTACCGTCAGGGACGAAGCCGGATCGGAGAGTTGACTCCAGTCGATTGCCATCAACGCACTCGGTCCTTCGCGCCAGAACCACACGGGGATGAAGAACAACAGACTCACCACCTGGGTATAAAAGACGAACGACAGGGCACTGTACCGTAGCGGCGCTTTGCGCATCATCACCGAGTCAATCACCGCCGCCGACACCGCCATGAACGCTAACAACACGCCCCAATAACTACCGATCGAGTAGTCCGTCGTGCCGACCAAGGTCAGTACAAACACGCCGACCGTGGAAATGAGGATACCCCATATATTATTACGCGTGATGCGCTCGCGCAGGATGACTGCTGCAAAGATAGGACTCAGCAACGGGCTTGTCGAGAGCAAAGTCTCGGCGATGGTCGGGCTGTTGAGTGCATCGTAGGCGTAGGTCTCCAGCATGTAGTACAGGAACGGCTGGCAGAACCCCGCAATGAGGAAGAGCGGCAGATCCTTTCGCTCCATTTTTTGCAAACAGAAGAGCGAGTGTTTGCGCCTTACGATGCCGATGACGAGCATCAGCAACACCGAGGGGATGAACCGCATGAGGATCATCGTGAACGGCGGTAAGGCTACCAAGGCATGCTTGATAGCAATCCCGCTCACCGACCAGATGATCATCGAAACGATCAGAGCGATGACGGCCACGTATTGTGTTTTATTCCCGCTAAACGACATATTTCTTCGTGTGTTTTATTCATCAGTCTTTCCGTCTCCGCAGCTCTCGGAGCCGAGGTATCCGGATAAATCGGCGCGCCCATGACGACTTGCGTCAACGGCTCGTCTTTCGGACCCAAGAACCGGTAGATGCCTGTCCGCTCGCGATACGTGACGGCGAACGGGATGATGGGTTTGTTGTACTTATAACTCATCGTGAAAGCGCCTTTCTGGAACGGCCGCAAGGGTTTGTACCAGTCCCATCGCTTGGCTTCGGGGAAGATATGAAACCAATACCCGCGGCGGTCGAACTCATCGAAGGCGGCGTTGAAGGCCTTCATGGCAGAGAGCCCGGCTTCCGGCGCAGGAATAGGTATTCCGCCTACGATACGAAGGAAGTACTGGTCTTTGGTCCGGAAGTTCGGTGCGAACATCGGGATACGCATCCTGTGCGTAGCATTGATGGCGGTCAGTACCGACGCGCAGTCATGCCGGTAACAATGATTCGCGATGGTGATGGCTCCGTGCGAGAGGTCGAACTTCTTCAAGTACCGCCGCATCGGACAGGCGCAACGATGCCATTTCTTCTCGCCCTCTATCTGCCATCTCAGCCCGTATTTCAGCCGCAGCATCACACCTAAGATCGGACGCACGATGCGATAGCCGAACCAAATACGCAGTTTGTTCCGCCACGTATCATCGACGTACGGATAGTTCGCATCCACCTCCGGATAAGGACGGTCGTAAACGGGCTTGTACAGCCCTACATACGGATCTTCCTCCGGGTAGTCTATCTTCACCGGCGGCACATAGGTTCCTTCGGTGACTTCCAGATCGCTATATCTCTTATTCATACTTTCAAAAACTTTGCTCCTACGGCGCGGGCACTCGCACCGTCTTTATCGTCCCTGTCGCCGACAAAGAGCGTCGTCTCAGGATCGGCTTCGAGCATCTCCAAGACCCTTCTCGCGCACGGTTCCGAGGGTTTGAGAGCACCTAACTGCGGTGCTGCGATGAGTAACACAAACGGCTCCGGGTCGATGCCCAAGGCCTCTAATTTCTCCTCTACGTAACCATAGTCGGAGTAGATGGCGAGTTTTATTCCCCTGCTCTTCGCCTCCTCCACCAGTTCCATCACTTCTTTGCGGGGCTTGTGGTGACGATGAATCAGACGCACCATCGCGGGCATATAGACGGAGTTATACCACGTCTCGGCGATGCCTGCGCTCCACCAATGCCCACGCGCCATGAAATGGAAGAAAGCGTCGTTGTACTCTTCCTCCGAGGCGTACTGGGTGTAGTGCATATTACGCCGCGCCCAGCGCTCTGCCATCACTAACGGCAGGCACCAGAACAATCTTCTTACCATTCGGGCTGCGAGTCCCGACTTATCGTACATCGTTCCGTCGAGATCCAGCACGACGGTCTTTACGCCGTTTAGCGCGTTCTTTTTGTCGATCATCTATCTTGTTTGCTCTGTCAATAATATTCTGGCTTAGTTTTTCAAAGCCGCTCTCCATGCGTTGGATGAGGTTGAACTTGCTACGGCGCTTCTCGTCCTGCATGAGGAGGTTGAACTTGAATTGTCCGTCTCTGAATCCGTCCTTGAGGCACGCCGCCTTAAATCGCGCGTACGCGTTAGAAAGGAGTATATGGGTCTCGGGCGCATGGAGACGGAAGGACTGGCGTTTGGATTCGTACTCTACGTTGATGTGCTGCAGCTTCTCATCCACCACTTTCGTGAACGCCTCCGCCTGCTCCTGGTCGATCTTCTCGTCCTGGAACTCGAAGTAGAAATGGTACTTCGATTCCTCCACCTCAGCGAAACCGACGAAGAACTTCGTCTTGATTCCCGTCTCTGTCTCGGCTTGATGTACGGCGTCCATGAACTGCGGTTCGTACAGTTTCTCGCCGGTCATGGAGACGATGCCGTTGACTTTCGAGATCATGTGTACCGTCGGGGTGTTCTTGTAGAATCCGCCGACCTCCACGAGGTCGTTCATGTTGTACCGGAAAAGTCCCGAGTAGGTCGTCACGTACGCGCAGTAGCGCTTGCCGAGCTCCAACTCGTCGATCTGCCGGAAATGCTTATGCGGGCTGTCCAACTCACTCTCCTCCACAAACTCGTAGTAGTGGAACTGCGGGAAGAGAACCGACTCGTTGGTGTCATCGAGCGGGAAACCGAACCGGCACTCGGTGGCTATATAGCCGAGCTCCTGGTAGAAAGTCTTGTCCCAGTTAAACTGGTCCATGTACTTGTCCATGTAGATCTTCGTGTTGCCGCATTTCCAGGTACTGAGGTACTGCAACCACGGCCAGAAATCTTTCGGGTACAAGTGTCCCTTCTCGGCGAGTATCTGTCTGAGTTCTGCGGCTCTCTCAGGATGCGGAGCGACGTACGCGTCCAACTCCGAACGGATCTCGTACGGGATATCCACATCTTCGCTGATGGTGCCTTTCTCGATGTCGTTGATCATCTGCTCTGTGTTCTCGTTGAGCGCGCGCAGGAGTTCGAGTATCGTTGATGGGTTCGCCGTAGCCCAGAGCGTCACGTCGCGGTACTGCAACGCCAAGCGCATCAGCACATAGTTGCGCGTCCCGTAATCCGGAATCGCCATTACCGACGCAGGAGCCGTGTAGTGCTTCTTGATGATCTGCGGGATGTCGCGCACCAACACACCGCTCACGGAGCCATAGAGCGTCCCGTCCGGCGCGTAGCCTTCGCACTCTTTGCCGACCGTTGTGAAGATCCGGCCGCCGAAGATCCGACTCCGGTGCTTGACGAAGTTCCAAGTCCATATATGGCTCATCTTGCCGTACACGTCCTTGAGGTACTTATGCGTCATGGGAATCCATTTGGGTTCGGACGTCGTCCCCGAGGTCGTTGCGTACATATCCGGCTTGCCGGGGAAGAGCACATTCTCCTCGCCGTTCTTATGCCGCTCTACGTACGGCCGCAGCGTCTCAAACGAGTTATTCACCGGCACATAGAGCCTGTACAACCGAAACAAATCCTCAGCACTCGTGGCGCTCAGGATGCGGTCGAAATGATGCTCTTTGCCATAAACGGTATCGCGGGAGATAGTGAGTATGTCTCGTAAAGTCTTCTCTGCTGTGTGGCGGGGCTTACGACTCCAGAAACGCAGACGCAATGTCTGCGACCCGCCGACTAACATCAGCATGAAATTAATGAGCCATGGATAAGGCAAAGCCTTGCCTTCGTCATCCAAGTATGGTTTTGTTTTTGCCATAATAAATGGTCCTGTTTTTGCCAATTAACGCAATTTGGGTACAAAGGTACAAAAAAAATTGCACATACGCAAATAAAAATGTATTTTTTAATAAAAAATAGAATATTGGCGGACGAAGAGTACATAATAGGTATAGTAACCTCCAACGAATCACTAAGGAATCGCCAACGAATCACTAACGGTTGGACGCATGGGCGACGTGATTTATGTAAAAAAAATAAGAAATTGCGCGCGGGCTTGCGTATGTCATTTTTTTTTATTACCTTTGCAGCAAATTTTGGATTTATGACTTTTACACATCTTCATGTACACTCCCACTACTCCCTGCTGGACGGACTATCCAAGGTGGAGGAGATCGTAGATAAGTGTCTGGCGACGGGCATGAACGCCGTGGCGTTAACCGATCACGGCAATATGTACGGCATCAAGGACCTGCTGGACTACTGCAAGGGCGTGAATAAGAAACTCAAAGCTGCCGCAGAAGAGAAAGGTGAGCCTTTTGTTCCCTTCAAGCCCATCGTGGGCTGCGAGGCATATTGTGCGCGTCGCGGAAGACACTCCATGAGCGACGACAAAGCCGTGAACGGCGAGGGCAAGACTTACGTCATCGACCGCTCGGGATGGCACCTCATCCTCCTGGCGAAGAATATGGCGGGCTACCATAACCTCTGCCGCATCGTCTCGCACGGATATATGTCCGACGCGTTCTACCATACGCCGCGTATCGACAAAGAGCTCTTGGAGAAATGGCACGAAGGTGTCATCTGCTGCTCCGCCTGTCTCGGCGGTGAGCTGCCGCAGAAGATATTAGGAGCACAGACCGCTATCGCTGACAGAGCACAGACCGCTTCCAGGTTGACCTCAGAACTCATTGAGCAAGGTGTTTTTCAGGAAGCGGAAGAGACGGTAAAATGGTTCAAGAACCTCTTTGGCGAGGATTATTATATTGAGTTACAGCGCCATGAGACGCAGAAACCCGGAGGTGATCAGGACACTTACGAACGGCAGAAACAGGTGAACCCTGTGCTTGTGGAACTCGCCCGTAAGTACGACGTGAAGATTATTGCGACCAACGACTCGCACTTCGTGAACGAAGAAGACGCAGAGGCGCATGACCGATTGATCTGTCTGAGTACCAACCACTTCGTCAACGACGTCAACCGGATGCACTATACCAAACAGGAGTGGCTCAAGACACCCGAAGAGATGGCGGCTATCTTCCCCGACCTGCCGGAAGCGCTGGAGAACACGCAGGAGATCGTCGATAAGGTGGAGATCTACGATATCGACCATGACCCGATCATGCCTAAGTTCGACATCCCCGCTTCGTTCGGCAAGGAGGAAGACTACCCCGACCGTCTGGCGTTCGAGAGTGCGTACCTGCGCCATCTGACAATGGAAGGCGCCAAAGAGCGTTACGGCGAAGAGCGGTTGCAGAACGACGAGGAGCTGAAAGAGCGTATCGAGTTTGAGCTCAACACCATCATCACGATGGGTTTCCCGGGTTACTTCCTCATCGTCATGGATTTTATCCGTGCAGCGCGTGAGGAGCTGGACGTCTCCGTCGGTCCGGGCCGTGGTTCGGCGGCAGGTTCGGTAGTCGCTTACTGTCTGAAGATTACCGATCTGGATCCTCTCAAGTACGACCTGCTGTTTGAGCGTTTCCTCAACCCCGATCGTATATCCCTGCCGGATATCGATACGGACTTCGAGGATTGCGGCCGCGGCAAGGTGCTTGATTACGTCAGCCGCAAGTACGGCGAGACACATGTGGCACATATCGTGACTTACGGCAAGATGGCTACCAAGTCCGCCTTGGCTGATGTCGGACGCGTACAGCAAGTGCCGTTAGCGAGGGTAAACGAACTCAAGTCCTTTATCCCCGACCGCGATTTCCCGGACTCCTTACTGAAGGACCTGCCGAAAGATGCCAAACGTCCCAAAGTGAACCTCAAGAACTGCTATAAGTACATCCCCGAACTCAGAGAGGAGCATAAGAACGGCGATCCGAATATACGCTCGATGCTTGACTACGCAGCGCGGCTGGAAGGAACGATCAGGCAGGTAGGTGTACACGCCTGCGGCGTGATCATCGGAGCAGACGACCTGACGAACTTCGCGCCGCTGAGTTCCGTGGAGGACAAGAACAGTAAGAAACGCGTGCTCGTGACCGAATACGACGGGCATGTGGTGGAGTCTGTGGGTCTGATTAAGATGGACTTCCTCGGCCTCATCACCCTGACGATCATCAAGGAGTGTCTGAGAAACATCAAGAAAGCGCAAGGCATCGATATCGACATCGACCATATACCCATCGACGACGAGGTGACATACAAACTCTTCCAGGAAGGACGGACGGTAGCGGTCTTCCAGTTCGAGTCCGCCGGCATGCAGAAATACCTCCGTGAGTTGAAACCGACGGTCATCGGCGACCTCATCGCCATGAACGCCCTCTACCGCCCGGGACCGATGGATTATATTCCGCAATTCATCCGCCGCAAGCAAGGTTTGGAGCCCGTGACGTACGACATCCCCGTGATGGAGAAATACCTCAAGGACACGTATGGCGTGACCGTTTATCAGGAGCAAGTCATGCTCCTCAGCCGCCTCTTGGCGAACTTCACCCGCGGCGAGAGCGACAAGCTCCGTAAGGCGATGGGAAAGAAGCAGATGGCGGTTCTGGAGTCGCTGCAAGTCAAGTTCATGGAAGGCGGCAAAGCGAACGGTCACGACCCGAAAGTGCTGACGAAAATCTGGGAGGACTGGAAGAAATTTGCGTCCTATGCCTTCAATAAATCGCACGCCGCATGTTACTCCTGGGTCGCTTATCAGACAGGTTACCTCAAAGCCCATTACCCGGCGGAGTTCATGGCGGCGAACCTCACCGTCCATAAGGACGATATCAAGGAGGTGACCAAACTGATGGACGAATGCAAAGCGCTCGGTCTGAGTGTCCTGGAGCCGGACGTGAACGAGTCGGAGTTGTCCTTCACGGTCAACGAGAAAGGCGCTATCCGGTTCGGTCTCGGCGGCATCAAAGGTGTCGGCGAAGGCGCAGCAGAGGCCATCATCAAAGAGCGCGAGAAGAACGGCAAATACAAAGATATCTTCGATTTTCTGGAGCGCGTGAACCTGCAGTCCTGCAACCGCAAGACCATCGAGAACCTCGCGCAGGCAGGTGCTTTCGAGTGCTTCGAGGACCTCTACCGCGAGCAGTTCTTCGGCGTCAACGACAGCGGCGAATCGGGACTCGACCTGCTGATGAACTACGGCAATAAATGGCAGGCAGACAAAGCCACTAACGCCAACTCGCTCTTCGACGATTTCGACATAGAGGTGGATATCCACCACCCTTCCCTGCCGCAAGTCCCCCGTTGGGACACTATCGAGCGGCTCAACAAAGAGAAAGAACTCATCGGCATCTATCTCTCCGCGCACCCTCTGGACGAGTATGCGTTCGAGGTCAACGAGCTGAGTAACACCACGGCGTTAGAGATGTCGCAATTTGATAAGTGGCGCCGCCCGGACGCCCGCAACGAAGCGGAGATCAACCTGCGCAAGCAACAGGTTGAGGAGCCGGATGAGAAGATCCTCCTGCCTTCGCAGTTCCTTGCCGCGCACAAGAACCAGACCTGCCTCATCGGCGGACTCATCATAGAAGCGGAGCAACTGCGCTCGCAGAAAGGTAACCCGTACGGCCGTTACACCATCGAGGACTATACCGGATCCTACCAGTTCGTGCTCTTCGGCAACGCTTATGCGCAGTTCGCCCACCTCATGCTCAAGGACCTCTTCGTCCTTGTCACCGGCGTTGTGCAGCAGAAAGGCGCCGGCATGAAATGGTTCAAGGAAGCCAAAGACGAGGAGGCGGAGTTTGAGTTCGTAGTGCAGCAGGTGGAGATGATGAACGAGGCGCAGGACAAACGTATGGAGGGTATCAATATCCGGTTGTCGCTGGACGCGCTGAGTTACGAGCTGATTGACGAACTGAACGACGTGCTCAAGGCCAACAAAGGCTCCGAGCGCGTACATATATCCGTCTTTAATCCTCTCAACCGTCACCAGGTAGCCCTCACCAGCCGCTCCAACGCGATTCACGTCACCCCGCAGTTCTACAAATGGCTCGTGACCAAAAGGATGGAAGGTGTGCTGGAGTTTAATGTAGTAACGAAAGAATAAAGCCCCACCCGATCTCCCCATGAAGGGGAGGAATTATATGAACTATCAAGAAGCAGTAGATTATCTTTATAACGCGCGGCCACCATTTCACCTGATAGGCGCGGCAGCGTACAAGCCCGGTCTGGAGAACACGCTCCGCCTCATGGCGCATGTCGGTAACCCGCATGAGAAACTGCGGGCAATACACGTGGCAGGCACCAACGGCAAGGGTTCGACATCTCATCTGATTGCCGCTGTTCTGCAAGCCGCGGGCTACAAAGTGGGGCTGTACACCAGCCCGCATTTAGTCTCCCTCACTGAGCGCATCCGCATCAACGGAGTACCGATTCCCGAAGCAGAAGTGGCGCAGTTCATCGAGACGAACAAGGCCTTCCTCGATGAGACAGGCCCCTCTTTCTTTGAGACCATGACCGCCATGGCGTTTGCGTATTTTGTAGCGCAGAAGGTAGATTTTGCAGTCGTGGAAGTGGGACTCGGCGGACGGCTCGACAGCACCAATGTCCTCACTCCGGTCCTCTCCGTCATCACAAATATCGGGCTGGACCACACGGAGTTTTTGGGCAACACGCTTGCGAAGATCGCCCGTGAGAAAGCCGGTATCATCAAACCCGGCGTGCCCTGCGTCATCGGCGAGACGCATCCCCAGACGATGAATGTCTTCCTCGACAAAGCGCAGGAGTGCGGCATCTTAGGCGAAGGACTGGAGACCACCGACTGCCGGATCTGGTTCGCCGATCAATGCGGTTACCTGCGCACCCGAAGACTCCGCGAAGCGCCCGAGTGCGAACTCAAAGGTATTTATCAGGAGAAAAACCTCCAGACGGCGTTTGTGGCGTTGCAGGTGTTGAGGAATTACGGGATTACGGGATTACGGGATTACGAAATCACGAAAGAAGCTATCAGAGAGGGTTTTAGCCACGTGTGCCGTCTGACGGGGCTTCGCGGACGATGGGAGACACTGCGTGAGAAGCCGCTCGTGATCTGCGACACCGGACATAACTCGCACGGCATCCAGTACGTCGCCCAGCAACTCAAGACCCTTCCGAACCCGCATATATGGATTGTCTTCGGCATGGTCAATGACAAAGATACCGAGGTCGTCATGCGGCTGCTGCCGAGCGACGACAAATACCATTATATCTTCACCACGCCGAATACGAAGCGCGCAAGAACGGCAGAAGAGATGTTAGCGATGTGGGAGAGTATTCAGCATCCAGCATTCAGTATTCAGCCGATGGCCATCGATGATCCGAAAGAAGCGATCAACTATGCGTTGGAACACGCCGCAGAGGAGGATGCGGTCTTTATCGGCGGCAGTAACTACCTCGTAGGCGAGGCTTTGCAAATGATTAGCGACAAATGAAGTACCACGTATTACATATAACGACGGATTTTGCCGAGGAATGGCAGAAAGAAGTGTTTGACCAGGAGCTTTGTGACCTTGGCGTCGATACCATAGACGCCGGTTTAGAACCGGAACAAGCAGGTCATGCGGATTATTACATCCCTTCGGATCTATGGGAACAAAACCAAGAAGCCATCCAAGCGCAGATCTCCGAAACCGAAGGAGCGATGCTTCTATCGGTGGATGAAGTGCCCGATGAGAATTGGAATGCGGTCTGGGAAGCCGAGCACCCGGTGCAAGAACTGCCGCTTGGCGTGAAGATCATCCCGCATTGTGCTTTCGGTGCCGGCCACCACGAGACGACGGCTATGATGATTGAGGCATTGATTAATTTCAAATCTCAAATTTCAAATTTTAAATTTAATGTCCTTGATAACGGGTGTGGAACCGGAGTGTTGGGGATTTTCGCCAAGAAACTCGGTGCGGCGCATGTGTTGGCGGTAGATATTGATGACAAGTCCGTGCAGAACACCCTCGAGAACGCTGCGCTGAATGGCGTAGAGTTAGATGTGCGTCTGGGATCTGTCAGTGAGCAAGGCGAACGGTCTGTACTCTGTCAGACCGAAGGTCGGACTGTATTCGACCTCATCCTCGCCAATATCCACCGCAACATCCTCCTCGCGCAGATGCCTATCTACGCGCGCATAATAAAAGAAGGAGGAGAAGTATGGATGAGTGGTTTTTATGAGACCGATTGTCCGGCACTCGAAGAAGAGGCCAAAAAGAACGGACTCCAACTTATTGAAGTCCGCGCGAATGGCGAATGGCGGATGATGAGATGTCGAAAAGAGGAGCTTCGCTGAGGAACTGAAGTTCCTTGACCGGCTTCGCGGTATTTATCTTGCCCTTCTCGGCAGAGGCCACTCCTCCCGTTTGTCGGGAGGACGTTCTGGGATAAACGAAGATCCGGAAGTTCGCAAGGATATATTCGTACTCGCGCCATTTATCAAAAATAGCGAGATTATCTTCCCCGATGACGAGCGTGAACTCGTACTCGGGGAATTGTTTTTGCAGCTCGCGCAGGGTGTTAGCAGTATAAGACGGTCGAGGCAACGAAAACTCAAAATTAGAAGCTTTCACTCCGGGGATATCTTTTATCGCCTCGCGCACCGCCGCCAGACGTTCTTCTTCAGGCGCTAAGATACCGGCATCTTTGAGCGGGTTATTGGGGCTGACCATGAGCCATAACTCATCGAGATCCGTATGCTCGATGACCCATTTTGCCAATCCCACATGCCCGAAATGCACGGGGTTGAAACTTCCTCCGTATATTCCGATTTTCATTCTGCTATGATCGCATCGAGTTGTTCGAAGGCATGGGTGAGGTCGTCGTTTACGACCACGCGGTCGAAGTAGGGTTTGTAGGAGAGTTCTTCTTCCGCTTTCGCGAGGCGTTTCTCAATCATCTCCGGACTCGTGTCTCCGCGGCCTTCCAGACGACGGCGCAGTTCCTCGATGGACGGCGGACAGATGAAGATTGATGTCGCTTTGTCGCCAAGGATCTTCTTGAGGTTCAGACCGCCTTTGACATCGACGTCAAAAAGCACCTGCCGTCCTGCCGCCTCAATGCGCTCGATCTCTTCTTTGAGCGTCCCGTAATAAAGGCCGTCATAGACCTGCTCGTACTCAATGAAGTCGTTATTCTCGATGCGTTTTTGGAACTCCTCGACAGAGATGAAGTAATACTCTTTGCCGTTTACTTCCTGTCCACGCGGAGGACGCGTAGTACAGGATACCGAGAGTTCAAAGAGATCCGGATGCCGGGTGAGCAGATGCTTCACCATGGTCGATTTACCGCTGCCCGAAGGCGCACAAAAAATATATATCATAGCACGTTGAGGACTTGCTCCTTGATTTGTTCGAGGATATCTTTCATCTTGACGACGATGATCTGCATCTCCGATTGATTGGATTTGGAGCCGAGGGTGTTGATCTCGCGTCCCATTTCCTGAGCAATGAAGCCGAGTTTCTTGCCGACTCCGGCACCCTCGCCGCCCATCGTCTCGCGGAAATACTTGATATGGTTCGTCAGGCGTACTTTCTCCTCGGTGATGTCAAGTTTCTCGAGATAGTAGATCATCTCCTGCTCGAGTCGGTTGCGGTCGGTCTGCGCCTGCGTCTCAGCGGAGAGTTGTGCGAGGTTGGCTTCCAGCCGTTCTTTGATCTTCGCCACGCGCCCTTTCTCAAACGGCTCTACTTGTGCAAGCAGGTCAGCGATGCCGTCGAGTTTGTCCGTGAACATCGCTTGCAACGCCGCGCCCTCTTGGGTACGGAAGGCGATGAAGGCATCGATGGCGCGATTCAGGAGCGCCTGTATATCTTTCCACTCCTCGTCCGTCATTTCCGACTCATCTTCCACTACCTTCGTCACGTCCGGAAAACGCAGGATAGCCGCCATCACTTCAGCCGGTACCGGTTCGCCAAACTGCTCGCCGTACTGCTGCGCGTAAGTCTTCGCTGCCGCCCAGTTGATGGGCGATGCCCCACTCTGACCTTCCCCCGTAAGGAGGGAATTCTGCTCGCAGATGGCGAGATCCACTTTGCCGCGCTCGAGGCGGGAAGTGATGATGGTACGGATGTCCAACTCGTGCGCACGGAGCGCAGGGATGAGCCTTGTGGAGAGATCCATGGATTTGGAGTTCAGCGAGCGAATCTCGCAAACCAGTTTTCTTCCTCGGAAAATTGTTTCGGCTTTTCCGTAGCCGGTCATAGAAAGTATCATTTGCCTATACAGAATTTGCTGAATATATTTGCTAACACCTCGATGTTGGTGATCTGTCCGGTCACTTCGCCGAGCGCCGCGAGGCAGTCTTGCAAGTCCATGGAGAGCAACTCGCCGGAGAGGCCGTCTTGCAAGCCCTGCCGCACACGGAGGATGGCCTCATGTGCACGGGAGATTGCCTCGTAATGACGGGCATTGGAGAGCATGACCGCAGAGGTCGGCAGCATCTCTTTGGCTACCCGCACCAACTCGCGTTTGAGAGGTTCGATGTCACCGTTCCTGGCGGAGAGGGGTATCAGACCGCTGCGCTGCCAGAGCACAGACCGCTCACTTTGTTCGCTGACAGAACACAGATCGACCTTATTGAGGACGGACAGTACCGTGAGGTCGCGGGCAGGTCGCGGGCAGGTCGCGGGAATGACCTCACCGGGACGTGTGGCATCCTGCACGGAGATGATGATCTGCGCCTTCTCCATGGCTTGGCGGCTGCGCTCGACGCCCATCTGCTCGATCACGTCGTTCGTCTCGCGTATTCCCGCCGTGTCGATGAGGCGGAAGAGGATGCCGTCGATGACGAGGGTGTCTTCTATCGTGTCGCGCGTCGTGCCTTGGATGTCGCTCACTATCGCCCGCTGCTCGCCTAAAAGGGCATTCAGAAGGGTCGATTTGCCGACATTCGGCGCGCCGATGATCGCTACGGAGATACCGTTACGGATGGCGTTGCCGGTACGGAAAGAGTGCATCAGGGCTGCAAGTTTCTGCTCGATCTCATCGGCGAGCGTCTGCAACTCCGTGCGGTCCGCAAACTCCAACTCCTCGTGGTCCGCAAAATCCAACTCCAGTTCTACCAGAGAAGTGAAATGCAACAAGCGTTCGCGCAGCGCCGCCAACTCCGTGGAGACCGATCCGCGCAACTGACTCAGCGCCAGATCCTTCTCTGCTTTGCTCTGCGCCGCAATGAGGTCTGCTACGGCCTCCGCCTGCGTCAGGTCCATCTTGCCGTTGAGGAACGCTCTGCGTGTGAACTCGCCGGGTTCGGCAGCCTTGCAACCTGCGTCGATGAGCCATCGCAGAAGCTCCTGCTGGATATAGAGACTGCCGTGACAAGCTATCTCCACGGTCTCTTCACCCGTGAACGAATGCGGCGCGCGAAAGACCGAACAGAGCACCTCGTCCAACACCTCTCCGTTCCGCTCAATACGGCCAAAATGCACCGTTCCGCCCTTGGCATCCGCCAAGGACGCACGTCCGCGGAAGAGCCCATCGACGATGGCTATACTCCCCTCTCCGGACACACGGATGACAGCGATTCCGCCGACACCGTACGCAGTACTGATGGCACAGATAGCATGCATGCGTTTCAAATTTTCCTGCAAAGGTACAACAAAAAATTGAGATATGCAAGTTTTTATAATAATAGGACGTTTTTTTTGCCTTTTTGCTTGCATATATCAAAAATTCTTTGTAACTTTGCGCCGGATTTGGAAATCAACATTATAAACTCAATAAAAATCAAACATTATGCGTACAACATTCAATCGCCTTCGTGCAGTAAAAGACAGCCTTCCTCATGGTAGTATGGACGCCATCGCAGCCGAACTTGGTATTCCCGGCGACGAAGTAAGAGCTTATTTTAACGGCGAAGGCAATGCCGATTATCACATTGAGCCGGGTCCCGACGGCGGTATCGTTGTGTTCAGCAACACTCGAATCCTGGAGGTGGCTTTGCGCCGCGCTTGGGAGGCTCAAAACGAGCTGTAAGGCAGTGATAAGCATTTTTCCAACGGCTTTTAGAAAGGTAATAGCTCTGGCGCTATGCGTCGGGGCGTTACCTTTTGTATTTTACGCGCGGGCATACGCGAGTGAGAGCACACGCATAACGGACCTCTGGGACGAATACAAACAGCCGGTGGGATTCACCTACGGCGCGCAGGCACGAATCCAGACGACATACCTTTGGCGCGGCATATATGCCGGAGGCGCGAACGTACAAGGTAGCGCGAACGTGGGCTACGGCGGTCTGTACGCGGACATGTGGTGGAACATCGGCGTGACCGATTGGACATTTAAGACCTTCGAACCCGAGGTGGATCTGACTATCGGATTCAGACGGTGGGGATTAGATATCTTACTGCTCTACATTCATAATTTCAACTGCGGATTCTTCGATTTCGGCAACTACCCGGATAAGGGCAACCGATTGGAGTTGGATGTCCGCTGGACAGTGAGCGACAAACTGCCGCTGAGTATTCTCTGGGCGACACGAGTAGCCGCTTCTGACGGTTACATGAACGCAGCGGGCGACACCGTGCGGGCGTATTCATCCTACGCGGAGATCAGCTACACCCAGGCCCTGCCGTTCGGACTGAGCCTCTACGGAGCAATCGGTATCACGCCTTGGCGGAGCTGTTACACATTCTACCAGCGGGATTTCGCCGTGCAGAATATAGAGGTACGGCTACGCAAGGACTGGTCGGTGTCCGAACGATGCGGACTGATGATACAAGGTCAGCTGAGTATTAACCCTTCGGCGCTGGCGGCGGATAAGGCTACCTCGCAATGGAAACCCGAATTTCCCTTTGAGCAGAGCGTTAACGCCAATATCGCCTTCGGCGTTTATTTGAAATAATTAAAAATTAATAGGTATTAGAAATGAAAAAATTTACACTTTTGTGTGCCGCGATGGTAGCGGCAGTGATGACTGCAAAAGCAGAAGTAGAGTTTGCGTACGACGCCGGTGCTGAGATCGTCAGCGCATATATCTGGCGTGGTCAGTACAACGGCGGTCTGAGTTTTCAGCCGGACGCAGAAGTCGGATTCAACGCAATGGATGACGCGATTGAGTTCCGCGCAGGCGTTTGGGCGAACATCGGTGCATCCGACTGGGGTTTTCGTAAGAATTTGCCGTATGTCGATGATTATAACCCGAACACCTATTTCGTGCCAGAGGTGGATTTTATGGCGCATGTAACTGCCTACGGTGCCAGTTTAGGTTACAACGCCTACTACTACTGCAACGACGGTAGCGACCATACTTCGGAGTTATGGTTCGGCTATAACTTCAGCCATTTCTTCGGTGAGAAAGCAGGCGCGTACATCAACTGGTACACGACTGTTGGCGGTGGTGGCGACCTGAAGCCGGAAACGGACCTGAAGCAAATCGCCAAAGGTCAGTTAGAGCGTCAGGCATTCTCGACGTATATTGAGTTGGGCTACGACTACACTTTCGAGAATATAGGGCTGACATTAGGTGCACAGATAGGTCTCTCTCCATGGGAGAGCCCGATCTACGGCAATGATCAATTCGCATGCACGAACTTGAGTCTGAAGGTCAACAAAGAGTGGGAGTTCGAGCACGTTACGCTGGATGTGTTTGCATTAGGCAGTTTGAACCCGGACGGAGTTAACAATGACAACGCCTTTGTAAAGGCCTCCGGCGATGACAAAATCGGTGTTCAGAAGCTCAACGGCACCATCGGCGTAGGTATCTGGTTCTAACAGATGATAAAAGCGAACAACAGACATACTATCGGAGCGTTGTTAGGCGTAGGACTGGCAGCGCTGCTGATTTGGGGCTTGGACGACAAGAGTCAAGAGTCAGGAGCCGGGAGCCGAGAGTATTACCATAACGAAGGTAAGGTCTTCGGCACGTATTATAACATCCGCTACGAGGCCTCTGCAGACTTGCAAGACAGCATTAATGCGGCCTTTCAGGCGTTTGACGCGAGTCTGAGTTTGTTCAACCCCCACTCCATTCTCTCTGCTATCAACGATAATCGCGACACAACGACGAATGCGTTCTTCGAAGCGATGTGGGCAGAGGCGGAGGAGGTCTATACCCTCTCCGGAGGGGCGTTCGACATCACCGTCGCGCCGCTGGTGAACTACTGGGGATTCGGGAACACCTCGAGATATAGGGATACCGGAAAATCAATCAATCGAGAGATAGATAGCATCCGCCAGTTTGTGGGCTTCGACAAAGTGAAACTGATTGACCACCATGTCTATAAATCGGACCCGCGGGTGCAGATCGACGGAGGTGCGGTGGCGAAAGGTCAGGCCTGCGACGTCATTGCAGAGCTGCTGCACCGTAACGGAAGTGAGAACTACCTCGTGGATATAGGCGGTGAGGTGGTAGCGAAAGGCAAGAGCGCCAAAGGCGAGCCCTGGCACATCGGCATCACGAAACCCAACATCAACAACGAAGGCGCACAAGAGGAGTTGCAGGAGATACTCGCCGTGACAAACATCAGCATGGCTACCTCCGGCAACTACCGCAATTTCTACTACGACGGCGACATCCGTCGGAGCCACACGATCGACCCGCACACGGGCATGCCGGTACAACACTCCGTGCTCTCTGCGACGGTCGTCAGCAGCCGCTGCATGCGGTCTGACGCCTTGGCGACGGCCTGTATGGTGTTAGGCGAAGAAGGTGCATTAGCGATGATCGAGCGCGCCGGCGATGCCGCTTGCCTGCTGATTGTGGCACGGGGCGACAGCCTGGTGACCGTCTGCTCGCCTAATTGGAAAGAACGGATTAACGGATTAGGGGATTAAGGAATTATGACTATAGCGATTTTTGGTAACGCGATGAAGTCAGATACGCTGCGCGAGGTGCAACACATCCTGACTTTCATGACAGAGCAGAAGATCAACGTCCTGCTCTCACAAGAGTTGCGCCAGGAGTTAGACCTGCGCGAGTACCCGAGTTTTCCGGAGAACTGGGACGGTGAGCAACAACCGGAGAACGTCTATGGCGAGCCGATAGATTTTGCGCTTTCCGTAGGCGGTGACGGCACGTTCCTCACCTCCGCAGCTGCTATCGGAGACAAGAACATCCCGATCGTAGGCGTCAACTGCGGCCATCTGGGATTCCTGGCGGAGGTGCAGACCCAAGATGTCGATGACATTCTTCAGAAACTCATCGCCGGCGAATACACCATTGAACGCCGTAGTCTGCTGAACCTGACGATCCTCGACAAAGATAACCTCCGTCGCGAGGGTCTTATCATGGCACCCAACGCGCTGAACGAGATAGCAATCCTCAAACAAGGTCTGACGAACATGCTGACCATCGAGACGAAGGTGAACGGCGAGTTGCTGCACACCTACCACTCGGACGGTCTTATCATCGCCACGCCGACCGGCAGTACTGCCTATAACCTCTCCATCGGAGGACCGCTCGTCGTGCCGCAGAACCGGGGAATGATCCTCACGCCTATCGCACCGCACAGCTTGACCGTACGACCGATCATCATGCCGGACGACTGGAAGATAGATATCCGCGTGAGCAGCCGTTACGACGCGTACATGGTCTCTGTCGATGGACGGAGCATCAGTTTGAGCACCGACCTGAGCCTGCATATCGAACGCGCTCCGTACACCGTCAAGGTCGTACAGATAGGCGATAACAGCTTCTTAAAATCTCTCAAAACAAAACTCAACTGGGGGCGGTGAGACACCGCTGCCGGATATTCGTAGCATGATCTTAAATTACATTACATGGGATGTGGACCCGATCTTGATACATTTCGGGGACGGAGGAATACGGTGGTACGGTTTGCTCTGGGCCATCGGTCTATATATTTGTTGGGCAGTCAATGAGCGGATGTACAAGCGCGAGAACTGCCCGGCGGAATGGGCGGATCTGCTGTTCTTCTGGATGGCTGCCGGCGTGATCATCGGTGCGCGGTTAGGTCATTGTTGGTTCTACGAGTGGCACCAGTACGGCAAGCCCTGGCATTTTCTGGCATGGGAATTCACGTACCGCAATCCGTACATCGAGAACCCCTTGCGGCTGCTTAAGATATGGGAAGGCGGCCTGTCAAGCCACGGCGGCGCGATAGGACTCATCACCGCAGCGGTGCTCCTCAATAAGTATAAGTTCAGCAAGTACCCGCAGTTCGGTACCTCGTGGCTATGGATTCTCGACCGGCTCTGCGTAGGCGTGTGCTTCACCGCCATGCTCATCCGTCTGGGAAACCTGATGAACAGTGAGATATACGGCGGTCCGACCGACCTGCCATGGGGCTTTATCTTCGTCCGCGACGGCCAGACAGTGCCTTGTCACCCGACGCAGATATACGAGATCCTCTACTGCTTCGTGGCGCTTTGCGTCACCTGGCCGATGTACTGGTACACCGACGCACGGCGAAGAGAAGGACTGCTGCTCGGCGTGTTCTTCGAGATCGTGTTCGTCACACGCTTCCTCTTGGAGTTCATCAAGAACGATCAGGAAGCTTTCGAAGCCGGACACCTGCTCAACATGGGACAACTCCTGAGTCTGCCGTTTATCGTACTCGGTATTTACCTTATTGTACGCGCGTATAGGCGACCGCTGAGTCCGGTTGTCGATAAACGCCCGAAAAGTCTGGACCCAAAATACCAAGACAAATGACCAAGAAAGACTTACGAATCATATATTTAGGCACGCCGGAGTTTGCGGCGGCAAGTCTCAAGGCGCTGGTAGAAGGCGGTTATAACGTCGTGGCGGTCGTCACCATGCCGGACAAACCTGCCGGACGAGGCCACCAAGTGCAGTATTCAGATGTGAAGAAATACGCGCTGGAAGCGGGGCTACCGATCCTGCAACCTCAGAAACTGAAAGACGAAGCCTTTCTTGAGGAACTGCGTTCATACCAGGCGGATCTGCAGATCGTCGTGGCCTTTCGTATGTTGCCGGAGGTCGTTTGGGCGATGCCCCGACTCGGCACGTTTAACCTCCACGCCTCGCTTCTTCCGCAGTACCGCGGTGCAGCGCCGATCAACTGGGCGGTCATGAACGGCGACAAAGAGACCGGCGTGACGACGTTCCTGCTCAAGCATGAGATCGACACCGGCAACCTGATCATGCAGGAACGCATCGATATCGGCGAGGATGAGAATGTCGGTTCGGTACACGACCGGCTCATGGCACTCGGTACCTCCGTAGTCCTGAAGACCGTCGATCGGATCATCGATTGCGAGAACCAAGGCATCGCACTGTCTACCACCCCGCAACCGGAGTTAGCGGAACTTCGTCCTGCGCCGAAGATATTCAAAGAAGATTGCGAGATCCGGTTCGCAGAGAAAACCGCCGAAGAAATACATAACTTCGTCCGTGGACTCAGCCCTTACCCTGCGGCATGGGCAAATCTCACCATCAACGGTCAGGCCTTCGAGAACGTCAAGATCTACAAGGTCGAGATCACGGAATTACGTAATTACGGGATTACGAAATCCGACCTCATCGTCCCCTGCAAAGAAGGCGCGGTACGCATCCTCGAGTTGCAGGCACCCGGCAAGAAACGTATGGACGCAAAATCCTTCCTCAACGGAATACATGCATGATCGATTACCTCGCTCTCATAGATAAGTACTACGGTGACAAACCGGAGTTACGGCATATTCTGGTGACACACAGCCGCCAGGTGGCAGACCGTGCGCTGGCGATCGTTGACGCGCACCCGGAGTGGATAAAAGAAGGCTTGGTGAACAGGACCTTCATCGAAGAAGCAGCGATGCTGCACGACATAGGCATCCTCTACTGCAACGCGCCGAAAATCTTCTGCACCGGCCCGCATAAATACATCGAGCACGGGTATCTGGGCGCCGAACTGCTGCGCGCAGAGGGACTGCCGAAACACGCGCTGGTAGCCGAGCGGCACACGGGCACCGGCATCACCATTGAGCAGGTGGAGCGCGAAGAACTGCCGATACCCGAACGTGATTACTGCCCGCAGAGCCTCGAAGAGAAAATCATCTGCTACGCCGATAAATTCTACAGCAAGAGCCACCTCGGTGAAGAAGTAACTCTGGAGAAAATCAAATACAACATCTGGAAATACGGCCACGATGCCATCATTAGATGGCAAGAGTTGGAGAAACTATGCAACTAGAACTCTAGGGCTCTAGGGCTCTATCATTACCTGAACCGGTGGTTAAAACCGATGGAGAGCAACTCGCGGAACTGCATCTTCGCTTTCGTATCCCCCTCTTTGATAACCGTACTGTCATACCTCGGATGAAGCATCAGTCGTGCCGAAAGGAAGCGGTTGATGATAAAATCACAGTTGACCTCCAAATCCACTTCAACGTTCTGATAGTTGGTGTAGAGGTAGAATTTCGACTCGATATTCACCTCTCGAACGGGCTTCCATACGTATTCCACACGCATGGACGAACCGATATTATGCTGCGTGCGTTGGTGTTCGTCCAGACCGAAATCCTTGGGATTGACCCGCACGGTGTCCATGATATGAATGACCTTGTAGGAAATCGGCGAGACGGAGATACTCAGTCCCTTCACGGGCTTGTAGTCGATACCGAAAGCGGCGTTGAAACGGAAAGGCGAGAACGGCGCAGACTTGAGATCCATCGAGTTGGATTTATAGGTCGGCAGAAGGCGCGTCTCGAGCTCCGCTGAGATGGAGGTAAAGAGCTTCGGTACGATACGGAGGTTCGCTTTGGAGTAGATACGGAAGAGGTCATCGGTCGTGTTGACCTTATGCAGACTGTCCGCCGAGACGGTCGAGCCGCCGATGCGCCATTCGCCTGTGTTCTCCCATGTGAACCGCTCGCGGATATAGCTGATCTGCCCTTTGGCGATACCGAGACCCGCAAAAGAGGACGAACCGCCCTGATACCAGTTATCCGTGACATAGTTCTGCGTGATCTGCGCCATGAGGGTCGCCTCACGCCGCCAAGGCGAACGCATCTCACGAATCGCCTGTAGCACGTCATTACGGTCCTCCACCTCATCCTTCACCCAAGACTTCTCCACCTCGATGGTCGGCATTTTGGCGATGGTTTGCATCACTAGCCCTTCGTTCGCGTTTTTGAGCGAGTCGATCTCTCTCAGATCACGTTCGATGGAGTCCAACCGCATCCTCTCCGCCAGCGTCAGCGTGTCGATGGTATCGGCGGCGTGCAGGGCTTCGCTCTGCTCGTTCACCAGATCCAACAAGAGCGCGTCCATCTCCACCGTCGCTTTCTGCTCATAGAGACGGAAAGTGTCGGTATATAATTGTTGCGCCGTCATGTTTATGGCGGCGCAGCAAAACAATAATATGACGATCTTTCGATTAAACACCCGCAGCATTTAATTTCCCGTGGCACTGCTTGTATTTCTTACCACTTCCGCAAGGACACGGATCGTTCGGCCGGGGTTTCTTATCCACATGAATCGGCTCAGGACGCGCGTTCTCACGGGTGTCACGACCGGCAGCCGCAGCCGCTCCGGAAGCCTGTGCGGCCTGTGCTACCGCATCTTTCTGCGTGCGGTAACGGCTATAATCCATGCGGCGTTGTTGCTGTGCCTGTTGTACTTTATCCGGCTCCGTCACATGAATCTGACCACGCAGCAGGATAGCTATCGCACGGCGGTTGAGCGTGTCGAGCATCGCTTTGAAGATATTAAACGACTCGAGTTTGTAGATCAACAGCGGATCCTTCTGCTCGTAGGACGCGTTCTGGACGCTTTGTTTGAGGTCGTCCAACTGACGCAGGTGCTCTTTCCACTCATCGTCGATGACGTAGAGCAACATGCGTTTCTCAAACTCCTTGACCACCTCTTTGCAATGACTCTCGGCGGCGGCCTTGAGGTTCACGGCGATGTTATATACTTTCTTGCCATCGGTGATCGGCACGAGAATATTCTCGTACATCTGTCCCTTGGTCTCATACACGTACTGGATCTGCGGATCGGCGATCTGCATCAGTTTGTCCATACGTCTCTTGAAGCTTTCCAGTGCTGCCTCAGCCAGCTGGTCAGAGAGCTCATAGCGTTTCGTGCGATGGAAAGTCTCCTCGTCGAACGGCAGTTCGATAGCGAAAGTCTGCATCGCCTCGTATTTGAGACCCTCGTAGTCGTTTGCCGCCTTCGCGTCCTCCACACTGTTCTCCGCCAACTCGTAAATCATGTTCGTGATATCCACGCCGATACGCTCACCCATCAGGGCGTGACGACGTTTGGCGTAGATGAGGTTACGCTGCTGGTTCATGACGTCATCGTACTCGATGAGGCGCTTACGGATACCGAAGTTGTTCTCCTCCACTTTCTTCTGCGCACGCTCGATAGAACTGGAGATCATCGAGTGCTCGATCATCTCGCCTTCCTGGAAGCCCATTCTATCCATCACTCCGGCGATTCGCTCGGAGCCGAACATACGCATCAGGTCGTCCTCGAGCGACACGTAGAATACCGAAGATCCCGGGTCACCCTGACGTCCTGCACGTCCGCGAAGCTGTCTATCGACGCGGCGGGACTCATGACGTTCGGTACCGATGATCGCCAGACCGCCGGCTGCTTTCACTTCGTCCGTGAGCTTGATATCCGTACCACGACCGGCCATGTTCGTTGCGATCGTCACAACGCCCGAACGACCGGCCTCCGCAACGATCTGCGCCTCCTGTTGGTGCAGCTTCGCGTTGAGGACGTTATGCTTGATCTTACGCAGCGTCAACATACGGCTCAAGAGCTCGGAGATCTCGACGGAAGTTGTACCCACAAGCACCGGACGACCCTGGTTCACCATGTTTACGATCTCATCGATGACGGCGTTGTATTTCTCGCGTTTGGTGCGGTAAATACGATCGTTCATATCGTTGCGGACGATGGGTTTGTTGGTCGGAATGACTACCACGTCCAGCTTGTAGATGTTCCAGAACTCCCCTGCCTCGGTCTCTGCCGTACCGGTCATACCCGAGAGCTTGTGGTACATACGGAAGTAGTTCTGCAAGGTGATCGTCGCAAAGGTCTGGGTCGCACCCTCAACCTTCACGTTCTCCTTCGCCTCGACCGCCTGGTGCAGACCGTCGCTCCAACGACGACCTTCCATCACACGGCCTGTCTGTTCATCGACGATTTTCACTTCGCCGCCGTCGATGATGTAATCGACATCTTTCTCGAAGAGGGTGTACGCCTTCAGCAACTGGTGTACCGTGTGTACGCGCTCGGACTTGATACTATAGTTCGTGAGAATGTCGTCTTTCTTCTGCTGCTTCTCCTCGGGAGCGATAGAGGTGTCGCCTTCCAGCTCCGCCATCTCGCTTCCTACATCCGGCAGGACGAAGAAGTTCGGGTCGTCGGTCGAACCTGTCAAGGCGTCTATACCTTTGTCGGTCAACTCGATGGATTTGTTCTTCTCGTCGATGACGAAATAGAGCTCGTCGGTAGCGATATGCATGTTCTTCTCGTTCTCCTGCAGGTAGAACTCTTCGGTCTTCTGCAGCCTTACTTTGATGCCCGGTTCCGAGAGATATTTGATCAACGCCTTACTCTTCGGCATACCTTTGAACGAACGGAACAACGCCAACTCGCCTTCTTCTTTCTCTTTCTCGTCCGCGGAACCCATCTTCGCCTTGGCTTCTGCAAGAAGTTTGGTGGTCAGGGTGGTCTGCTGGCGAACAAGAGCGGCTACGCGGTCTTTGTATTCATCGAACATCTGGTCCTCGCCACGCGGCACCGGACCGGAGATGATAAGCGGCGTACGGGCGTCGTCGATCAACACGGAGTCCACCTCATCGACAATCGCGAAGTTATGTCCGCGCTGTACGAGATCCAGCGGCGAGATTGCCATGTTATCCCTCAGGTAGTCAAAACCGAACTCGTTGTTCGTACCGAAGGTAATATCGCAGGCATAGGCCTTACGACGCTCGTCGGAGTTCGGGCGGTGCTTGTCGATACAATCGACCGTCAGACCGAGGAACATATAAATCGGTCCGTTCCATTCGCTATCACGTTTCGCCAGATAATCGTTGACGGTCACCACGTGTACACCCTCATGCGTCAAGGCGTTCAGATAGACCGGCAGCGTTGCCACAAGGGTCTTACCTTCACCGGTAGCCATCTCCGCAATCGAACCGCGTTGGTCTTTGTCGTTCTTCACCGCGCCGTGCAGCACCACGCCACCGAACAGCTGCACGTCATAGTGCACCATGTTCCACGTGATCTCGTTGCCGCCGGCCATCCAGTGGTTATGATAGATCGCCTTGTCGCCTTCTATCTCCACGAAGTCGAACCGCGGGTCAGCAGCCAGATTGCGGTCCAGCTCCGTTGCGGTAACCTCCAGACGCTCATTCTCCGTAAACCGGCGAGCCGTCGATTTGACGATGGCAAAAGCCTCCGGAAGCATCTGATTCAGCTTCTCTTCATAGACGTCCTTGATCTCTTTCTCGAGTTTGTCCACCTCGTTGTAGATCTTCTCACGTTTGTCAATCGGCGTGCCCTCGATGGATGCCTTCAGCTCTGCGATACGGGCTTTCTTGTCCGCTACCGCCTCCTGCAGCTGGTCCATCAGCGCAAACGAACGGGCGCGTAACTCATCGTGCGAGAGCTTGTCGATACTCTCATACGCCGCCTTCACTTTGTCCACGTACGGCTGGATGGCGCGCAAGTCTTTCTGCGCCTTGTTGCCGAACAGTTTTGTAATAATCTCAATAAAATTCATATCTTGTTTTCTTATTTTCCTGTTTGTCGTTCGCTATTTTCCTATTTCAAATACGGTCTCACCTTTCGGGTTAATAACTCTCCATTGCCCTGCCTGCTGAACCGTAATCAGTTTCTCCGTCGGAGACGGGAAGATATTTTTATACTCAAACGGCAGCAGCACTTGCCCGTCTTTGTCAAGCAATCCGCACATGCTCGCAGTCTTGTCCCGCCCGATGAAAGCTACATAATGATCGTTTACCCCGTTCGTATCTCCGTTTCCTTTGTAACAAATGATATCCGCGTACTCGCGAGGAATGATCCATTTCTGTTTATCATCCATCACGCCGCATAAACCGTCGTATTTTACCACGAAATGGTTTTCCTTTCCGCCCATTTCCACATCTTCAAATATCGCCGGCAGAACTTCCTTTCCCTCTAAATCCAGCACGCCCCATTTCCTGTCGAGAAACGCAGCAAGACTGCTTCTGTCTTCGCCGGCAGAACTCCGGCTCCTGTCTTTGTCCGCAAAAGCGACATATTCATCGCTCAAATGCCGCATCGGAGTGTAGTCAAACATCGTCTCGACTCCTTTGATGAACTGTACCGTCGGAGCATTGTTCACCATTTGCCAGGCAGGTGTCTGCCTCTCCGCCGTGTACCACTCCGGCTGCGGTTCAAACTGCAAAGTCCGTACGTCCAGAAAAATCCACTCTTCCTTCTGCCTGTCGTACGTCCGGATGTAATTGGGGTTTTTCCTTACGCGCATCGCCGGAGTGCGCCATTTGATGTCCCACACAATCTCACCTTCCCTGTCTATCAAGCCTTGATAACTGCCTTTCTCATCCTTGGCGCGGAAAAAAGCCACTCCGCCGGAGAAGTAATAGATATATTCTACCTCCTTTATTATCTCGCGTATATTCATTTTCTTTTTTCCCCGCGTATATTCATTTTTCCCGCGCGTACATTTATCGTTCTTACTTACTTTTCTTCTCGCGTGTGCTTATCCTTATTTTTTCCGCGCTAATTTATCTTTTCCGTCCAAATATGCACAATCGGGTGCAAAGGTACAACAAAAATTGCAAATATGCAAACTTTCGAGTGTTTTTTGCCTTATAAAATGCAATTTTATGTATTAAATGGGCGTATGGGGCATTTATGCTTGCATAAAAATGACCTATATGCGCATTTAATTCGGAAGCCGTCAAGCTTGGCGAAAAACACTCGCCTTTGAATATTTTCCGCAGGACGCGACTGTACTTTCGAAGGGATCCCCATTCATGGGGGGAGGAGGTCGAAGGTACAACTTTTCTTTCACATATGCAAGTACAAAATGCATGCCGGCCCATTTTTCTGCCATTTTGGCAGGTTTTTGCCCTCTTTCTATGCATCTTTCTATACCTCTTTCTATGCATCTTTCTATACCTCTTTCTTTGCTTTCTATACCTTTCTATGCATCTTCTTATAGCCTCTTCTTATGCCTCTTCCTCTCCCGCGCCCTAAGGTTTAGCGCTCGGCGTCACTCCTCCGAGCGTATAAAATAAGCACCATATAAGCCCCTCACCATAGGATCACCATAAGATGACCATAGGATCACCATAGGATGAAACCCCGATTTTGTCATTTTACTGCTTTTTACTATATATACTATGTATATATACTTTTTGCCGCATCATCATCAAAAATAAACACTCCAAAAACTACTATAACACAAAAAAAATCACAAAAAAACACGCGATTACTTGCATATATCAAAATATTTTTGTACCTTTGCACCGGATTTGAGAAAAAGAGTCTGTTTTTCTCAGATTTTTCCTACAAAACATTTTATTTTACTTCCTAAGAAGTTATTTTATTTCATTTATGCAATACGAATTACAGAAACTCGAGCGAATGTCGATCGATGAAGTACGTGAGATAGCTGTGAGCATGGGTCTGAGCCCTCGCCGCAGTCAATCCGTGCGGGAGATCAGTTACGCTATTTTAGATGCACAGGCGGACCAACGCGCCGCCGTAGTACAGGCAAAAGAGGAGGCACGCGCTGCTGCGGGTGTACCTGCCAAACGTGAACGCAAACGCGGCGTGAAAGCCGCTGCGCAGAAGGTAGAGGTGAAAGCCAAGAACGAGCTTGTGGCGACTGTCGGCAACGAGAAGGAGCAGATGGCGCAGATGCAGGAGCAGATCGAGGCGAACAACCACAAACCCAACAAGACTGTCAAAGCGGTAAAACCGATTGTGGAAGCTCCCAAGGCCGAGGAACCCAAAGCGGAGACTCCGAAAGAGGCGCCAAAAGCCGAAGAGCCCAAACAGGAAGCACCCCAAGCAGAGGCTCCGAAGAAAAAACGCGGACGACCGAAGAAAGAGCAGAAAGCCGAAGAACCCCAAAAGGAAACTCCAAAAGCAGAGGAGCCCAAACAAGAAGCCCCCAAAGCAGAGGAACCCAAACAAGAAGCACCCAAAGCCGAAGAGCCACAAGCAGAGCCCCGGAAAGAGGAGCGCAAGCTGCCGGACTTAGGCGAGAACGTGATCGCCATGGGTACTCTGGAGTGCGCACCGGACGGCTACGGATTCCTGCGCTCTGCCGATTATAACTATCTGCCGAGCCCGGATGACGTTTATGTGAGCAAAGATCAGGTGCGTCAGTACGGCCTGAAGCCCGGTGACACGGTAGAATGTACCATACGCGTCAACCCGCAACCGGATAAGTTCTTCCCCATGGACAAAGTGATCCGTATCAACGGCTTGGCTCCGGAGTTAGCAAAGAAACGGGTGGCGTTTGAGAACCTCACCCCACTCTTCCCGGATGAGAAATTCAAACTCTGCGTGGGCAACAACCACGACTCGCTCTCCGTACGTATGATCGACCTCTTCTCGCCGATCGGAAAGGGTCAGCGCGGTCTGATCGTAGCGCAGCCGAAGACCGGTAAGACGGTGCTCCTCAAGGAGTTGGCAAACGCCATCCTCAATAACAACCCCGAGGTATATATGATTGTGCTGCTCATCGACGAGCGTCCGGAGGAGGTGACCGACATGCAACGCAGCGTGAACGCAGAGGTCATCGCTTCGACCTTCGATGAGCCGGCGGATAACCACGTTCGCGTAGCGAATATCGTGCATGAGAAAGCCAAACGTCTCGTGGAGAGCGGACACGACGTAGTGATCCTGCTCGACTCAATCACCCGTCTGGCACGTGCCTACAACACCGTCGCTCCTTCTTCAGGAAAAGTGCTTTCCGGTGGTGTCGAGGCACAAGCGCTGCACAAACCCAAACGCTTCTTCGGCGCAGCACGAAACATCGAGAACGGAGGTTCGCTGACCATCATCGCTACTGCCCTCACCGAGACGGGAAGCAAGATGGACGACCTGATCTTCGAGGAGTTCAAGGGCACCGGAAACATGGAGCTGCAGCTGGATCGCAAACTCGCGAACCGCCGCATCTTCCCGGCCGTAGACATCCCTGCGTCCAGCACACGCCGCGACGACTTGTTGTTGCCGCCGGACGTACTGAGCCGTATGTGGCAGATCCGTAAGATGCTCTCCGACATGTCCGGCCAGGAAGCCATGGAGAAGCTCAAGAGTTATATGGAGCGCACGGAGGACAACGAAGAGTTCCTCTTGGCCGTTAACGGAGCACGATGAAGATTCTCATTCTCAACGGACCGAACTTGAACCGCTTAGGCCTTAGAAAACCGGAGGTATATGGTTCAAAAAGCATGGCACAGATTTTGTTGGACATCCAGCGAAATTGGCTCGACGTGCATTTCGTCTATAAGCAATCCAACCACGAAGGCGACCTGATCGACTGGATTCAAGAGGCAAATGACAAAGGTCAAATATCAAATGACCAATACGCCGGCATCGTCCTCAACGCAGGAGGCTACAGCCATACGTCTGTAGCGCTCCGCGATGCGGTCGAAGAGAGCGAGGTGCCGGTCGTTGAGGTGCATATAAGCGATACGCATGCGCGCGAACCTTTTAGAAATATAGACCTACTCGCAGACGTGTGCGCCCACACGGTAATAGGGCACGGTACAGATGGATATAAAGAAGCTGTGGAACATATTTTGTCTCTTGCTGGTTGCTAATGTCGCCCTCGGCGCACAGGTAACCGGTAGAGTGATTGATTTCGGCACCAAGCAGCCGGTGGACTTCGCGAACGTCAGCGTCGAGAAGCCCTCTGCCGTCAGCGGTCAACCTTCAGAACTCGTCACCGGAACCGTGACCGACGAGAAGGGAAACTTCGCCATCGAGGTCAAGGACGGCAAGTACGTGCTGGTCGTTTCGTTCATGGGCTATAAGGAGAGCCGCAAGGAGATTACGGTAGCCGGCAAGCCGCTGAACGTGGGACGTATATCGCTCCGGGAAGACAGCCAGGTTCTGCAGGACGTCGAGGTCGTAGGACAAGGCAGCTCCATGCGCTTTGAACTCGACAAGAAGGTCTTCACCGTCGATCAGAACATCGCTTCGGCTGGTGCGTCCGTGACGGACGTCTTGGAGAACATCCCCTCCGTCGATGTGGATCAGGAAGGAACAATCAGTCTGCGAAACAGCGAAGATGTAGAGATATGGATCAACGGAAAGCCTGCGGGTCTCAACTCCGAGAACCGCGGTCAGGTACTCCAACAGATGCCTGCCGGCACCATCGAGAAAATCGAAATCATCACGAACCCTTCAGCGAAATTCTCCCCCGAAGGTACATCCGGCATCATCAACCTCGTCATGAAGAAAGACCGCACAGCGGGCTACTACGGCTCCGTACAAGCGGGAATCAACTATGCGCTCTCCAAACCTTGGACAACTCCTCCGGGTGCTAACGTGAGCTTTAATATCAACTTCAATGCAGGCTCTGTGGACGGTTATTTTAACGTCGGCTACCGCTATCACATCAGTAACGGAGGAAGCGTCACGGACCGGTACAACCTCTCCGGCACAGGAGCGCAAGTGTTAGACAGCAGTTTGATTCAGAGCCACTTGACGCAGGAAGGAACGCAGACCCATCGTGGCGGAGGAATGTTCGCTCGCGCGGGTCTGAACTTCCGCTTGGCAGAAGGACACACGCTCGGCGTGTCGGGATTCGGCATGGTGAGCGATCCGAAAGTCTTTAAGATGAGTAACTCCAACCATCGTACGTACCTCCTGACCCTTCCGGACGGTACGGTGATGCGTGACTTCACGAGAGACCAAGCCGGTTCGGGTTCGCACCCGGGCGGTAACGCAACACTCGACTACACCTTCGAACTCGACAACCACAAGCTATACGTCAGCGGGACGTATAATAACTTCGGCTGGAACTCCTGGACGGACTACACCCAGATCGAGCGGGACATAAAGACCGACCTCTTTGACAGCACCTACCAAACGCAGAACAGCCTGAGTACCGACCAGAGCATCGAGGTGAAAGCGGACTACGAGTGGAAACCGACTACCCGGAGCCGTCTGGAAGCAGGCTATGACTACACCCGCTCATGGGGTACAAGCAACGGCAACGCATTCAATAAGATCAGCGGCGGCGAGCAAGAGTTGTACCCGTACTACACGGATTTCAACAACCTCACGCAGAACCATGCCCTGTACGTGACATACGGCAACCGCTTCTGGGATAAACTTTCCATCCAGGTAGGTCTCCGTGGCGAGTACTACATGCGGCATCTGGAGTCCTTCTACAAGGACAACACCGGCGCCATACAAGACTCGTACGCATCGATGCCCAACAAACGTGACACCGCCTATTTTCAGATCTTCCCGAGTGCGTATATCAGTTATGATTTCGGGAACGGCCATGAGTTGCAACTCAACTACACACGCCGTGTGAACCGTCCGCGCGGGCACCAGATCAACCCGCGCATGGATTTCTCCGATAGTACGAATATAAGCTACGGAAACGTGGACTTGTTACCTGCATATAGCAATAACCTGGAGCTCAACTACCTCAAGACCTGGGAGCGTCACACGCTCTCGGCAGGCGTCTTCTGGAAGTACCGGGAGGGTGCCGTGCAGAACGTCAAATATATGGACGGCGAGGTGATGAAGAACACCTATTTCAATATCTCCACACGACAGGAGTTAGGTGTTGAAGTCGTTGCAAAGAACCGCCTTTTCGGCGAGCTGCTGCAGCTGACGACCTCTGCCAATTTCTACTGGAACAACGTCTCTTCGGTCAACCAGACCATCTTGCACCAAGGCAAAGAGATCCCGATCAACCTGCCGGGACAAAACATCTTCGCAGGTTCGGTTCGGCTCAACGCCCAGTTCCTCTTCACGAAGAACTTCAGCGGCCAAATATCCGCCAACTACCGCTCGCCGCGCGTAGTGGCACAAGGTACGACGAGCCACAGCTACTCCATCGACCTGGGTCTGAGACACACCTTCCTCAACAAGCAGCTGGCACTCGCGCTTAATGTGCGAGACCTCCTGGACAGCCGTGCGAGAAGAAACAGCACCTGGGGAGACGGATTCTGGCAGTTCAGCGAGAACAGATGGCACAGCCGTACAATCAGTTTCACCATCACCTATAACTTCGGTAACCAGAACGGAAAACGTCGTAGACCCGATAATAGCGAGATGAACGGCGGAAGCGATGATTTCGACGATAGCGGAAATAGCGGAGGCGACTACTAATGAAGCGATATATATACATAGTAATACTCTCTATGCTCGCGTTTGGCGCGCGGGCGCAGCAGGCGCAGAACCGACCGTACGCGGATGATAAACTCTTCCACTTCGGTTTTCAGTTAGGTGTCAACTTCGCGTCTTTCGGTGTGACCGACAGCGAGATGGAACTGACTGACCCCGTGACCGGTCTGACGGATATCTACCATGCCCGTGTGAGCAGCGTCCTGCCGGGATTTCATGTAGGATTCATCACCGACCTCAGGCTCTGCCAATACCTCAACTTGCGTTTCTGCCCGGGTATGCAGTTCTCCAGCCGCACGCTGACCTACAAGTCCGAGAGCGGCCGTAAGGTACAGGGCACGCCGGGCAAGACAGGACCGAACGTAGATGTCTTGGCGATGCCGGTGAACCTGCCGTTATACCTCAAATGGAGCGCCATGCGTGAGGGCAACTACCGTCCGTACGTCATCGGAGGTGGAGGTGTGAGCGTCAACGTGAGCCGCGATCGGGACAAACCCGTGCTGCTGAACATGATAGATTATTTCTGCGAGGTGGGCTTCGGCGTGGACTTCTATTTCCGATGGTTTAAGTTCTGCCCGGAGATCACGTACCGCATAGGTTTTGCAAACCAGTTAGCCCCTGCTGAAGGACGAATGGAGCTGTCACCGCAGGATGCGTTCTACACGAACTCGCTATCCCGGCTGACGAACCATTGTATCTGCCTGACCTTTAATTTCGAGTAATGAGACGTTGGGTCGTGTACATAATATGTGTCTTGGCATTTATAGGATGCCGCGAGTACCAGGTGAGCGATGATCCGTCGCTGCGTCTGGCATTCTCAGCGGACACAATCTGTTTCGATACGCTCTTCACAGAGCAAGGTAGCGCAACCGCGCAGTTGGTAGTCTATAACCCTAACAAGAATGCCCTCGTGGTGGATAAGATCTGGATGGAGGACGGTGAGGCGTTTCGCGCAAATATAGACGGCGAACCGGCTTTGGAGCGGCTGACAGAGCTGACGATCTTCGGAAAAGACAGCATCCTGGTCTTCCTGCGAGTGACGGATTTCGGTCCGATGGCAGAAGAAGGAGCTATCTTGATTGAAGACCGGCTGCATTTTCATTTGGCTACAGGTACAACGCAGGACGTAGTCCTGGAGGCGTACGCTGAGAATGCTACCCGGCTCGGACAGATCGGCAGCCGCACGGAGATTGCGGGTGACTACACCTTCACGGCGCTGAAGCCGTATATACTCTTCGATACCATCCTTATCGGCGGAAAGATGACGATGGAGGCAGGCGCACGGCTCTATATGCATCAGGGCGCAAGTCTCGTAGCCTTGGGAGACGTCGAAGTGAAAGGAGAAAAAGACAAACCCGTTCTGATCCGTCCGGATCGACTGGATCATCTGTTTGACTCCGTGCCGTACCTCTACGCCGCAGGCGGATGGAACGGCTTCTACCTGCAATCCGACCAACCGCAGACCTACGATATACACTACCTCGAGGTGCTCTCGGGTAACGTCGGTATGAGTTGTGTCAGTACCTGTACCGGCACGCTGCCAACCCTCCGGATGGATGGATGTAAGATTCATAACCATACTCTGTACGGCTTGGTCTTGGAGCACGTGGACGCGTTGGTGACGAACACGGAGATCAGTAACTGCGGCTTGTACTGCGTGTACTGCAACGGCGGCAAACAGGACTTCGTGCACTCGACCGTCGCTTCCTATTTCGGCTACACGAACATCCGTATTCAGTCCGCAAAGAAAGAAAATACCGCAGCGGTATATATCGATAATCTCAGCAAGACCGGAGAACCGACAGTGACGTCGTTCTATAACTCCGTCATCACAGGTTATCTATCGAACCAATTAGTGCTCGCTACGCCGATAGAGCAGTACTACGAAGGAGTCTTCTTCCATAACTACCTCAAGACCGACACGCTCCTTGCATCGGGCGCGAAGGACAACACCTATTGGCAGGAGACCGACACAGCAGTCTTCCGAAACACGTTCTATAAATACAAGGAATATATCTATTATGATTTTCGTCCGGACAGTCTCTCGCCGCTGAGGGGCATAGGCGACTCGATCGTGGCGCTCCCCTATCCTACGGATAGAGAGGGTTTCTCACGGGAGTTTATCAGACCGGACGCAGGATGCTATCAATATCATCCTTAATCTGCGCCTGCAGCTCTTGCAGGGAGTCGAAATGCTTCTCGTCACGGATAAAACGGACGAAGCGGATCTTCAGTTGTGCACCATACAAATCGCCTTTGAAAGAAGGTATATAGACCTCGATGAGGCCGTTATGGTCGATATTCACGAACGCCGGCGCATCTTCGCGTACGGGAGTCGTGACGGTTGCCATATAAACACCGGTCTTGGGAGTAATCTTCTCCGGAGCGAGGGGACGAATATTCGCCGTAGGAAAACCGATCGTGTGCCCCACTCCTTTGCCGTGTACCACCTCGCCGAGGATGGAATAAGGACGGCCTAAGAGTTCGTTGGCAAGGGCGATGTTTCCATTCTCAAGCGCAGAGCGGATCTCTGTAGAAGAGACATGAAACTCACCATCGACAAACTCACCCATGGTAATCACCTCCACACCGCACGCCTCGCCCGCACGGCGGTAGTCCTGAGGACGACGGAGACGGTCCGAACCGAAACGATGGTCGTAACCCATAACAAGCACACGGACGTCGTAACGGTCATGAAGAAAAGTCATAAACTCCTGCGCGGTGAGGCTATGAATCTCCTCGAAAGGCAACATCAGCACCTCGCCGAAAGCCGACAGTAGTTTCTGCCGCTCCTCACGGGAGGTAAGCATGGCGGGCTGATAATCGGATTGCAAAGTCGCCCGGGGATGGTTGTCAAAAGTGACGATAAGGGGCGTTAACTCACGCTCCTGCGCCAAACGACGCAGGTGGTCAAAGAGAAACTGATGCCCACGATGAACACCGTCAAAAAAACCTATCGTAGCTATCTTCACTATCTCCTATCTCCTATCTCCTATCTACTATCTACTATCTACTCCTCCTCGTAGTACCCATGCTCAATGCCGTACTGCAACTCGGCATCCTGAATGAGTTGGATCTGCACGCCGGAGACAGCGCGACCATCTTCCTTTGCAGCGCGGAGTACGTAGTTGAGCTGCTCCGTCTCATCCACCTCGCCGTCCAGATACTCCATCTCGCCGGTTGCTTCATCGACCTTCACAAGCCCCTGTTCCTCGAGGAAATCATCCATGGCGTCAAGCACAAAAAGGACGTCATCCGCCGTTAATGAACCGCGGTCTGCGGCAGGGATAGCGGAGTAGATAAACTCCACCAGCTCCCGCTCTTCGGGCTCCAAAAGAGCCATTTCAATCGTGTTGTTTTCCATAAATCCTTCTAAAAACGCTGCAAAGATACGAAATTATTTGCATATATGCAAAAAAAGTAGTAATTTTGTGGCAAAATTACGAAGTTATGAGTGAATTTTGGAAACGAACCCTCTCCGGAGCGGTGTATGTAGCGGTAGTAGTGGGTAGTATTTTATACGACGGGATAATCTTCATGGCTCTATCTATAGTGCTCGCTTTTTTTGCGCTGCGGGAGTACAACAGCCTGACGCATCCGCGGTGCGTAATGGATTCTTTGAGCGAGTTGTGCGCGGTGCTGTGTGTATTTCCGTTGGTGACGGCGTGGTGCTACGGGTCGTTTAATCCCTGGACCTTGCTGACCTTGCTGCTACCGGTAGGCATCCTGATTGCGGAGCTATGGAACAAGGACGGGAACCCGATTCAGCAGTGGGGACATTTCCTCATCGGACAGATGATGATTGCTCTGCCTTTTGCACTCATGAACGTCCTTTGCCACATCGACCGGTACTTGTTACTCGCGGTCTTTGTGCTGATCTGGGTCAACGACTCGGGCGCGTACTGCGTGGGCGTTTTGACGGCGAAAAAAATGCCGGGCGGCAATCACAAGATGTTCCCCCGCGTGAGCCCGAAGAAGAGCTGGGAAGGCCTATTCGGCGGCGTGGCATTCACAATCGGCGCAGCGTTCATCCTCAACCGCTACGGATGGTTTGACACCATCATGAAGGAAGGATACGAACTGCTGATTGCAGTAGCCTTTTCGCTTATCGTAAGCGGTTTCGGGACCTTGGGCGATCTCATGGAGAGCCTCTTCAAGCGCAGTTTAGGTGTCAAAGACAGTGGAAAATTCTTGCCGGGACACGGCGGTGTATTAGACCGTTTTGACTCAATATTATTAGCGGCGCCGATGGCATTATTGTTCGTGGTGATGATGATCTTATGCTAAAAGGACTGGTAAAGATACTATCCCGTATGCCGCTCAGCGTGCATTATTTCTTTGCGGACTGGTTAATCTACCCGCTGATTTTTCACATTGCGCGCTACAGAAGGAAGATGGTCATGAAAAACCTGCGGCTGTCGTTCCCGGAGAAGAGTGAGGACGAACGGCTGGCGATTGCCAAGGCGTTCTATCATCAGTTCTGCGACACAATCGTAGAGACCATCTACGGCTCCACGCGCAGCAACGCGGAGATCAAGGAGCGTGAGGTGTTTGTGAACGCAGAGGAAGTCAACCGCGCAGCCAAAGAGCACGGCGGATGTATTGTGATGATGGCGCACATGGGCAACTGGGAGTGGAAAGCCTCCTGCCAACAATGGTTTGATCCCGAAGTGACGGAGATGAACGGCTACCGCAAGCTCAAGAACAAAGCGATGGACAAGCTGATGATTTTCATACGGGAGAAACGCGAAGGGGTGTTAGTAGAGAAACAACGCCTCTTGAGGGAGATGGTACGCTTCCGCGCGGAGAAGCATCCGATAGTGCTCGGTCTCATCGCGGACCAAAAACCACGCCCGGAAGTGACGCGCACATGGGTGACGTTTCTTCATCAAGACACGGGGTTCCTGGATGGCGGCGAGATCATGGGAAAGAAGTTCAACTACCCGGTTTTCTGCCTGCACGTGAGCCGTCCTAAACGCGGATACTATGTCTCGCGGTTCGACCTGATCACCATGACTCCGCAAGAGACAGCCGAGGGCGAGATCACTACGGCATACGCGCGGCTCCTGGAGCAGAATATTCTGGAAGAACCGGCTCTGTGGCTCTGGACGCATAACCGTTGGAAATGGAAAAGATGAAATGTAGCGTAATCATATTAAACTGGAACGGGGCTCAGATGCTGCGGACATACCTGCCGTCGGTAGTAAAGAGCTGTCAGAACTCAGCCATCAGCAATCAGATTGAAGTCGTGGTGGCGGATAACGGTTCGACGGACGACAGTTTGGAGGTGCTGCAGAAGGAGTTTCCGACCGTTCGGACGATTATTATGGATAAGAACTACGGCTTTGCCGAAGGCTACAACCGCGCGATAGAAACCCTCTCCGGCTCCCCAATAGAGGGGGAGAGTGAATATACGGTGCTGCTGAACTCGGATGTGGAGACACCGGAAGGATGGCTCACTCCCCTACTCGATTACATGGACGCGCACCCGGAGGTCGCAGCGGTACAGCCGAAGATACGCAGCTGGAGAGACAAGCGCTTTTTCGAGCACGCAGGTGCCGCAGGAGGCTATCTCAATCCCTTAGGTTACCCCTACTGCCGCGGAAGGCGGTTCGGACGCGTGGAAGAAGACCACGGTCAGTACGACACGGTCGCAGAGATAGAATGGACTTCGGGCGCTTGCATGTGCGTGCGCACAAAAATATATAAAGAGTCAGGCGGACTCGATGCTTCGTTCTTCGCCCACATGGAGGAGATAGACCTGTGCTGGCGGATGCGGAACCAAGGATGGAAACTCGCCTGCGTACCGGCAAGCACCGTGTATCACCTCGGCGGAGGATCGCTCAACTACGGCAACCCGCGGAAGGTTTATCTCAATTTCCGCAACAACCTGCTGATGATCTACAAGAACAGCCGGTGGCGGTGGTGGGTACTGAGCGTACGGTTCTTCTTAGACTACGCCGCGGCAACGATGTTCCTCCTCACGGGCAAAAAGGATTCCGCAAAAGCGGTCTGTCAGGCAAGAAGAGATTATCGGAAAATGGTACATGGTAAATGACCAAATAGTAAATGGTAAATGGCCAAATAGTAAATGAATTTATGGGATTTTTTGGATTTTTTAACAGAGAGAAGAAAGAGACCCTCGATAAGGGTCTGGAGAAAAGCAAAGAATCAGTGCTCTCGAAGATAGGGCACGCTATCGCCGGCAAATCGACGATAGATGACGATGTGCTGGATAACTTGGAGGAGGCGCTGATCACCTCTGATGTCGGTGTGGAGACCACGCTGCGGATCATCGAGCGGGTGCAGGAGCGCGTCAAAAAGGACAAATATATCGGTACGGAGGAACTGAATCGGCTGTTGGTCGATGAGATTTCCTCGTTGCTGCAGGAGAACAACGTGGCGGACGTACCGGATTTCGAGGCGGAACTTCCTGCCAAACCCTATGTGATCATGGTCGTAGGTGTGAACGGCGTAGGCAAGACCACGACCATCGGCAAACTTGCGTACCAATACAAAGCAGCGGGCAAGAAAGTCTATTTAGGCGCAGCGGACACCTTCCGTGCGGCGGCGGTAGAGCAGTTATGCATATGGGGCGAGCGCGTTGGCGTGCCGGTCATCAAGCAGCAGCAGGGTTCCGACCCGGCGTCGGTGGCCTTCGACACCTTACAATCGGCGAAAGCGAACGACGCAGATGTCGTGCTCATCGATACCGCCGGACGACTCCATAACAAGATCAACCTGATGAACGAGCTGACGAAGATCAAGAACGTCATGCAGAAAGTGGTGCCGGACGCGCCACACGACGTGATGCTCGTCTTAGACGGCTCTACGGGTCAGAACGCCTTTGAGCAGGCACGCCAGTTCACGGCAGCCACACAAGTATCGTCACTCGCCATCACGAAGTTAGACGGCACGGCGAAAGGCGGCGTGGTCATCGGCATCAGCGATCAGTTCAAGATCCCCGTACGGTACATCGGGCTGGGTGAGCAGATGACCGACCTGCAGGTCTTCAACCGCGTAGAGTTCGTGCGGTCCTTATTAGGCAACATCAATTAAACACATATAGCATGGAAAACTACAGAATCGAATCGGACTTGTTAGGCGAACTGCAAGTCCCTCAAGATGCATACTACGGCGTGCAGACGCAGCGTGGTATCAACAACTATCAGATCTCTAACCTCAAGATGTCGGACTTCCCGGAGTACATCATCGCCATGGCGTATATCAAACTCGCGGCGGTGGAGGCGAACCATGAGTTAGGGGTCATCAATGACGAAATATACGAGGCGATTGCGCAGGCTTGCCATGAGATTATCGACGGCAAGATGCATGACCAGTTCCCCACGGATATGGTACAAGGCGGCGCGGGAACGACGGTGAACATGAACGCCAATGAGGTCATCGCCAACCGTGCGTTGGAGATCATGGGACATCAGCGTGGCGAGTATCAGTACTGCTCGCCGAACGACCACGTCAACTGTGCTCAATCGACCAACGACGCCTACCCTTCTGCTTTCCGTTATGCCTTCATCCGTATGAATAAAGGGCTGGTATCCGAACTCCAGCTGCTTATCGAGTCGCTCCGTAAGAAAGGCGACGAGTACAATAACTCCATCAAGATGGGGCGTACGCAGTTGCAAGACGCCGTGCCGATGACGAGCGGACAGGAGTTCCATGCCTTCGCCAATAACCTCGAGGAAGAGGTAGCCAACCTCGGACGGAACGTCAAGCTGCTCTATGAGATCAACATGGGCGGAACGGCTATCGGTACGGGTCTGAACGCCCGGGCGGGCTATGCAGAATTATGCATCAAGAAGATGTGCGAGCTGACCGGCGAACCTTTTGAATTAGCCAGCGACCTCGTTGAGGCAACGCCGGACACCGGCGCATATGTCAGCTATTCGGCAGCACTCAAACGCCTCGCCGTCAAGCTCAGCAAGACCTGTAACGACCTGCGTCTGATGGCTTCCGGTCCGCGGTGCGGGCTGCACGAGATCAACCTGCCGCCGATGGCACCGGGAAGCTCCATCATGCCGGGCAAGGTGAACCCCGTCATCCCGGAGGTCACTAACCAGGTATGCTTCAAGGTCATCGGTAACGATACCGCAGTCACCTTCGCCGCCGAAGCAGGACAGCTGCAACTGAACGTCATGGAGCCGATCATCACCGAGTGTATCTTCGAGTCCATCACCTGGCTCAGGAACGTGATGAAGATCCTCCGAAAGAAATGTATCGACGGCATCACTATCAACAGCGAGCATAACGCTCAGACCGTCAAGCACTCTATCGGCATTGTCACGGCGCTCAATCCCGTCATCGGCTACAAGGCCTCGACGAAAATTGCCAAAGAGGCATTGGAAACCGGAAAGAGCGTGTATGATCTTGTGTTAGAGCACGGGCTGCTGAGCAAAGAGCAGCTGGATAAACTGCTCGACCCGGAGAACATGCTCGCTGCCCATTAGCATCGTGCATTGATGCACTATCTCAAGAAAAAGGATGACCTCGATTGGGGTCATCCTTTTGGTTTATCTGCGTCTGCCGCCTCCGCCGGAGGAAGCACCGCCGCCTCCACTGCTTCTTCCACCGCCGCTGTAGCCACCGCCTCCGGAGTAACCTCCGCTGGAACGGCCACCGCCGCTGTAGGTGCCGGAGCCGCTGCTACGGCTGCCTCCGTAAGAGCTACCGCTCGAACGCGTCGAAGGACTTGAGGTACGCGTAGCAGAGGACGTACGGGTCGTTGCGCTACTCGTTCTTGCGGTACTTGCCGTGGAGCGACTTACTGCGCTCGTCGAACGAGTTCTTGTGCTACTGGATGTCCTGGTGCTGCTGGTACTACTCGGGCTACTGGATGTTCTCGTCGTCGCGCCGGAGGTTCTCGTCGTTGCGCCGGATGTTCTCGTCGTGCTGCCGAACGTGTTACGAGCGGTTGCAGGATTGGCCGTACGAGCCGAGGTGCGAGCGCCTGCTGTCGGAGTAGCTACGCGAGCGCTGGTACGGGTGGTCGTAGTACTGCGTATCTCCCGTGCGTTGGTCATACCGCTGTTGCGGCGTGTGAAAGAGCGATCGGGATGCGCCGTGGCGTACTCTCTGCGGGCTACGTTCCGATGCAAATCATGGTAGCCGCGGCGTACCTCGCGTGCGTGACGGAAAGAGCAGCAGTAGTGGTGGTGATGATAGGTGTAGCAACGATGCCAATACCAGTCATGTGCCCAGCAAGCGTGTGCGTACCACCATCCCGGCCAATAACCCCAGTACCAAGGGCTGTTCCATGCGTACCATGCGTCAGACCAGAACCAGTCGTAGATCACCGGACGATAGACATAAACCGGCTCTATCACGTAGTTCGTACCATATACATACTCGTCGCCAACTACCTGAACGGAAACCTCGTTCTGCTCGTCTTTCTCCACATATATGGAGGCTACGTCCTGGAAGATATCCTTCGCCAGCACCGCCTGCAAAACGATCAGACGCTTGTTACCCTCGCCGGTCTCTACGACACGAAGATAATCGACTTGCCCGTCGCCGTTCAGATCCAAGTTACAGAACGCGCTGTCCGGGTTGTTGAGCATCGTCTCGAACTCCTCCAGGTTCTTAGCCTCTGCGAACAGTTTAGCTACAACCTTCAGATCGAGTCCTTCAGAGATGTCGGTACTCTTAGCGGAAACAGTAACTGTCTCTTCCGCCCATAATGCTGTGCTCACGAGCATCAGCGCCATCAGAAGTGTAGTTAATTTTTTCATAATTGTAATGTTTTAAAGGGTTTTCGAAATCTCGATAAATCGATCTATCGGTACTTCGTTACCTTGATCCTTCAAATACCGTGCCAAAACCTCAGACGAGCTTCAAGTCATGGTGCATTTTTTCTTTTTTGGTCCGCATGTATCGCACGTTCCAACGGTTCGGTTGGATCTCTATAGGCACGTTCTCGACGATCTCGATGCCGTAACTCTCCAGGCCCACGCGCTTCACAGGATTGTTGGTCATGAGCCGCAGTTTGCAGGCGCCCATCTTGCGAAGTATCTGCGCTCCCACGCCGTAGTTGCGTTCGTCAGGACGGAAGCCCAGATGGATATTCGCCTCCACGGTGTCGTCGCCCTGTTCCTGAAGTTTGTACGCGCGGATCTTATTCATCAGACCGATACCGCGGCCCTCTTGGTTCATATAGACGATGATACCCTTGCCTTCCGCCTCGATCATCTGCATAGCTTTCTTCAGTTGCTCGCCACACTCGCAGCGTTGGGAACCGAAGATATCTCCGGTCATGCAGGACGAGTGCACGCGGCAGAGCACCGCTTCGTCCTCTGTCCACTCGCCTTTGGTCAGCACCACATGCTCTAATCCCGTCGTCAAGTCGCGGAACGGCGTGAGCATGAACTCTCCGCTCTGCGTCGGCAGGAAGACCGTCTCGCCGCGCTCAATAAGACCATCATTGAGCGGCTTGTCCGCGATCATTTCATCATTGAGCTCGTCTTGCGAGCGCTCATTAAGCCGATAGGCGATGAGGTCCTTGATGGTGATGATCTTCAGGTCGAACTCCTTCGCCACCTCTTGCAGTTGCGGCATACGCGCCATGGTACCGTCGGCGTTCATGATCTCTATCAGCGCCGCTGCCGGCCGAAAACCAGCCAGTCTCGCCAGATCGACACCTGCTTCGGTATGTCCCGCACGCTGCAAGACACCTCCTGCGCGGGCGTATAACGGATTGATATGTCCAGGACGGCCGAAAGTCTCCGGCTTCGAAGCCGGGTCCGCTAACGCACGGATAGTAGCCGCACGGTCTGCTGCAGATACACCGGTCGTGCAGCCCTCTAACTTATCAACCGTCACGGTGAACGGCGTACCGAGCATCGAGGTGTTGTTCGCCACCTGGTGCATCAGGTCCAGCTCGGCGCAGCGTTGCTCCGTGATCGGGCAGCATAAGACCCCACGCCCGTGTTGGAGCATGAAGTTCACTTTCTCCGGGGTGATAGCCTCGGCGGCGATGATGAAATCTCCTTCGTTCTCGCGATCCTCGTCATCCACGACGATCACGAATTTTCCTTGTTTGAAGTCTTCTAAGGCTTCCTCTATAGTATTGATTCTCATAATTCTTAATACGTACAAACAGGTTCCTGGCGCGAATCGACCATGCCTCGGGGTTGAAGATCGGCGAGTCGGTTGCGGCTTTGTAAGTCAGGAAGATACCCGTCGGCAGGAGCACGAACGAGCTAAGCCACATGCCCGCCCAAGTCGGCCACAATGCCTCGCGAGCCATCTTGTATCCCGTGTTGTCGATGATATAATAGACGATAAACAGGATGACGGAGATTACGACCGGTGCACCCAATCCGCCCTTGCGGATGATCGCACCCAACGGCGCGCCGATAAAAAAGAAGATCAGGCACGCGAACGCGAGCGTGAATTTCCGGTGCAGCTCGATGGCATGCTTACGGATATATCGGTCGGCGTCGTCCAGGATTATCGCGTTATAATCCACCTGGTCGCGGTAGTTCTGTGCTTTCTCCTGCACCAGGGAGTAGAAACGCCTCTTCTGCTCCAGCGTGAGCGACGCCCAAAGCGAGTCCAAGTCATGCGTCCGTCGCTCTTCCGCCGTAATGGTCGTCGGTACCGGCACTTTCGTGCGCGAGTAGTCACGGCCGAAATAGCGTTCGTCGATCAGCCGGTTGCTCTGCTCGCGACTCGTGGCGCGCGACACCTCCTGGACGGAGTCGATGGATTGTATCAGTTGTGCGACGTTCTTGCTCACATGCTGGTCCTCCAACAGCGACTCGTCGTATCGGTTGAAGTCCGTCGCAAAATCGATGATGATGCGTTTGTAGGCGAACGTCTCCCGGCGATAGGGGATGCTGTTCGTCGTACCCGTGGCGCGTTGTTGTTTCTTATTCAGGTTCTCGAAGGACTCGCCACTGATGAGGTCTAACATCAGGTATCGCTTGTCGGCGCTGGTACTCAGCCTACCCGTGTCAGCAACCATCACCTTCGCGTTCGCAAAACCGTCCGAGTAGTCGTAGATCATGATGTTCAGCAGATCGCCATGACTCGTCTTCTCGCGCACGTAGATGTGATAGCCGCTGATCTCGTCGTAGAACTCCCCCACGGGGATCTGCAACTCCGGGCTCTTCTGCCTCAGAGAAAAGATCAGCGCCCAGAGCTTCATCTGAGACTTGGGCAGGACGTTGTTGCTAAAAAAAAACGCCCCGACGCTCAGTAGCGCAACGGCGAAGGCTAACGGCCGTAAGATGCGGAAAAGCGATATGCCCGCTGCTTTCATCGCCGTGAGCTCGAATTTCTCCGCTAAGTTACCAAACGAGATAAGCGAACTGAGCAGGATGGCTAACGGCAGCGCCAAAGGCACGACCGACGCCGCGGCATAGACGAAAAACTCCGCCAAGACGTCCAACCCTATTCCCTTGCCTACCAGGTCGTTCACGTGCATCCACATGAACTGCATCAGCAGGATGAAGATCGCAATAAAGAAAGTAGCCAAAAACAGCCCCAGAAAATTCCGGAGCAAGTAAATGTCTATTTTCTTAACAATTCTCAACTATCAACTATCAATTATCAATTATCTTCACCCTTTCAGATTCTCCTTCACGAAGATCAGCGGCAGCAGGTCTGCGGCAGACTCAAAGACATACGTCTCCTCCTCGCCGTAGAGCAGCACCTCCATCTTCCCGCCGTACCGGTGTTCGGTCTCGAGCATCACCTGCCGGCAGGCGCCACAGGGTGCACCCGGCTCTTTGGTAAAATGTCCGCCCGTGAAGCACGCGATAGCTAATTTCATCACCGGCTCTTCGGGGTATTGTGCTCCCGCAGCAAAGAGCGCGCTGCGCTCTGCGCAAAGACCACTCGGGTATGCGGCATTCTCCTGGTTGCAGCCACGGATCACTTCGCCGTTCGCTAACTTCGCCGCCGCACCCACATGGAAATGGCTGTACGGGCAGTAGCTGTGCTTCGTCTGCTCCTTGGCGATGGTCAGTACCTCGCGTTGCTCGTCCGTCAACTCGTCCCAGCGGTAAGCCCGCATCTTCGTGGTTAGATTGTATTCTTTCATACTATAGATAGGTTAATTACACTTTCGACTTTCTACTTTCGACTTTCTACTTTCAACTCTCAGCAACTCTCAAACTGTCTGAGGAAACGTACGTCGTTCTCGGAGAACAGACGCAGGTCTTTCACTCTGTATTTGAGGTTCGTGATACGCTCTACGCCCATACCGAAGGCATAGCCGCTGTACTCCTTGCTGTCGATACCGCAGGCCTCGAGGACGTTCGGATCGACCATACCGCAACCGAGGATCTCCACCCATCCGGTGCCTTTGCAGAACGAGCAGCCCTTGCCGCCGCAGATGTTACAGCTGATATCCATCTCGGCGCTCGGCTCCGTGAACGGGAAGTAACTCGGTCTCAAGCGGATCTTCGTCTCCGGACCGAACATCTCCTTCGAGAAATACAGCAACGCCTCGCGCAGGTCGGCGAAGCTCACGTTCTTGTCGATATAGAGTCCCTCCACCTGATGGAAGAAACAGTGCGCACGTGCCGAGATGGCCTCGTTACGATAGACACGACCGGGACAGAGTACACGGATCGGCGGCTTCTGACTCGTCATCACGCGCGTCTGCACGGACGAGGTATGCGAACGAAGCAGCACGTCCGTCGGCTTCTGGACGCCTTTCTCTTTCTCGATGAAGAAGGTATCCTGCATGTCACGCGCCGGGTGCTCCGGTGCGAAGTTCAGCATGCCATACACGTGCTTGTCGTCCTCCACCTCGGGACCTTGCGCAATCGTGAAACCGATTCTCGAGAAGATATCCTCTATCTCCTCACGCACCAACGACAGCGGGTGACGCGTGCCTAACGCAATAGGATCAGGAGTACGGGTCAAATCCGGTTTTTCCGCCTCGGCCTGCTTTGCCTCGAACTGCTCTCGCAACTCGTTGATCCGTCCTTCCGTCTCCTGACGAAGCTGGTTCAGCAGCTGTCCTAACTCACGTTTCTGATCATTCGGCACCGTGCGGAACTCATTGAACAACGCCGTGATCTCACCTTTCTTACTGAGATATTTGATACGCAATGCCTCTAACTCCTCGGCATTGTTCGCCTGTATCTCAGACACCTGCGACAGTAATGTTTGAATAGTATCTTTTAAAGCCATAATACGGTTAATTTACAAAAAGCGTGCAAAGTTACAACAAAAGTTTGACATACGCAAGAAATTAGACCAAAAAATTAAATTAATTTAAGTTTTGTGGGCTGAGAGCTTGTGTATGAGCACAAACGTGCGACCGTAATTTCGAGGTGGGACGGCAAAGCCGTGTCGGTGCCCTCGAAGTTACTCAAACTTTTTTTGATATATGCAAAAAAGCGACCCCAAAAGGTCGCTTCTCTTAATTGCGGTTGTCAGCCGCGGGGATTAGCTGTGCGCCTGATCCCACTCTTGACCGCAGACGCGCCTCGCGGGCAAACCCCTCGTATATGTACCTAAACTACGTTCAGGTAGTAAATACTCGGGGCAGCTCCGCTCTCCCCACCGGATGTAAAACATCCGTCGGGGACCCCGTGGAAAATTTACGCGTGCTGCTGATCCCATTCAGCGCCGCAAATTTTCCAATACCACTGTTTCATGGTCTTTGCGCCGTTCGGCTCGTTCTTCTGAGCGATGAAGGTCTGCTGGTCGGTCGTGATCTTCGACAGGTCATGACTGCGCTCCCGGATCATCGCTGCCACGCCGATGAAGCGGTTGCGGATCTGGTGCTCACGCTGCGTCAGCGGAGAAGTGCGTTTGTAGCGATCCGGATCGAAGGCGTACAGACGCTGACAATTGGGGTTAGTGGTCGCCGAGGTGCGGTGGGTGGCAACGAGATAGTTGCCGTGGTTGTGACCATCTTGTTTTTTCGGTCGTTTCAGGGCTCCGCTGATGGTCTCAATACCCGCGGGGCCTACTTTCATTAATGCCATTCGCGTTCAGCAATCGGTGTGCAAAGGTTTATACCGCTCCGTTAAATAAACGGGGACCCTCCTTGCTGTGAGAGGGGAAAATAGTTAATAATTAGGTTAATACTTCCGACTGCCGTCGTAAGAGAAGAGGTTTTCTCCGTTACAAACGCTTTTCAGCGTTGTAACTCTCGACGGTTTTGGTTTGGATGATGACAGAGGTGTCGCCTTTCTGCCATGCTTCCGACCGCGTCGTGATGGTTCTCGTCACATTGCATGAGGTCAACCCGAAGGCGGCTCCCAATGCCGTCAGTGCCGCTATGAGCACGGAAATGACGATTTTGATGATTTGTTGTTTGGACATAAGGTTTAGGTTTTTGATTGTACGTGCACGGCCTTTCAGAATCTCCCTTTCTGAACCCTTGGAACTGAGGGGATGGCGATAGACGCTCCGCAGGTTCATTATCCTATCTTTCGGAAAGACGGTGCAAAGGTACTGCTTTTTTGCGAAACGGGCAAATAATCGCGAGTGTTCAGCAAGTAAAACCCTTGATTTTTGTTATTCCGAGTCTTGCGAGAGGTCGTAGCCTGCGTATCGGGAGAAGGAGCGTATCTCCGGTTCGGTCATATAATTCCGGCCATAGAAATGATAAACCGGCAGACGGTGTTTCACTCTCCAACCATAGATAAGAATCTGTAAGTCCCGGAATTCAACGGGGTATTGGATAGCTTTCTCCAGACACGTCATAATGGAATAAAAATAATATTTCTTTTTCATCGAAAAATAAATTTGATTAGCACTTGCCTCCTTTATGCCCCCTTTTTGCCCCCGATATAGTTTCGGTCTGTTGCTGTTTGAGAAGTGTATAGATTTCCTTAAAGATAGCAGGTCCGGGTCTCGGGTCTCCGGCTACTTTTCTAAGCTTGACTTCCGCCGCGACTTTTGAGAAAAGCGAACGAGCTGAGATCTCATTCACAGAGAGAGGTGTGGTGCGTTTGTAGATACGATGGTACATTCTGCCTTTTTTCGTCATGATCCACGCCTCGACGGAGCCATCGGATCTGCGGCGACGTGAGATAGCACCCGAGATCGTCTCGATACCCGTAGTGCGGTCTAATTGATACTTTGCCATAATTTTAAGATTGTTAAAAATTGTTTAAGATTGTTTGATATAAATGACTTGCTTCCCGGTGGGGTTGGTCATTTTCCATCCGTCGCGTTCCTCCGTCGTCCCGTACTGCATATAGTACTCGTTGAAAGAGAGGGTCTGCGTACGCGGGCGGCCGAAGTCCTGAACGAAGAAATATGGGTTACGGTTCGGCGGCGGGCCGTAGCGCTCCAGTTCCTCGATGATAGCACTCCGTTTCTCTTGGGGCATCTTCATCCAGAGATTGAGCGTACAGGCGCGGCGGTGCGGGTACAGTCGCTCATTCACGGCAAAGAGAGCCCAGAAACGATTAAATTCCTCTACGATTAAATAGTCCATGATTAAAATTTTTTTTGTCCTGTCCTGTCTTGTCCTGCCCTATTAGTTAGACGGATGGGACAGGACAGGACTTTTTCTTTTTAATTTTCTTTGCTTA
>DFHS01000011.1:0-3841 GCA_002372695.1 Bacteroidales bacterium UBA3717
AAGGAGTTCATGGTGCGTAACACCTATATCTACCCGCCTAAGTTCTCCATGAAGATCATCGCCGACATCTTCGAATACACCTCGCAGAACATGCCTAAGTTCAACTCCATCTCTATCTCCGGTTACCACATGCAGGAAGCCGGTGCGACGGCAGATATCGAGTTGGCTTACACGCTTGCCGACGGTATGGAGTACCTCCGCGCAGGTGTCAACGCCGGCATGGATGTGGACACTTTCGCACCGCGTCTGTCCTTCTTCTGGGCGATCGGTATGAACCACTTCATGGAGATTGCCAAGATGCGTGCAGGACGTATGTTGTGGGCGAAGATCGTCAAGTCTTTCGGTGCCAAGAACCCCAAATCCATGGCACTCCGTACGCACTGTCAGACCTCCGGTTGGTCGCTCACCGAGCAGGACCCGTTCAACAATGTCGGTCGTACCTGTATCGAGGCTATGGGAGCTGCACTCGGTCACACTCAGTCCCTGCACACCAACGCACTCGACGAGGCTATCGCACTGCCGACGGACTTCTCCGCTCGTATCGCACGTAACACCCAGATCTACATCCAGGAGGAGACCAAGGTCTGCAAGGAGATTGACCCGTGGGGCGGTTCCTACTACGTAGAGACCCTCACGCAGGAACTCATGGAGAAAGCGTGGGCACATATCCAGGAGATAGAGAAACTCGGCGGTATGGCTGCAGCTATCGAGACCGGTATTCCTAAGATGCGTATCGAGGAAGCCGCCGCTCGTACACAGGCGCGTATCGACTCCGGCAAACAGAAAATCATCGGTATCAACGAGTATCGTCTTGAGCACGAAGACCCGATTGACATCCTCGAGATTGATAACACCGCCGTTCGTGAGCAGCAGGTAGCCCGTTTGGCTGAACTCCGTGCTAACCGCGATGAGAAAGCTGTGCAGGCTGCTCTTGCCGAGATCACCGAGTCCGTACAGAAATGGGCTGACGGCGGTAAGGGTGAGAACCTCCTCGCACTCGCTGTCAAGGCCGCCGGTCTCCGCGCTTCGCTCGGCGAGATCTCCGATGCCTGCGAGAAAGTCGTAGGACGTTATAAAGCAACCATCAGAACTATTTCAGGCGTGTACGCTTCAGGTACTAAGAACGACGATAACTTCCAGGAAGCTTGTCGTCTCACGGCAGAGTTTGCCAAGAAAGAAGGTCGTCAACCCCGTATCATGATTGCAAAGATGGGACAGGACGGCCATGATCGTGGCGCCAAAGTGGTAGCCACCGGTTATGCCGATTGCGGCTTTGATGTGGATATGGGACCCTTGTTCCAGACTCCGGCAGAGGCAGCCAAACAGGCGGTGGAGAACGATGTCCATGTACTGGGTGTCTCCTCGCTTGCGGCAGGTCACAAGACCCTCATCCCGCAGGTCATCGAGGAGCTCAAGAAACTCGGCCGTCCGGATATCATGGTCACTGCCGGTGGTGTCATCCCCGCGCAGGACTACGACTTCCTCTACAAAGCCGGTGTTGCCGCCATCTTCGGCCCGGGTACGCCGGTAGCTTATTCAGCAAAGGTTGTCATGCAATTGTTGATGCAAGAGTAATCGCATCTTCGCGTAATGGTTTGGGGCAGGAACTTTCAGTTTTCCTGCCCCTGCTTTTTATTCTCCGGCTGCTCGCATATGAGCATCTCTGAAAAAGGGCATATTTTTTTACTGTCGTTTCACGACAAAATTTTAAAGGGGGGCTTTTATTTTTCTTAAAATTACTATCGGTCGAGTGTAGCGTTTTTCGTAGTATGCCGTCTTCTAATTTTTACTTTCTCCGCTGTTAGTTTGTGGGCTTGCACATAGGCAGATTAGTGCCGCGCCGGTACTCTCTCCACGTTCGTGCCGTGTGGGTTCTCATATCCGTCTCACTTTCAGTCTCGCCTGCCCGTATATGACAACGGAGCCATGCGGGGTGTAGTGTTTTGGCTGTTACCTCCGGTGGTGATTCTCTCTTCGTCAGTTAGCACGGCATCGTATGCCGTATTTTCTCACAATTTTGTGTGAATCTGTGAATCTGTGAACAATGCTCTGCATTAATCGTGCCCTTGCGGCTAAGAATTTTGCTACACAAAGAAGGCGCCCTTGCGGACGCCCTCTATCAACTTTTTCTGTGCTTCTCTACGTGGTAGAAACCCAGCGTGAGGATCTTAAGGATGACTTCGTACAGAACTTTCACCCAGTCTTTTTCTTCGCTTTCAGTTTTCATTTTCAATCGTAAGTTTAATAGGTTCATTACTCGCTTGCAACGCAAGCCATTTCGCGGTAAGTTCTTGCTCGTTGGCTGCACTTACCAATATGCATCCCTTGCTGTGTTCAGGTCTCGTGCCCCGATGAAATCGGATACCGCTGCGTCCGGGAACTTGCATCACCATAGGCAGCATACGCTTGAAACGTGGTGAGTAGGTCACTCTGACCTCATATATCCCAACTGGTATGATATAATCTACATTCTCAAGCGTCGCTATCTCTCGCCCTTCAAAACGCAAGCACCCGCGCACGGCTTTGCCGTCTTTAGTCCTGCGAATTAGGTGGATGCTTGTCATTTTTGCTGCGGTATTTGTAGGTGTAGTCTATACCGAATAGCGCTCCTGCAAAGGTTGCAACCTCGCCAAATCCGATGAGCAAACTCTCATGAATCTGACCTTGTGGCTCTATGAAGATCCCGCAGAACAGCACCACCAGCCCACCGATGGACAGCACCGCTGCCGTTATTAGCTGAATGTTCGGTTTCATAATACTTTTCTTTTAGAGGTTAATAATGTTAATTTGGGGTCCCCGACAAATTTTAATTTGTGGGGAGAGCGTAGGGCAAGGCGAAAATTCCTTTGAACAAATTTTGTTCATCGTATTAAGCCTTAGCCCAAGCGCTGCCCGCGTAGGCCGAAGCCCACGCGAGCGTTAACTTGCCGCTTACGAGCGCGGGTGCTCCGAATCCCACTCCAGACCGCAGATGTACCAGTAATAGGATTTCATCGTCTTCTTGCCGCCCGGGTTGTTACGCTGAGCCAAGAAGTTGATTTGGTCTTGGGTGATTCGAGACAAATCCTTGCGACGATAATCGACGAGAGCCGCAATACCCTCGAAGCGCGTACGAGCCCATACAGAATTCGTGCTGTTCGACTTCGTGAAGTTCGACTCGTCTCGCAAGTAAATGCGGTTGCACGAATCGCTCGTGGTCGCAGCCCTACGGTGCGTCGCAAGCAACATTCGACCATGCTTGTGCGGTGCTTTCTTGCCGCACTTACACAATGCGCCGGATACATAGTCAATACCGGCTTGCCATGCTACTTTTGCCATAATGTTAAGGTTTGGTTTAATGGTTAATTACTCTTGTTAACTGGGTCGCAAAGCGGCGCATTAAGCGCCAATCTTTGCGTACTCCTGTGCGAACATGTATCCGCGCAGCGTGCCGTACTTGCTCTGGTTTTTGAACGCAGTAGCATAAGCGGTCTTCTGCTCTACCGTCAACGCATTGACAGCCGCAATCGCCTGACGGAACTTCGTCTGACGCGCCAGTTCTTGCTCGCTGAACGGTTTGGTGCGAGGATTACAGATCTTACCCGTGTACAGGGTATTACCTTTCTTCGCAAAATACACATCGGAGTGTTCGCAGATCTTGCCGCTATACGACTTGACCATCTCAATAGGAACATACTTTGCCATAGTTGTTTAGGTTTGGTTTTAAAGGTTTATAATGTTAATTATAACGTAGGGGCGGTTAAGCAGAGGTTAAGCAGAGGTTAGACGTCATCTTTCTGCCTTGTCTCGCCCTCTTTCCCGAACGACGATGCAAAGGTACTATGAAGAAATTGCCTTTTGC